>JBEVDR010000113.1:0-31528 GCA_040513215.1 Microbacteriaceae bacterium | reverse complement strand
ATGCGCCTGTTATGAACGCGAGATGCGCACCATCTCGTCGCGCGGAACGACCTTGATGCGTTCACGGCCCTCCGGCTCACCGAGCGCGCGCTCGTGCTCGTCGAGCGAGTGCCATCCCTCCAACGAGGTGAACTCCACGCCGCGCGACTCGAGCAGCTCGACGATCGCCGACTCCTCCGGGTGCGACGGCAGCCACCAATTACCCTGGTCGTTGACCAGGTGCTGCACGGTCTGCATCGCATCGGACTTGGTGTGCCCAATCAGGCCCACCGGTCCGCGCTTGATCCAGCCGGTGGCGTAAACGCCGTGCACCTGCTGGTTCTCGTCGTCGAGCACCTGGCCCTCGTGGTTCGGGATCACGCCGCGGCGTTCGTCGAACGGGATGCCATCAAGCGGCGACCCGAAGTAGCCGACCGCGCGGTAGATGGCCTGGAGCGGCAGCTCGCGGATCTCGCCGGTGCCGACGATGCCGCCCTCGCCGTCGGGCGCCGTGCGCTCGTAGCGGAGGCCTTCCACCTTGCCGTTGCCGAGCACCTCGAGCGGCTTGGCGTAGAAGTGCAGGTGCAGCCGTCGGGACGCCTGCGTTCCCCCGGCCTGCCGTTCGGCCTGGCGCTGGCGCCACTGGGTGAGCACCCGGTCGATGACCATGACCTGCTTGTTGCTCTCGATCGCCAGCTTCGAGGCGTCGTCGTAGTTGAAGTCCTCCTCGTCGAGCACGATGTCGACGTCGCGCAGTTCGCCGAGTTCGCGCAGTTCCAGTGGGGTGAACTTCACCTGCGCGGGACCGCGCCGGCCGAACACGTGCACGTCGGTCACCGGTGAGGCCTTCAGGCCCTCGTAGACGTTGGCCGGGATCTCGGTCGGCAGCAGGTCGTCGGCGTGCTTGGCAAGCACGCGCGCGACGTCCAGTGCCACGTTGCCGTTGCCGATGACGGCGACTTCCTGGGCCTCGAGCGGCCACTCGCGTGGGAAGTCGGGGTGGCCGTCGTACCAGCTGACGAAGTCGGCGGCGCCGTACGAGCCCGGCAGGGTGATCCCGGGGATGCGCAGGTCAGCATCGCGCACCGCACCGGTGGCGAAGATCACCGCGTTGTAGTGCTTCTTCAGGTCGTCGAGGGTGATGTCGCGGCCGTACAGCACGTTGCCGAAGATGCGGATGTCGCCGCGGTCGAGCACGTCGCGCAGGGCGTTCACGATGCCCTTGATCCGGGGGTGGTCGGGGGCCACGCCGTACCGAACCAGGCCGTACGGTGCGGGCAGGTGCTCGAACAGGTCGATCGACACGTCGAAGTGCTTTTCGTACTTCAGCAGGATGTCTGCGGCGTAAATGCCCGCGGGTCCGGCACCGACAATGGCCAGCCTCAGCTTGGTCACGGTGTGTTTCCTTTCAGAATTCGTCCCTGACGTATCGAAGGGATCTCATCAAGTCTTGGCGCTCGCCCCGGTCAGAAGCTGAGCGGGTGCTGTTAGCTCGAGCGCTCCACTATCGCGTCGGCGAACCTGACCAGCGCCTTCTTGACCGGTCCGCGCGGCAGCGGCTCCAGCGCGGCGACAGCGGCCTTCGCCCAGGCGTGCGCCTCGTGGAGGGTGCGCTGCGTGGCGGGGTGCTGGCGCAGGTCGGCGACCGCCGACTGCACGGCGGCGTCATCGCCGGCCTGCACCGCGTGATCGATCCGCTCGAGCAGGGCGGCGGATGCGGCATCCGTTGCCGCTTGCTCGGTCAGGTACAGCAGCGGAAGCGTGGATACGCCCGCGCGCAGGTCGGTGCCGGCACTCTTGCCGGTTCCGTCGTCCTTCGGCGCGAGGTCGATGACGTCGTCGATCAGCTGGAACGCGACGCCGATCTTCTCGCCGTACTCGGTGACCGGGTCCAGGTACTCCTCGGGTGCTCCCGAGTACTGCACGCCGACCCGCGCGGCGGCGGCGATCAGCGAGCCGGTCTTGTCGGCGAGCACCTGCAGGTAGTGCTGCACCGGGTCTTGGCCGTCGTCCGGCCCGATCGTCTCGTGCAGCTGGCCGAGGCACAACCGTTCGAAGGTGTCGGCCTGCATGTCGATGGCGTGCGTTCCGAGCCTGGCCATCAGCTTGCTGGCGCGACCGAATAGCAGGTCTCCGGTGAGGATGGCGACCGAGTTGCCCCATTTCGCCTGAGCCGAGGGCACCCCGCGGCGCATCGGGGCGTCATCCATCACATCGTCGTGGTACAGCGACGCCAGGTGGGTGATCTCGATTGCTTCGGCCGCGGTGATGACCTCACCGGTGTTGCCGTCACCGAGCTGTGCGGTGAGCAGGGTGAGCACCGGCCGCACCCGCTTGCCGCCTGCCTCGAGCAGGTACCGGCTGGTGACATCCGCGAGGTTGTCGGCGAACGACATCTCGGTCAGCAGGCCCTCTTCGACCAGGGCGAGGCCCTTCTCGATCGCGGCGGCGAAGCGGCGCTCATCACTCGAGGCGAAGAGTTTTTCGCCCAGTCCCAACGAGGAGGTCAGGGTGTTGCGGCGACGAGCCAGCGGGACGCTCGTATTCACTGGGTTGCCGATCTGATCAGGTGGCCTGTGCGGGAGGCTCGGTGGGCGATGTGGTGCGACGCGTCTGCTTGCGACGGTTCGCGACGGAGGCGCGGATCTTCGCGTCGGCCGGCTTGTGCCCGCGGTGCAGCGCGACGACACCGGCGGTGAGGTTGCGGTATGCCACACGAGAGTATCCGGCGGCGCGGAGCCACTGGCTGAGCGTGCCCTGATCGGGCCACTCGGCGATGGACTCGGCGAGGTAGGTATATGCCGGCGAGTTGGAGCCGGTGACCCCGGCGACCTTCGGCAGCACGAACTTCAGGTAGACCGAGTAGCTGGCGCGCATGATCGCGATGGGAGGCTTGCTGAACTCGCAGATGATCACGCGGCCGCCGGGCTTCAGCACCCGGTACATCTCATCGAGTGCCAGCTTGGGATGCTGCACGTTGCGCAGCCCGAAGCTGATGGTGACCGCGTCGAATTCCTCGTCACCGAACGGCAGCGCCTCGGCGTTGCCCTCGATGAACTCGATGTCGGGGTGGCGACGGCGGCCCTCTTCGACCATGCCGCGGGAGAAGTCGAGCGCGACCACGTCGGCGCCGGTTCGAGCGATGGCGACGGCACTGGTTCCGGTGCCTGCCGCGATGTCCAAGACGCGCTCCCCCGGCTTCGGGTTGATCGCGCGCACGGTGGCCATCCGCCACAATGCCGCGTTCCCCATCGACAGCACGGCGTTGGTGCGGTCGTACTTGGGAGCGACATCATCGAACATGCCCGCGACCTCTGAGGGCTGCTTGTTCATGTCGGCTCTACTCACGCCCTCCATGCTACTTGGGTTCAGTCAGCCTCGAGTCGGCGGCGGAGGAGGCTGCCTGTCAGCACAGCGCCAGCTGCTCGTCGGCACGCGGCTACGCTGGAGGTGTGACTGACCGTTCGCGACCCGTTCCCGTGCTGACGGTCGTGACCGAAGCCATCGAAGACATCACGCCGATGATCCCGCTGGTTGATCCGCGGCATCCGTTGGTCTTCCTGCGCCGCCGGCAGGGGGTGATCGGTTTCGGCGAGGCGTTGCGGCTGGAGTTCAGCGGGCCGAGCCGGATGACGGATGCCGCAGCCGCCTGGAAACGGGTCGTTGACGCCGCCTCGGTGACCGACCCGGTCGGTGTGCCGGGCAGTGGCCTGATTGCGCTGGGCACCTTCGCCTTCAGTGCCAGCTCGGCCGAGACCAGTGTGCTGATCGTGCCGACGCTGATCATCGGCCGTCGCGACGGCGCCAGCTGGCTGACCCGCGTCAGCGTGGACGCGGCGATCGACAGCAGCACTGCCGCGCCGATCCCGACCGCCGCACCGTGGGGGCATCCGTTCACGGTCGACCTGGCGCCCGGCGGCTTCGATGGCGACGGCTACAAGCGGGCGGTGGCCGACGCGGTGGCGCGCATCCGCCACCGCGATCTCAGCAAGGTGGTGCTCGCCCGCACCCTCACCGGCCAGCTGCCGGATGCCGCAGACCTCCGCCGGGTGTTGGCCGCGTTGGCGCTCGGCTACCCCGACACCCACATTTACGCCGTGGACGGCATGCTCGGCTCCAGCCCGGAGACGCTGGTGCGCGTGATCTCCAACACGGTGAGCGCCCGGGTGCTGGCCGGCAGCATGGCTCGCGGCACCGACCAGGCCAGCGATGAGGATGCCGCGGCCGCCCTCGCCACCTCGACCAAGGACCTGGACGAGCATCAGTTCGCGGTGCAGAGCGTGCTCGCCGCACTGCGGCCGCACAGTCGCGCGGTGACCTTCGACGAGGTGCCGTTCACCCTGAAACTGCCGAACCTGTGGCATCTCGCGACGGATGTCGAGGGTGCCCTGAGCGATGGGGCAACCTCGCTCGACCTGCTGGCTGCCCTGCATCCGACCGCCGCGGTCGCCGGCACCCCCACCGGGTCGGCGCTGGAGCTGATCGACCAGCTGGAACCGTTCGACCGCGGCCGCTATGCCGGACCGGTCGGCTGGGTCGGCGCGAACGGTGACGGCGAGTGGGCGATCGCGCTGCGCGGCGCGCAGGTGTCGGCCGACGGAACGGTCACCGCGTTCGCCGGGGCGGGGATCGTGGCGGATTCCGATCCGGAGTGGGAACTGGTGGAGACCCGGATGAAGTTCCGCCCGATCGTGGAGGCGTTCGGCGGCAGCTAGGCGATTACGTCTTTGCCAGCCGTTTCTTCTCGGCCTCCACGTTGAAGCCGGCCTTCGGCCACTCCAGCTCGAGAGAGCGCAGCGTGTCGAGCAGCAGGTTCTGCACAGCAAGTCGCGCGTACCATTTCTTGTCCGCCGGAACCACGTGCCACGGTGCCACGGCAGTGCTGGTGCGCTCCAGGACGATCTGGTACGCCTCACTGTACTTATCCCAGCGCTTCCGTTCGTCGACGTCCGCGGGGTTGTACTTCCAGTGCTTGTCCGGGTTCTCAAGCCGCGCCGTGAGGCGGGCCTTCTGCTCGTCTGAGCTGATGTGCAGCATTACCTTGATGATGGAGGTGCCGGATGCCGCGACATCTGCTTCGAACTTGTTGATCAGGTCGTAGCGGCGCTCGATTTCCTCCGGCGGAGCCAGCTGCCGCACCCGCTGGATCAGCACGTCTTCGTAGTGCGACCGGTCGAACACGCCGATCATTCCCGGGGTGGGCAGTTTCCGCTTGATGCGCCAGAGGAAGTCGTGTCGGCGCTCGGCCCGCGTAGGCGCCTTGAAACCGACGTGGTCCACGCCCTGTGGGTCGACCGCCCCGACGACGTGGCGCACGATTCCGCCCTTGCCTGACGTGTCCATTCCTTGCAGCACGAGCAGCACGCTGAGGTTTCGGCCTGCGCCTCGACTCTCGGCGAAGAGCATCTCCTGCAGGGTGCCGAGTTCGGCGACGCCCTCCTCGAGCGCTACCTGGCCCTCCTGCTTGGTGCCGTCGAAACCGGGCGTGGCGTTGGGGTCCATTGTCGCGAGCGTGAAACCGGGCTCTACTCTGAGCAGGTCATCCATATGGCGATGCTAGTCCCCGCCAGAATCAGCGCGGCAGGGGAACCTCAATCAGCAGCTGCGGGTCGGGCGCGGTGAGCGCCTGATCGAGCTCGCCGCGGGTGGTCACCCGCCGGTACTGCCAGCCGTATGCTTCGGCGAGCGCCTTCAGCTCGACCCGCTGCGGCGTGTACAGCACCCGGTCGATCGCCGGCTGCGCGGCGGTGGCTGCCACCTCGAGGCCGTCGAAGATGGTGCCTCCGCCGTCGTTGCCGACGATGACCTGGACTCGCGGCCGCGGTTCCCCGTCACCGAACAGCAGTCCGCCGACGTCGTGCAGCAGGGTGAGGTCACCGAGCAGCACCCGGGTCGTGCCGTGCGCGCCGGCGGCCTCCGCGGCGAGGGCGATGCCGATGGCGGTCGACACCGTGCCATCGATACCGGCCAGACCCCGGTTGGCGTGCACCCGCAGCTTCTTGCCCGGCACCACCTTGTCGGCGTCGCGGATCAGGCGGGATGCCCCCAGCACCAGGCGATCGTGCGGCCAGCTGGCGCGCCAGACCGCTTCGGCGAGCATCCGCCTGCTGACCGGTTGCCGCACCGCTGCCAGTTCGGCGCGGGCGAAGGCGGCGCGATCCAGGCGGTCGGCGGAGCGGGATGCCGCGACATCCGGGGCCGGCTCCTGCTGGTCTTCGTCGAGCAGGTGGCGGCTGGAGTGCACCCAGCGGCCCACCCAGCGGCGCAGCTCGGGTGATGCCGGGTCGGCGGTGGCGTTCGTGGTGGCGTTGCCGTCGACGGTGATCGAGTCGACGAACCGGGCCACCCGGTGCCCGGGGTTGTAGTCATCGGCGCCCGGTGAGCGCACGACGAGGGTCTGCACGCCGTCGCGCTCGATCAGCGCCGGAACCTCGCGGCTGAGGGTGGGGTGACCGAAGACGATCACCCGCTGCACCTGGCCGCCGAACTCGGGGTGGCGCAGCAGTTCCCGGTAGGCGACCGCGAGGTTCGGCCCGAAGTGCGCGCCGCTGGCGATCTCGGCGATGAGCGGGGCGCCGAGCGATCGGGCGGTCTGCTCGGCGGTCTCGCCGGCGCCCTGGCCGGCGATCACGATCGTGCCCGGCTCCGGGTGCAGCTCCGCGGTCTGCGGATCGCTGGCCGCGGACGCCGCGGCTGCGACGCGGTGTTCTGCGGGCAGCACGGGGTCGGCCGGGTCGATCTCGGGCAGCGCGGCGAGCGCCGAGGACAACGGCTCGGTGAAGGCGAGGTTCAGGTGCACCGGGCCGTCGGCTGCGGCGGTCACGGCGTCGCGGGCGAGCAGGGCCGCGGCATCCGTCTCGCCGGGTTGGCCGGTGGGTGCTCCGATGTCCCACGCGGCCTCGGTGGCGAGGCCGAACAGCCCCGCCTGCCGGGTGGTCTGGTTGCTGCCGATGCCGCGCATTTCTTCAGGCCGGTCGGCGGTCACCACAATCAGCGGTATGCCGGCGTGGTGGGCCTCCAGCACGGCCGGGTGCAGGTTGGCGACCGCGGTGCCCGAGGTGGTGATTACCACGACCGGGGAGGCGGATTCCACGGCGAGCCCGACGGCGAGGAACCCGGCCGCCCGCTCGTCGATGCGCACCCGCAACCGCACCCGTCCGGCGGCTTCGAACGCCGCGGCGGCCAGGGCGAGCGCCTGTGAGCGCGAGCCGGGGCTGAGCACGATGTCGCGCACGCCGAGGCGGATGAAATGCGAAATCAGGGCCACCGAGAACGCGGTGGCCGGCGACTCACTCCTTGGTGGGAGTGTCATCGTCGAGATCGGCGAGCTCCTGCTCCAGCCTGCGAATTCGTTCCTCTGTCTCGCGGTCCCTGATGATTCCGTTCAGGAATTCCGGGTCGTCATCGGGCGCCAGCCGCCGGGCTGGCCCACCGGGCTGACGGCGCGACTTCCCGAGGGTCAGCCACAACACGCCACCGATCACCGGTATCAGCACGATGATGACGAGCCACAGGCCCTTGTTCAGAGCGCGCACGCGAGACTTGTCGGTCATGATCAAGTCGATGACCGCATACACCGTGAACGCCACGATAACCACGGCGAGAACGACGAATAGGCGGGTCATACCCAGATTCTACGGCGATTTCTCGCTCGTGTACCCGAGAGCCTGCTGAAGGCCAACCCTCATCGTCACCAAATCGTTCAGTGTGCCGACGACGCAATGAACGGATGCGGCGGGCTGCCGGCATCCGTTCATCTCAGCGTTCAGGCGGCCGCGAGCAGCCCGTCCAGCCGGTCGAAGCCCTCGCGCATGCCCATCTCCATGTCGCTGGAGATCATGCCATCGCGAGCCTCCTGGCTGGGGTAGACCGAGTGACCGCGAACCTTGGACCGCCCGTTGCCGAGGTCTTCGAAGGTGATCGCTTCGATGCTGACGACATCCGGGAACCCTTCGAACTCGAAGGTCTGGATGGCGAAGTCGTTCTCGCGCACCACATGGAAGACCCCGTTGAAGGCGTACTCGCCGTCGGGTCCGCGGTGGATGTAGCGGTACCCGCCGCCGGTGCGGAAGTCGAAGCGCTCGATCTGTACCTCATACCCGTCGGGGCCGAGCCACTGCTTGATCAGTTCGGGGTCCTCGTAGGCGCGGAATACCGCGCTGACAGGGGCGTCGAATTCGCGTTCGAAGTCGATGAACGGCACGCCCTCTGGGGCGGTGACGGTCAGTGCGTTGGTCATTTCTTCTCCCTTTCGTTGGCGCCGGCGTCGTCGCCGGTCATTTCTGCGAGCACACTGTCGAGGTTGCGGAACTGTTGCTCGTGGGTCAATCGGTAGCTGTCGATCCAGGCGGTGAGCGCCTCGAGCCGAGCGGCGTTCAGGTGCACCGGCCGCCGTTGCGCGTCGCGTGTGCGCGTGACGAGCTCGGCGTGCTCGAGCACCTGGATGTGCCGAGACACGGCCTGCTTGGTGATGTTGAACGGCTCGGCCAGTTCGTTGACGGTGGCAGGTCCGCGGCTAAGTCGGGCGATGATGCCCCGGCGCACCGGGTCACCGAGGGCCATGAATGCCCTGTCGAGTCGCTCCTCCGCGTCCGGATCCTTCACCATTGAACAACCACTTCCTTGATCAATCACAGCGTTAATCAACAAACGTGTTGATTACAACTGTAGGAGCCGCATCCGGCCCTGTCAAGGGTCTTCTAGACTGGAGGGATGTCTTCGCGCACCCAGTGGGTCCTGTACTCGATCGCCCGGATTGTCCTGTTCCTCGGCGTCTTCGCGATCTTGATGCTGCTCCGCGTTGACCTGTGGATTTCCGGCTTTGCCGCGGCGATCATCGCGCTCTGCGTCTCGTACATCTTCATCAAGCAGCCGCAGCGGGCACCGAAGCCCGAGAAGCCGGACACGGATGCCACCGCCGAGGATGCCGCGGTGGACGAGTCCGCTGCGGAGGGCTCCGCTCTAGAACGCGATCGCGGCAGCGAGTCCAAGCCCGAATAGCAGCGCGGTCAGGCTGGTCAGCTTGAGCGCCAGGATGAATTCCCGCGGCGTCTTCGCCGTCAGCACGATCAGCACGGTCGGCAGCGCCGCGAGCAGCGTGAAGTAGACAAGCGGAGCGCGGAAGTAGAACAGGCCGAAGTAGAACGTCAGGCTGAGGTACGGCAGAAGCATCAGCACGGTGAACAGCACCCGTGAGGCTCGGTCCCCGATCAGCACCGACAGGGTGCGCTTGCCGGCGAGCGCATCCTGCGCCCGGTCGCGCAGGTTGTTGACGAGCATCACCGCGGCGACGAACAACCCGATCGCGACGGCGGCGACCCAGGAGTCGATGGTGACCCGGTCGAGTTGCACGTAGGTGGTGCCGACCGTGGCCACGATGCCGAAGAACAGGAACGACACGAGCTCGCCCAGGCCGTAGTAGCCGTATGGACGCTTGCCGCCGGTGTAGAACCACGCCGCCACCAGGGCCAGCGCGCCGACGCCGAGCAGCCACCAGTGCTGGCTGAGCACGATCACGGCCACGCCGGCGAGCGCGCCCAGGGCCAGGAACGTCAGGGCGACGGTCAACACCTGCTTGGGCTTAGCCGCGCCGGATCCGGTCAGCCGTGACGGGCCGACCCGGTAGTTGTCCGTGCCGCGTACCCCGTCGGAGTAGTCGTTGGCATAGTTCACGCCGATCTGCAGCAGCACGGCGACGGCAAGGCACAGCAGCGCGATCGTGAGGTCAAAGCCGTTCGCCACGAAGGCGGTGGCGCTGCCGAGTGCGACCGGAGTGATCGACAGCGACAGGGTGCGGAGGCGGGCGGCGCCGATCCAGTCGGCGGCGGTCGCCTTCGGGCGGGCAGCCGGCGAGCCCTTCTTCGCGCCGCGCGCTATTTTCGCCGGGTCGATGCGTTGCTGTCTGGGATGTGCCACGCACTGAATTCTAGTGATCCCCGCCGCTGTGCCCGCCGTGGAAGAATCGATCACACGGGCGAAAGCGGAGGCGAACGGATGGATGTTGCTATCCCCATCGTCGCCGCCGTGCTGCTGATCGTCGGCTTCTCCACCATCGCCAAGCGTCTGGGAGTGGCGGCCCCCGTCGTCCTGCTCCTCGTCGGCGCTGGCATCTCGTACCTGCCCGGGGTTCCCCGGATCGAGGTGCCGCACGAGATCATCCTGTTGGGGTTGCTGCCACCCATCCTGTATTCCGCCGCCCTGACGGTGCCGGTGATCGACTTCCGCCGCAACCTGGGTTCGATCGCCAGCCTGTCGGTATTCCTGGTGATCGCGTCAGCGTTCGTCTCCGGGTTCGTGCTGCACCTGCTGCTGCCCGAGCTGAACTTCGCCCTGTGCGTCGCCGTCGGTGCCGTGATCAGCCCACCGGACGTCGTGGCCGCGGTGTCCATCGGTAAGAAGCTCGCCGTGCCGCCCCGGCTGCTCACCGTGATGGAGGGTGAGGGCCTGGTCAACGACGCCACCGCGCTGGTGTTGCTGCGCTCCGCGATCGCGGTTGCCGCCGGCGGGGTGGCCACGGTCTGGGAAGGCGTGCTGGACTTCGGCTATGCGGTGGTGGTCGCGGTGGCGATCGGCCTGCTGGTCGGGTTCCTGGCAGTGTGGGTGCGCTCGCGACTCACCGACACGCTTGCCGACAACGCGATCTCGCTGCTGGTGCCGTTCATCGCGTTCATCCCGGCTGAGTCGCTGCACGCGTCCGGCGTGATCGCCGTGGTGATCGCCGGCCTCTACGTGGGGCACCAATCGCCGCGCTATGTGCGGGCGCAGCCGCGGATGAGTGAGCGCATCAACTGGCGCACCGTGCAGTTCCTGCTCGAGAACGGCGTGTTCCTGATCATGGGGCTCGAGCTCCGGGCACTGGTCGACGACATCGCCCCCACCGAGCTGTCGGTGCAAAACGCGGTCGGTATTGGCCTGGTGCTCACCGGCGTGCTCATGGTCGTGCGGATGCTCTGGGTGAACCCGATGATCGTGGTGCTGCGGTACCGCGCCAAACGGTCGGAGCACAACGTGTACCGGCTGCACCTGGCGCTCGGCAGCATCGACGAGAACGACCCAGACCCGCGGCGGCAGCGCCGCCGGTCACGGCTGCAGCAGGTGTACACCCGCCGTCGGGCCGACCTGGAGAGCCGTCGCACCGAGGGGCTGGACTGGCGCGGCGGGCTGGTGCTGTCGTGGGCGGGAATGCGCGGCGTGGTCACCCTGGCCGCGGCCCAGTCGCTGCCGGATGACACCCTCTACCGCTCCCAGCTCATCCTGATCGCGTTCACCGTGGCGGTGGTGACCCTGGTGCTGCAGGGCGGCACCCTGCCGTGGCTGATCCGGTTGCTCGGCATCCAGGGCGTCGACCCGCGCAAGGACCGCCAGCAGCTGGCCGCGCTGCTGGAGTCGATCAGCACGCAGGGGCTGAGGGTGCTGGATCACCCGCACGAGTTGCTCGGCAAGGACGCCGCCGTCGACCCGACCATCGTCGACCGGGTTCGGCATGACACCACGATGCGCACTGCGGCGGCGTGGGAGCGGGCGAACGCGGAGGGTCCGGATGTCTCCGCTCCACACCTGCAATACCTCGTGCTGCACGAGGCCGTGGTGCACGCGGAGTACAAGGCGCTACTGCGCGCGCGCAGCAGCGGCCGCTACCCGTCGCGGGTGCTGACCACGGCGCAGACGATTCTCGAACTCGAGGAGGCGCGGCTCGGCGCTCGGCATCCGAGTCACTGAGCGGCGACCTGGGCGAGCAGTCGGCGATCCGGCTTGCCGGAGGGCAGCAGCGGCATCCGCTCCACCAGCAGCACACGGTCGGGTCGGGCGGCCGGGCCGGCGGATGCCGCGACCGCGGCGCGCACCAAGTCGAGGTCGACCGGATGCTCGCTGACCAGCACCGGAACCTCGCCCCAGGCCGGGTGCGGCGCGCGCACCACGACGACATCCGCGAGTCCCGGCAGCTCCCGGGCAACGCGCTCCACCACGCCGAGCGATACCTTCACTCCCCCGGAGATGATCACGTCGTCGAGGCGACCGGTGACCCGCAGCACACCATTCTCGAATTCGCCGGTGTCGCCGGTGCGATACCAGCCGTCGACGAAGCGCTGCGCGGTGAGGTCGGCGTCGCCGAGATAGCCCTCGGCGAGCATCGGACCTGCCAGCTGGATCTCCCCGTCGACAACGCGCACCTCGACCGAGCTGAACGGCACGCCGTCGTACACACAGCCGCCGCTGGTCTCACTGGACCCGTAGGTGCGGGTGACCCGTGCTCCTATCGCGGCCGCCTGTCCGAGCAGCGCGGGCGGGGTGGCCTGACCGCCGACGAGGATGCGCTCGAAGCTCGCCAGCGCCGGGTGCGCCTCCGGGGCATCGAGCAGCCGGGACAGCTGGGCGGGCACCAGGGAGGTGTAGCGGCGCGGCCACTCCATGCGGCCCGTGGCGTCGATGAACGCGGCGGGCGTGAAGTGGTCTCCGGCGAGCGTCATCGGTTCGGTCTCGGCCGCGATCGACCGGGTGAGCACGTTGAGTCCGGCGATGTAGTGCGTCGGAAGGGCGAGCAGCCATTGGCCGGGTCCGCCGAGCAGGGCATCGGATGCCGCGGCACTGGCCAGCAGCGCGTCGGCCGAGAGCGCCACCCGCTTGGCGGTGCCGGTGGAACCGCTGGTCTCCACCACGAGCGCCACCCGCTGCGGCACGGTCGCCGGCAGTCCCGCCTCTTCGTCAGCCGGGTCCGCGGGGGTGGGCCGGGGCAGGATGGCGGGTCCGCCGGCGAGCGCGTCGCGCAGGGCCGGGTAGATCGCCTCGCCGGTGACGACGCGCAGCGGCCGCGTCATCCGTCGCTCCGATCTCCCGCGAGCCCGTTTACCTCCCGCGAGCGCCGTCGAATCGGCCGAGCGCGGCGGCCCCACGTCAGCGAGCGCCGCGAAAACGGCCGAGCGCGCCCGCCGCGGCACCGGCGCCCGGCCGTTTCTGCAGCGCTCACCGCTCGCGCCACTCGCGCCACTCGCGCGTGCATCAGTACTGCCAGGGGTACGGCGACCAGTCCGGCTCGCGCTTCTCGAGGAACGAGTCGCGGCCCTCGACCGCCTCGTCGGTGCCGTACGCAAGCCGGGTGGCCTCGCCGGCGAAGACCTGCTGGCCGACCATGCCGTCGTCGACCGCATTGAACGCGAACTTCAGCATGCGCACCGCGGTGGGCGACTTGGTGAGGATGGTGTTGGCCCAGGCGAGCGCGGTCGACTCCAGTTCGGCGTGCGGCACGACCGCGTTCACGGCGCCCATCTCATAGGCGCGCTGCGCGGAGTATTCCTCGGCGAGGAAGAACACCTCGCGGGCGATCTTCTGCCCGACCTGCCTGGCGAAGTAGGCGCTGCCGTATCCGGCATCGAAGGATCCGACATCCGCATCGGTCTGCTTGAATTTGCCGTGCTCGGCCGAAGCGATCGTGAGGTCGCAGACCACGTGCAGTGAGTGTCCGCCGCCGGCCGCCCAGCCGGGAACCACCGCGATGACGACCTTCGGCATGAACCGGATCAGCCGCTGTACCTCGAGGATGTGCAGGCGGCCGCTGCGGGCGGCGTCGATGCCGGATGCGGTCTCCCCCTCGGCGTACTTGTAGCCGTCGCGGCCACGGATGCGCTGGTCGCCGCCCGAGCAGAACGCCCAGCCGCCGTCCTTCGGGCTGGGCCCGTTGCCGGTGAGCAGCACCACGCCGATGCGCGGGTTCTGCCGGGCGTCATCCAGCGCCCGGTACAGCTCGTCGACCGTGTGCGGCCGGAACGCGTTGCGCACCTCGGGCCGGTTGAACGCCACCCGCGCTACGCGCCCGGAAACGTCGTGGTGGTAGGTGATGTCGGTGAGGGAGGCGAAGCCGGCGACATCCGTCCACGCTTCGGGGTCGAATAGGTCTGATACCGCGGTTGCCATGCCCTTCAGCCTAGTAAGGCGTGAACGCCTGCCCGGCCGAGAGCGCGGCGGCCACCACGAGCGGGTTGGCAATCAGGCTGACCAGGAGCGCCCCGGCCGCAGCCAGCCGGCGCCAACCGGCGATCAGCGCCACCAGCGCGCCGATGAACGCCGCCGAGGAGACGGCCACAGCAACCCAGGCCAGCACGGTGCCCACCTGCAGCAGCCCGGCCGCCGAACTCATCCAGGCGGCGATCTGCAGCACGAACGCCACGAGCGCCGTCACCAGGGCGACCAGCCCGAACTGATGACGGATGTCGCGGGGGGCGCGATGCGCCGGACCCGGCGGCGCGAACTCGGTCTGGAGCGGTCCCGGTTGAGCCTGGTCCGCCGGCAGGCCCGGCTGGCCCTGCTGGCCCGGTTCCTGCGGGGCCGGTTCACGATGCGCTGGTCCCTGCGGGGCGAGTTCCTGTGGGGCCGGTGCCCGGTGCTCCGGTTCCGACTGCGAGGATTCCGGCTGAGTCCAGGGGTTGACCGGCTCCGCCTGCCGCGGAGTGTGCGGCTGCACCGGCTGCGGTCGCGGGGCCCACGGGTCGGCTGGTCGCGCCACCCACGGATCGGCCGGTTCCGCCTGCCGCGGGGTGGTCGGCTCCGGGTTGCGCGGGTCAAGGCTCATGATTCATCACACTAGCCGCGGCCGAGCGGGCAGACTGGGAGCATGCACCCGCCGCTGACAGAGTTGCTCGCTACGGCCAGGGTGGTGCAGCTGCCGCTGGCATCCCGTTTCCGCGGAGTCACCGTGCGCGAAGCGGTGCTGATGCAAGGCCCGAATGGCTGGACCGAGTTCTCGCCGTTCCTCGAGTACGACGACGCCGAGGCGGCCGCCTGGCTGGCCGCGGCGATTGACTTCGGCTGGGGCGAGCAGCCCCCGCTGCACCGCCGCCGGATCCCGGTGAATGCGACCCTGCCCGCGGTTCCGGCGGAAGAGGTCCGCGGCATCCTCAACCGCTATCCCGGCTGCCGCACCGTCAAGGTGAAGGTCGCCGAGCGCGGACAGACCCTCGCCGACGATGTCGCCCGCGTCGCCGCCGCACGCGAGTACCTGGGCGCCGAGGGTCGCATTCGGGTCGACGCCAACGCCGGCTGGAACGTGGACGAGGCCGAGCACGCCATCCACGCGCTGGCGCCGTACGACCTCGAGTACGTGGAGCAGCCATGCGCCTCGGTGCCGGAACTGGCCGAGATCCGGCAGCGGGTGCGCTATATGGACATCCCGATCGCCGCGGACGAGAGCGTGCGCAAGGCGGAGGACCCGCTGGCGGTCGCCCGAGCCGAGGCCGCCGACATCCTCGTGATGAAGGCGCAACCGCTCGGTGGTATCACCGCCGCGTTGCGCATTGCGGACGCCGCGGGCCTGCCGGTCGTGATCTCCAGCGCCCTCGATACCTCCGTGGGCCTGTCGATGGGGGCACACCTGGCCGCCGCGATTCCCGAGCTGCAGTTCGACTGCGGCCTCGGCACCGCGGCCTTGTTCGACGCCGACGTCACTGACTCGCCGCTGCTGCCGGTGGACGGCGAGATCCCAGTGGAGCGGGTCGAAGTGTCGCCGCTGCTGCTGGAATGGCACGCGGCATCCGCCGACCGCCGCGACTGGTGGCTGGAGCGCATCGTGCGCTGCCACGCGCGGCTGGCCGCTGCGAATGTCGCACGCGAGTGAGACGATGAACCAGTGCCAGAGCTGCCCGAGGTGGACGCGCTCGTGGGGTTCCTCCGGGAGCACGCGGTCGGCCAGTCGGTCACGTCGGCGACCGTCGCGGCGATCGCCGCACTGAAGACGTTCGACCCGCCGCTCGACCAGCTGGCCGGGCGCGTCGTGACCGGCGCGAGGCGGCACGGCAAGTTCATCGACCTCGAGGTCGGCGAACTGCACCTCGTCTTCCACCTCGCCCGCGCCGGCTGGCTGCGCTGGTATGACGAGGTCCCGCCGACGGTGCTGAAACCCACCAAGTCACCAATCGCGCTCCGAGTGCGGCTGCAGAACGGTGCAGGATTCGACCTCACCGAGGCGGGCACGAAGAAGTCGCTGGCGATCTATCTCGTGCGCAATCCCGCTGAGGTGCCCGGCATCGCCCGGCTCGGCCCCGACCCCACCGCGCCGGAGTTCAGCCTCGCCGACTTCGCGGCGATCCTCGCCGATCGCCGAACCCAGGTGAAAGGGCTGCTGCGCGAGCAGTCGGTGTTTGCCGGGGTCGGCAACGCCTACTCCGACGAGATCCTGCACACGGCACGGATGTCGCCATACGCGATCGCGGCGAAGCTCAAGCCCGACGAGGTGGAGCGGCTCTACCTGGCGCTCCGCGGTACGCTCGCCGAGGCGATCGCCAACGCGGCCGGCCACCGCCCGGATGAGCTCAAGGACTCCAAGCGCACCCGGATGCAGGTGCACGGCCGCACCGGCGAGGCGTGCCCGGTCTGCGGAGACACCGTGCGGGAGGTCATCTTCGCGACCTCGACCTTCCAGTACTGCCCGACCTGCCAGACCGGGGGCAGACTGCTCGCCGACCGGGTGCTGTCCCGACTACTCAAGTAGCCGGTTACCCCAGCCGTCCTGCCCGGCCGGCGGCGGGGGTGCGCCGAACGGCAGCGATCCGGAGCGACTCGCCGGAGAACGGCGCCCGTAGACGGCGCGCCGTCGTCGAACACTGCCGTTCTGCGCAAGCCCGGCCCGCCGGCCTACAGGCCGCTGTACGCGTGCAGCCCCTTGAAGACCAGGTTGACGACCATGTAGTTGAACAGGATCGCGGAGAAGCCGATGATCGCGAGCCAGGCCGAGCGGCTGCCCCGCCATCCGCGGGTGGCGCGGGCGTGGATGTAGCCGGCGTAGAGCACCCAGATGATGAAGGTCCAGACCTCCTTGGTGTCCCAGCCCCAGTAGCGACCCCAGGCGCGTTCTGCCCAGATGGCGCCGGCGATGAGGGTGAAGGTCCAGAAGATGAAGCCGACGATGTTAATCCGGTAGGCCAGGTTCTCCAGATGCTCGGCCGTCGGCAGGGAGCGGAGGAAACGCAGCTTGCGCTGCTTCAGCTCGCTCGACAGGCCTTCCCGGTAGCTCTGCAGCAGCTGAACTACCGACAGCGCGAAACCGATCGCGAAGAATCCGGTCGCGAGCGACGCCACGAACACGTGGACCACCAGCCACCAGGACTGCAGCGCCGGCGGCAACGGGATGACGCCGACGTAGAAGCCGACCGTGGAGACGCCGAGCAGAATGACCACGAGCCCGACCACGAAGGTGCCGAGGAAGCGCAGGTCCTCCTTCAGCAGCACGCCGAGGAACACCGCGGTCACGATCAGCGTCATGGTGAGCGAGAACTCGTACATGTTCGCCCACGGCACCCGACCGGCGGCGAAGCCACGCATGATCGTCGCGGCGAGGTGGATCACGAACCCGAGCACGGTGAGCGAGATCGCGACCCGCAGGCTCGGCGAAGCCTTCTCGCGGGCCGGTGCGGCGGGCTTCTCCAGCACCGCGGTGCCCGCGCCTGGGCCGACCGCGGCACGAACCTGCGCAGTGCCAACGGCAGCCGCAGAACCGGCCGCGGCCAGCCCGACCGCCGGTTTCATCGCGGACCGGCGCCCCAGATCGAGCGCAAAGAAGACGAACGCGAGGGTGTACACGGCGATCGCCGAGTACACGAGCACGATTGAAATGGAATCGAGTGTTGCGTTCACGAAGGCATCCTACGCTCTAGGGTTTCAGCATGTTTCGCGGCGAATTCGCCGACCGCGGGCTCCAGGGTGGGGTCTTCACCGCGGGCGAGCGCCGCGTATTCCAGCCGGGTTGATCCGTCGTCGGCGGTGGTCGCCTTGACCCACATCCGCCGGCGCGGAACGAACAGTGCCGCGGCGAGACCCGCCACGATCAGGATCGCGAATCCGAGCACCCAACCCTGCGACGGGTCGTCGTGGATGTCGAGGCTCACGAACCGGCGAAGCTCGGTGAACTCCACCCGGCCGAGCCCGTCCGGCAGGTCGGCGCTCTCCCCCGGCGCCAGCTCAAGCGCCGCGACATCCGAATCGGCTCCGGCGACCTGAGTCATCTCGTCGGTGTTGAGCTCGTACACCGACTTCGGCACGCCATCGTTCAGGCCGAGGTCGCCGGTGTAGACGTTCAGGGTGAGCAGCGGGTTGCCCGTCTCCGGGTGCGCCGACGCCAGCGCACCACCGTGCCCGTCGGCGGCCCACGGGTAGAAGAAGCCGACCAGGCCGAGCTGCTCGGGCAGCGCGTCCGGCACCTTCACCACGCCGACGCTGGTCAGGTTGGCATCCTGCGGCAGGAACGGCACCGCTTGCGAGAAGGCCACCTCGCCCTCGCCGTCGTATACGGTGATGATCGGCGCGTAGCCGTTGCCAAGCAGGTAGGCGAGGTTACTGGCGATACCGAGCGGCTCGTTGACCTTCACCGTGCCGGTCTGGGGCTCTTCGCCCTTCATCGTGGTGGTGACGGATGCTTCATAGTCGAGCGGCACCGCCGCCCCGGTGGTGTGGTCGATGCCGTATTCGGCCGTGAACGAGTCCAGCGTCATCGAGTAGGGCACTAACTCTGACTCGTCGAAGAACCGGCCCGGGCTGAACGAGTCGTAGCCGGCCAGCACGTTGGTGAACGACTGCCCCTCCACGATCACTTTCTGGCCGTTGTAGCCGAAACCGCTGACGATGCCGACCGCGAACAGCATGCCGACCAGCGCCATGTGGAAGATCAGGTTGCCGGTCTCGCGCAAGTACCCGCGCTCGGCAGAGACCGACAGAGCCGCTTGTCCTGAGCCGGTCACAGGGTAGCGTTCCACCCGGTACCCCTGCTTGCGCAGCAGCGTGCGGGCGCTTTCGATCGCGGCCTCGGCATCCATCGTTGTCTCGGCCGTGGTGTAGCCGGCCAGCCGCTGCAGCCGGGCCGGTGTCTTCGGCGGCCGCGCCTTGAGCGCCTGCCAGTGGTGCTTGGTGCGCGGGATGACGCAGCCGATCAGCGAGATGAACAGCAGCAGGTAGATGGCCGAGAACCAGATCGAGCTGTACACGTCGAACAGCTGGAACCAGTCCAGAACCGGGAACAGGTCGGGGTGATCGGCCTGGTACTGCACGACACCGTTCGGGTCGGAGGTGCGCTGCGGCACCAGCGAGCCGGGGATCGCGCCGACCGCGAGCAACAGCAGCAGCACCAGGGCGGTGCGCATGCTGGTGAGCTGCCGCCAGAAGAATCGCAGGTAGCCGACGAAGCCCAACTTGGGCTGGGTGATCCCGGCGGGTGCCTGCTGCTGCTTCGAGTCGATGTGATCAGAGGGGCGTAACGGTTCCATCGATCACCCCCTGCAATGCGAGCATCATGGCGCGCCAGGCGCCGCTCACCATCAGTACGCCCATCACGATCATGAGGCTGCCGCCGATGATGTTGATGGTGCGCACGTGCCGTCGGATGAACGCCAGCGAGCCGCTGACCCAGTCGAGTCCGGCGGCGACGAGCAGGAACGGGATGCCGAGGCCGATGCAGTACACGGCGCCGATCAGCGCCGCGCGACCGGGGCTCTCGCCGAGCGCGAGGGTCGACACCGCGGCGAGCACCGGGCCCATGCAGGGCGACCAGCCGACCGCGAACACGGCGCCGAGCACCGGCGCGCCGGCAAGGCCCGCCGCGGGCCGCCAGCTGGGCTTGAAGGTGCGCTGCAGGAAGGTGACCTGGCCGATGAAAACCAGGCCGAGCAGGATGACGATCACTCCGGCGATGCGCAGGATCACGTCTTCGTAGATGGCGAAGAACACGCCGACCGAGCCGACCAGCACGAAGAAGCCGAGGAACACCACGCTGAAACCGAGTACGAACAGGGCAGCGCCGGTGAGCATCTTGCCGCGGCGGATGTCACGGGCGTCGGTGATTCCGGTGACGTAGGCGAGGTAGCCGGGCACCAGCGGCAGCACGCATGGCGACAGGAAGGCGATCAGCCCGGCCAGCAGCGCGAGGGGAAGCGCGAGAAGCAGGCTGCCATTCGCGACGATATCGGTGGGGCCCACCTAACTGCCCTCTGCGACGGTGTCGCTGATCAGCGTGCGGAGCACCGACGGGTCGACGAGTCCATTGATCCGCGACGCGATCCGCCCCTCCTGGTCGAGCACCAGGGTGGTCGGCACCGCCTTCGGCGACACCTCCCCGGCGAACGACAGCAGCATCGGGGTGGGCGAGCCGGCCTCGATCACCGACGGGTAGGTGATGCCGTAGGTGCGGGCGAAGGCCAGCGAACCCTCGGCGCCGTTGTAGAGGTTCACTCCGAGGAAGTCGACGCCCTCGGGCTTGAACTCGGCGTAGACATCCTGCAGGTCGGGGGCTTCTACGCGGCAGGGCGGGCACTCGGCGTACCAGAAGTTCACGACGAGCACGTCGTCGGCGTAGTCGTCGCTCGACACCATTTCGCCGGCGTCGGTCTTGCCCTCGAAGCTGATCGGGTTGCCGCGCTCCGCCTCGGGGATCTCGGTGACGGTGCCGTCGCCGGAGATGTAGTTCTCGGTGGTGCCGTCCGCATACTGTGCGGCAAGGGGGTCGCTTGAGCATCCGGCGAGCAGGGTCGCAAAAGCGACCGCGACGGCGGGCACAAGAAGTCGGTGTCTCACACGGCTCCAAAATCTACGGATTGTGCGAGCAAGTCTCGTGCAGGATCCTGATAGTTCACCTCGACGAACCGCTCCCCGTGCAGTTCGAGGGTGGTGATGCTCGACAGGTGGCAGCGCCGGCGCCGGGGGTCGTGGTACAGCTTTTGCCCGGTCAGTGCGCGGTGCACCATCCAGATCGGCAGCTGGTGACTGACCAGCACCACGTCGCTGTCGTCATCCGTCTCGGTCGAGGCTTCCTCAATCACGGCGAGCATGCGGGCGGCGATCGACACGAACGGCTCGCCCCAGCTCGGCTTGAACGGATTGGTGATCCACGGCCAGGACTCCGGCTTGGTGAGCACCTGCGGGCCGAACTCGAACTTCTTGCCCTCGAACTTGTTCGTCGGTTCGATCAGGCGGTCGTCGGTGTGGATGTCGAGGCCGAACCTCGCTGACCACGGCGCCGCGGACTCCTGCGCCCGCTGCAGCGGACTGGCGTACAGCCGCCCGATCGGCTTGTCGGCGAGTGCATCGGCGGCACTGGCGGCCATCTTGTGGCCGAGCTCAGACAGGTGGAAGCCGGGGATGCGTCCATAGAGGACGCCGTCCGGGTTGAAGACCTCGCCGTGACGAACCAGGTGAATCTGCCGCGCTACCACGGGCTCCAGTCTACGTTCGCCACGGAGCACGCTAAGCCCTCAGCGCCCGCCCTGCGCCGGGTAGACTCGGTTGCCGTGACTGAACGCACCCTCATCAAGAACCTGGCCGCCCTTCCCGATGGACCGGTCACCGTGTCCGGCTGGGTGGAGACCGTGCGCGATCAGAAGAAGGTGCAGTTCGTCGTACTGCGCGACGAGTCCGGTGCGCTGCAATTGGTGAACCCGGCCGTTCGCGAGGTGGACCCGGAGGACACGACATCCGACGCCCGTCTCACCATCACCGAGACGATCTCCGGCCTCAGCGTCGGCAGCTTCCTCACCGTCACCGGTGAGTTGAAGCACGACGAGCGGGTCAAGCTCGGCGGTATCGAGGTCAAGATCGGCACTCTGGATGTCGCCAGCCACGCCATCCCGGAGACGCCGATCGCTGATGACTCCAGCGTCGACAAGCGGATGGACTGGCGGTTCCTCGACCTGCGCCACCCGAAGCAGAACCTGATCTTCCGCATCCAGACCACGTTCGAGCACGCGCTGCGCAACTACTGGATCGACAACGACTTCATCGAGATCCACACCCCGAAGCTGATGGCCTCGGCGTCTGAGTCACGCGCCGAGCTGTTCGAGGTGGGCTACTTCGACACCACCGCGTACCTGGCGCAGAGCCCGCAGTTCTTCAAGCAGATGGCGCAGCCGGCCGGTTTCGGCAAGGTGTTCGAGGTGGGACCAGCGTTCCGCGCCGACCCGTCGTTCACCTCGCGGCACTCCACCGAGTTCACCTCGATCGACAGCGAGATCAGCTGGATCGACAGCCACGAAGACGTGATGCAGCTGCACGAAGACCTGATGGTCGCCGGCATCACCGCGGTCAAGGCGAAGCACGGCGACGAGGTCGAGGCGCTGTTCGGCATCACGCTCGAGGTGCCGACGACGCCGTTCCCGCGCATCCCCCTCGCCGAGGCGAAGCGGATCGTCGCCGAGCGCGGCTACGAGGTGCCCCGCCACGACGACGACATGGACCCGGAGGGCGAGCGTCGCATCGCCGCGTACGTGAAGGAGGAGTTCGGGCACGACTTCGTGTTCCTCACCGATTACGCCTCGAGCATCCGGCCGTTCTACCACATGCGTCACGAGGGCGACGCGAGCCTGACCAACAGCTACGACCTGATCTACAACGGCACCGAGATCTCCACCGGAGCGCAGCGTGAGCACCGGATCGACATGCTGATCGCGCAGGCCAAAGACAAGGGGATGGACCCCGAGGAGTTGGACTTCTACCTCGACTTCTTCCGCTACGGCGTGCCGCCGCACGGCGGGTTCGGCATGGGCCTGGCCCGCGTGCTGATGCTGATGCTGAAGCTGTCGTCGATCCGCGAGGTGACCTACCTGTTCCGCGGGCCGAACCGCCTGCTGCCCTAGCCTGCAGAGCGCCTTGCGGGGCTAGAACTCGAAGTCGACGCAGCTGCGCTCGGCGATGTGCGAGCGGATGAACGGCACCAGCGCCTGGTGCGCGGGGTGCTCGATGTATCCGGTCAGGTCGTCAACGGAGTCGAAGTCGGCGACCAGGGCGAGGTCCCAGTTGCCGTTGCCCACGGCATCTGGTCCGATGCTCAGCGACTTGATCTGCGGCACCTCGCCGACGAGCGCGCGAAGGCTGTCAGCAATCTGGGTCGCCGCCTCCAGCTTGGCCTCACCCTCGGTGTTCAACTTCCAGCTGACGATGTGACGGATCATGCGGATGCTTCCTCCAGGGCTCTGCGAAGGCGATCTGGATTGACTCGCCAGATGTTGTGCACCTTGTCGTTGATCAGGACGACGGGGATCTCCTCCGCGTACGCGGCGTTCAGCTCGGGATCGTCGAGGATCGAGCGTTCCTCGTAGCGCACGTCGGCGAACTCGGTCAGCACCGACTCCACAACGCCGCGGGCGTCATCGCAGAGGTGGCAGCCCGGCTTGCCGATGAGGGTGAGAGTGGTGGTCACTGCTCCAGCCTAAGCGCCGCATTACTATGAAACGGATGCCTGAGTCCACGCCTCCGAGCGATAGCCCCATCATCGCCTTCTTCGATGTGGACAACACGCTGATGCGCGGCGCGAGCATCTACCACCTCGGCCGACGGGCGTTCAGTCGCGGGTATCTGACCTTTCGCGACCTGGTCCGGTTCGGCTGGCACCAGGCCCGCTTCGTCGCGGTCGGCGAGAACAAGCGGCACCTGTTGAGCATCCGGGACCGCGCGCTGGAACTGATCGGCGGGCACACCGAAGAGGGCCTCCACGACCTGGCGGAGGAGATCTACCGCCGCGACCTGTCCCACCGGCTGTGGCCGGAAACCGTGGCGCTCGCCCGTGAGCACCTGGACAAGGGCCACGAGGTGTGGCTGATCACCGCATCACCGGAGGTGGTCGCGCGGGTGATCGCGCAGAAGCTCGGCCTTACCGGGGCGCTCGGCACCCGGATCGAGGCGGTGAACGGGGTGTTCACCGGCAAGCTCGACGGCCCGGTGATGCACGGGGAACGCAAGGCGGTGGTGGCCGCTGAGTTGGCACTCGGCAAGCGGGCGCAACTGCTGGACTGCTGGGCGTACAGCGACTCACGCAGCGACATCCCGTTGCTGAACCTGGTCGGCAACCGGGTGGTGGTGAACCCGGATTCGGGTCTCGCCAGCTACGCACAGGCCCGCAGCTGGCCGGTGCTGCGGATCAACCCGTCCAGCATCCGCGAGGCACGGCGCCGGGTGCGCCGTGAGGCGCGCGCAGTGGACACCGGCAGCAGGGCAAAGAAAAAGCGCTAACCCCGAAGGGCTAGCGCTGTAGTCGAGCGACTACTTCTTGTTGCGACGCTGGTGGCGCGTCTTACGAAGCAACTTGCGGTGCTTCTTCTTCGCCATACGCTTGCGACGCTTCTTGATTACGGAACCCATAAGGACCTCACTGATTTCTGAACAGAACACCGGGTCCGTTCAGAACCGCGGAAAAACGTACCGGGGTAGTCTACCCCGGTTTGGGCGAAGCGAAAATCGCTCCCTTAGCCGATGTCAGACATCGGCGGGTGAATCACCTGTTCGACCGCTGATTCCGGGATGCGGAAGGAGCGCCCGAACCGGATGGCCGGCAGTTCACCGGAGTGCACCAGCCGGTACACCGTCATGTTCGACACCCGCATCATACTCGCGACCTCGGCGACCGTGAGAAAACGCATCTGTGACAGATCACGCGGCATCGCTCGGGTCCCTTACTCGACAAGCACTCGTGACGGGTGCGACTGGAGTGCTTGATCAGAACATTAGGGGCTGGAGTGACTGGCGTCCAGCCTCACTACTTCTTTTTCAGCCATGGCAGACGTTTGCTGACCTGCTCCTGGGCGTCATGAATCGTGGTGCGGGCGTGATGCAGCCGTTCCGCGGTCGCACGACCCAGGTTGCTGCCCACTTCGGTGCCTGCCCAGGCGGCGTACGCGGCCGTCTCCTGCGCGTCGAAATCGGCGGACAGGAACGGGATCAGCCAGTCTTCCAGCTCCTCGAGCGGTGCCGCCTCGAGCCGGTAGTACCGGTGCTGGCCTTCTTCCCGAACCGTCACCATGCCGTGCTCCCGCAGCACCTTCAAATGCTTCGAGACGGTGGGCTGGCTCACCCCGAGGCGGTCTACCAGTTCCCCGACGCTGATCTCGCCGGTCGCCGAGTCGATCGAGCTGTAGCGCTCGAGGAGGGCGTGGAGCAGGTCGCGTCTAGTCGCGTCGGCGACCACGTCAAAGATGTCAGCCATCCTCACAGAGTATCCAAGCGGCACGCGGAGGGTACGATGACAAGCTGTCACCGACAGTTGGGGGTTGTGCATGCCCGCGAGCACCATGAGTCGCGGTCTCGCCCAGGAGCGCAGAACGCTGCTCCGTCGCGTCCGCGACTTCATCGACTTCCTCGCCGCGTCATCCTCGACACGGTTCGCGATCCTGGTGTTCAGTTCGCTGATCCTGATCTGGACGCTGCTGCTGTCACTGCCGATCTCGGCGCGCGACCGCCAAGTCACGCCGCTGGCGGACGCCTTCTTCACCGCGATGTCCACCATCTGTGTCACCGGCTTGTCCGTGGTGGACATGGCCACGCACTGGTCGACCTTCGGCACCATCGTCATCCTCATCGGGTTGCAGATCGGTGGCATCGGTGTGCTCACCCTGGCGAGCATCATGGGACTGGTGGTGTCGCGCCGGCTGGGGCTGCGCCAGAAACTGATGGCGGCCAGCGACAGTAACCCACTGCGGTTGCACCATGGCCCGGTCGTCGAGGCGCAGGCGGTCCGGCTCGGTGAGATCGGTGGCCTGCTCGCCACCGTCGCGATCAGCTCCCTCATCATCGAAGCTGCGGTGACCCTGCTGATCCTTCCGCGGCTGCTGCTCACCGGAGCCGACCTGTGGACCGCGGTGTGGCAATCCTTCTATTGGGCGGCATCCGCGTTCACGAACACCGGATTCACCCCCACCCCGGAAGGGCTCGCGCCATTCGCCACCGACCCATGGATGCTGTCGGCGCTCGCGATCGGCGTCTTCCTCGGCGCGCTCGGCTTCCCGGTGATCTTCGCCCTGGCCCGCGGATGGCGTAATCCCCACCGCTGGTCGCTGCACGTCAAGCTGACCCTGACCACCACCATCACCCTGATCGTGCTGGGCGCGATTGCGATCTACGTGCTCGAAGTGAGCAACGCGGCGACCTTGGGCAGCCAGGAGCCGGCAGTCGGTCCGATGACCGCCACCTTCCTGTCGATCATGACCCGGTCTGGTGGCTTCACGACGGTCGACATCGGCCAGATGAATGGCTCGACGCTGCTGACTATGGACATGCTGATGTTCGTCGGGGGCGGGTCCGCGTCAACCGCCGGCGGTATCAAGGTCACCACGCTCGCCGTGCTGTTCCTCGCCGCACTGGCCGAGGCGCGCGGCGACGAAGACATGCAGGTGTTCGGCCGGCGGATCCCGACCGATGTGCTGCGCCTGTCGGTCAGCGTAGTGCTCTGGGGCGCCACCATCGTGGCGACCGCGTCGATCGCCATCCTGCAGATCACGAAACTGCCATTCGACTTTGTGCTGTTCGACGTCATCTCGGCATTTGCCACCGTGGGTCTCAGCACCGGCATGACCGCCGAACTGCCTGACGCCGGCAAGTACATCCTCGCGGCCACCATGTGGGCCGGTCGCGTTGGTACAGTGACGTTGGCTGCCGCCCTTGCGGCCAGCCAGCGCCGCCAGTTGTTCCGACGGGCGGAAGAAAGGCCAATCGTTGGTTGAGAGAATTCCGCACGATGCTCCGGTCCTGGTGATCGGGCTCGGTCGTTTCGGCGCAGCCACCGCTGGTCAGCTCGACCGGCTGGGCCGCGAAGTGTTGGCCGTCGACGCGGATGCCGGGCTCGTGCAGAAGTGGTCGGAGCGTGTGACGCACGCGGTGCAGGCGGATGCGCGCAGCATCGACGCGCTGCGGCAGATCGGCGCCCAGGACTTCTCGGTGGCCGTCGTGGCCACGGCGTCGGCGATCGAGGCCAGCGTGCTGATCACGGCGAACCTCGCCGACCTCAAGATTCCGCAGATCTGGGCCAAGGCGATCAGCCAGTCCCACGGCAAGATCCTCGCCCGTATCGGCGCGAACCACGTGATCTACCCCGAGGCGGAAGCCGGCGAGCGCGTCGCGCACCTGGTCTCCGGCCGGATGCTGGACTTCATCGAGTTCGACGACGAGTTCGCCCTGGTGAAGATGTATCCGCCGAAGAGTGTGCGCGGGATGACACTCGCCGAGTCGCAGGTGCGCCGCAAGTACGGCATCAGCGTCGTCGGTGTGAAGTCACCCGGCAAGGAATTCACCTACGCGACCCCGGAGACCGTCGTCTCCAGCCACGACCTCATCATCGTCTCCGGCAACAGCCGGGACATCGAGAAGTTCGCGACCCTGCAGGCGTAGCCAAGTACTCGCCGTCGGTTACTCAACCAGCGACTTAGGGGCCGGCGGTGTGCCAGTCAACCAGCGGATTAGGGGCCGGCGGTTTATGCGCCGGCGGCCAGCTCCTTGGTGCGGGCCAGCGCCGCAGCGGTCGCCCGGTCGAACACGCCCTTCAGGTCGGCGTTCTGCAACTCGGCGACGGCACGCTCGGTGGTGCCCTGCGGGCTCGTCACCCGGCGGCGCAGCTCGGCCGGATTCTCCCCCGTCGCGGCCAGCAGTTCGCTGGCGCCGAGGAAGGTGTCGTTCACCATGACCGCGGCCTGCTCTGGGGTGAATCCGAGCCCGATCGCCGTCTCGGTGAGCTGCTCGATCAGGTAGAACACGTAGGCCGGGCCCGATCCCGAGATCGTGCCGAGCGCGTCGATCTGCTCCTCCGGCACCACCAGCACCGACCCCACGGTTTCGAACAGGGCCTGCACCATGGCCAGCTCCTCATCGCTTGACCGGGTTCCCGCCGCCAGCCCGGTAACCGCACGGCCGACCACGGCCGGGGTGTTCGGCATGGCGCGCAGCACAGCACCCGGCACGATCGACTCGATCGTCTTGATCGTCACGCCTGCCGCGACACTCACCACGACGGCATCCGGCGCCAGTGAGGGGGCGATCTCCCGCAGCAGGTCGGGGACCATCGCGGGCTTCACCCCGATCAGCACGATCCGTGCCCCCTCGATCGCGAGGTGGTTCGCGCGCGGCTCGGCGCTGGTGGCGTAGCTGGTCACCGAGTCCGAGCGCAGCGCGTCGGCCTTCTCGACCGAGCGGTTGGTGACGCGGATGCCGCCAACCACCTCCACGCCGGGTTTCACCAGGCCGCTCAGGATGGCACCCCCCATCGATCCGGTTCCGAGGATGGCTACGGTCGGCAACTGAACGCTCATCGGGCCATTCTAAGATGGGCCTCATGAGCGCAAGCGGCGGAACGAAGGCAGTGATCGCGGCCCTTCTGGCCAACACCGGAATCGCGATCACCAAGTTCATCGCCTGGGCGTTCTCCGGCTCGAGCTCCATGCTGGCCGAGAGCGTGCACTCGGTCGCCGACGCCGGCAACCAGCTGCTGCTGTTGCTCGGCGGCAAGCGGGCCAAGAAGGCGGCGGATGCCGAGCATCCCTTCGGCTACGGCCGCGAACGCTACCTGTGGGCGTTCGTCGTGTCGATCGTGCTGTTCAGCGTGGGCGGCCTGTTCTCGATCTACGAGGGCATCGACAAGCTGAACCACCCGCACGCGCTCGACGTGCCCTGGTTGCCGGTGCTGGTGCTCGTCATTGCTATCGTGCTCGAGTCGTTCTCGCTGCGAACCGCGGTCAAGGAGTCCCTGCCGCACAAGGGCAAGAGCAGCTGGATGGCGTTCGTGCGCCACGCCAAGTCGCCGGAGCTTCCGGTGGTTCTGCTCGAGGATGTCGCGGCGCTGCTCGGCCTGGTGTTCGCCCTGCTCGGCGTCGGGCTCACCATCCTCACCGGCAACCCCCTGTTCGACGCGCTCGGCACCCTCGCGATCGGCGCCCTGCTCATCGTCGTCGCGGTGGTGCTCGGTATCGAGACGCAGAGCCTGGTGGTCGGCGAAGGCGCCCACGCCGACGACGTCACGGCGATCCGCAACGTGATCAACGCCCACCGCGACGTCGAGGCACTCATCCACATGAAGACCTTGTACCTCGGCCCCGACGAACTGCTGGTGGCGGCGAAGATCGCGTTCCCACGCACGGACAAGCTCGGGCAGGTGGCCGCGGCGATCGATGAGGTGGAGGCGAGCATCCGCGAGGCCGTCCCGGTGGCCCGGGTGATTTACATCGAACCGGACGTGTACCGCGAGAAGCCCGGCCAGCATCCGTCGACGGATGCGATCGTCATCCGCGCCGTCGACTGACGATTCGTCAGAGCTTTCACACTTTCGATCGTTAGGTTGAGGGCGACGGAAGGAATCCCCTCATGCAGTGTCCAATAGACGGCTCCGTGCTTGTCATGTCAGACCGTTCCGGAGTCGAGATCGACTTCTGCCCGCAGTGCCGGGGCGTCTGGCTTGATCGCGGCGAACTCGACAAGATCATCGACCGTGCCTCGGTGCAGCAGGCGCCGCCGGTCGCGCCGCCGCGCAGTGCCGGATACGACAACCGGGGTCTTGACGACCGCGGGCGCGACTATGACAACCGCGGCTACGGGCAGCAGCAGCCCTACGGGAAGCGCAAGAAGGAGAACTGGCTGAGCGAACTGTTCGACTGAGTCTGATTCTCGCAGCCGACTGGCTCACCGCTTCTGTTCGAAGAAGTCGGTGAGCAGTTCGGCGCACGCCTGCGCTTGAATTCCGGCGATCACCTCGACCCGGTGCGGCAGGCGGCGGTCCCGCAGCAGGTCGTGCACGCTGCCGACCGCGCCAGCCTTCTCGTCCCAGGCGCCGAACACCACCCGCGGAATCCGCGCCGACAGGATCGCCCCGGCGCACATCACGCACGGCTCGAGGGTGACGACGAGGGTTGCGTCGGTCAGGTGCCAGTCGCCGACGGATGCCGCGGCCTTCCGGATGGCCAGCACCTCGGCATGCGCGGTGGGGTCCTGCAGCAACTCACGCTCGTTCCGGCCCGTCCCGATGACGTTTCCCGTCGCATCCAGAACCAGGGCGGCCACCGGCACATCCCCGGTATCAAGCGCCTGGCGCGCCTCGGCCACAGCCTGCAGCATCCAGTCGTCGTATCGGGCCACGTGCCACCTCCAGTAACGTTGAGCCTATGCGAGTGCATGTTGCCGACCACCCACTGGTTACCCACAAGCTCACGGTGCTGCGCGACAAACACACTCCGTCGCCGACGTTCCGCCAGCTGACCGAAGAACTGGTGACCCTGCTCGCCTATGAGGCGACGCGCAATGTGCGTGTCACTCCGGTCGAGATTGAGACCCCGGTTGCGAAGACCACGGGCGTGGCGATTGCCAACCCGCGTCCGCTCGTCGTGCCGATCCTGCGCGCTGGCCTGGGCATGCTCGAGGGAATGACCCGTCTGCTGCCCACCGCCGAGGTCGGATTCCTCGGGCTGGTGCGTGACGAGGAGACCCTGCAGCCGGTCACCTACGCCGAACGACTGCCGGATGACCTGTCGAACCGGCAGTGCTTCGTGATCGACCCGATGCTCGCCACCGGCGGCTCGCTGATCGCCGCGATCGACTACCTCTTCGCTCGCGGCGCCGTGGATGTCACGGCGGTCTGCCTGCTCGGCACCCCGGAGGGACTCGCCGCGGTCGAAGCCGCGACGGAGGGCCGTGAGGTCACGATCGTGCTCGGCGCGCTGGACGAACGCCTCAACGAACACGGCTACATCGTTCCCGGACTTGGCGACGCCGGCGACCGACTGTACGGGCTGGTCTAGCACCATCTGTGATTTGACAAGCGCGCGCAAAGTGTCGGAAACTGTCCGACATGACTATCGACGCGTTCACCCCGACCTCATTCGAGGCCCGAGGAACCGCTGGCACCATGCCGGCGAGCGTTGTCATGTGTTGTCGAATGTGTGCCTAGTCGGCTGAAACTTCGCCGAGTTCGCCACCGTTCATCAAACGGGGCTGAAACTCCGGGTACGTCTCCTTCATAACGGAACGAACCCCGCACCGCTCGAAACACCGAAGGATCACAACCTCATCATTACGAGGCCTTCAAAATCCCTGTCTTAAGGATTTCCGTAATGTCTCTCGCCACCCTTGACCGTCCCACCGCTGTCTCGGCGTACGCCCCGCGCGTCGACGCCACCCCCGCTGCTGCCGCAGCTCCCGCCGCGGCGCCTGCTCCCCGCATCCGCGCTGTTCCCGAGGGCACGGAAGCGCGAGGCTTCGTGCTCTACGTCGGCCTCGACGAGGCGAAGGCTGCCGCGGCCGGAACCGACCTCGGCGCGATCGTCGACGCGCTGAAGAAGCTCACCGCGGCGCTCGCCCCCGACTCTGAAACCCACGCGGCGATCGCCCTGGCCCCGCAGGGCTCTGGCGGCCGCGATGTCGACGTGGTGCGCCTGGCCCTGCAGGACCCTGCCGCTGTCGCCAAGCGCCGCCAGGCCACGGCCGAGCCCACCGTGGAGAAGACCCGCGGCGGCGTCGTCGTTGACCTGTCCCGCAAGCGCGTCGTGCTCGACGGTGAGGCCGCTCCGCTCACCTACAAGGAGTTCGAGCTGCTGCAGTACCTGGTGCTGCGTGAAGGCCGCACCATCGAACGCCTCGAGCTGATCCACGCGCTGTGGTCGGATGGTGACGACGGTGATGCTCCGAACGAGCGCACCATCGACGTGCACGTGCGCCGGCTGCGCTCGAAGCTCGGCGCCTACGAAGACATCGTGCGCACGGTGCGGGGCGTCGGCTACCGGTTCGACCGGCACGCGGACGTCTCGATCCGGCACTCCACCACTCCCTCGCCCGACTTCTTCTA
>JBEVDR010000112.1:0-9205 GCA_040513215.1 Microbacteriaceae bacterium | reverse complement strand
GCCCGTGATACGCATCATTGCGGCGCTGGTGCTTGCGGCATCCGTTCCGGTGCTCGCGGCGGTGGCCGCGATCTGGGCGATCGTGATCGTGGTGGGGGTGTTCGCGGTGATGCTCGTGCTCGAGGGCGCTGTGGGCCCACAAACGTCAGCGGGCGACGGTTAGTACCGGACAGATCCACCCGGAGTCATGCAGACTGGGGCGGAGGTGCGGCCAGATTTGGCGTCACTTCGGTCCCAAGGCGGAAAGGGGACGGCACAGTGGAGGCGATCCTTCCGATTCTCCCAATCGCGCTGGCGGCTGCCCTCAGCTCGGTGCCCATCATGGCGAGCATTTTCATCCTGCTCTCCCCCAACCGGGGCCGGGCAGCGCTGCCGTTTCTTGTCGGCTGGGTCGTCGGCATCTTCGTCGTGCTATTCCTGCTCACGCTTCTGGCCCAAGGCGTTCCCACCTCCCGTTCACCGCGCCGACCGGACACGGTTATTGCGGGCCTCCAGATCCTGTTTGGTGTCGCAATCATCGGGGTCGCGGCGTGGACCTGGGTGAGGTCACGCCGCCCGACGAGGTCGACAGAAGCGAAGTGGCTGAAGAAGGTCAACACCTTCGGCCCGTGGACGTCGCTGGGCCTGGGGTTCGTCCTCAATCTGCGGCCGAAGGGGCTGCTCCTCGCTGGCGCTGCCGGGCTCTCGATTCGCGCCGATACAGATTCTGTGTCAGCCGCCCTGATCCCGATCGCGATCTATACCCTCCTCGCGGCATCGACCGTTGCAGCGCCGGTGATCGCCATGCTCGTGGCACCGGCCCGGATGGAACCTCGGCTGGTGAAAGTAAAGGCGTGGATGAGTCGCAACGGTGAGGCCCTCACCAGCGTGATCCTTGCGGTGATCGGTGCGGTGATCGTCGCCATGGGGATCGCCCGGTGGTAGGCGGCACCGCCCTGATCCGTTACGTGAGGACTTGACCGCCGTCGAGCCGAGGCACGCGGGGCGGGGCACCGCAGACTTGGACGCTGTGGCACGTCAACTCGATAGCGAGGTTGCAAACCGCCTGCCGATTGCCCTATTTGCGAACCGTGTGCTCTTTAGTCGAGGGGACGACCGAGGTTGCAGTGATGCACGGAATCGCTGACCGTGAGAATGTCGGGAGGCTGGAGTCGCTCGGCGTCGCGGTCACTGAGGTGGGCGGCAAGATCTACAAAAATAGAAAATCCGCCACTGACATGTAGAAATCCTTGGGACGGACCTAAAAAGAAATCATGGGGCTTACCGGGCGCTCACTCTTGCCGAAGGTTCACCACCTCCCACTTTGATAGGTGTGCTGTCGAGAACGCTTGGGGCCTGCGCAAGCTCACGAGCGTTGAAACGATTGCGAGACAAATTCGACGGAAGCAACGCTGTGAGGGAATCTAGCGCCGACGCTTGTGCGCAGATCACAAGTGCCCCTGGAGGGACTCGAACCCCCAACCCTTTCCTTAGGACGGAACTGCTCTTCCATTGAGCTACAGAGGCTGACGGGTTGAGTTTAGCGAAAGTACCGAGGGGGTGGGTTTCGAGATGCTCGCTGGCGCTCGCTCCTCAACCAGCGGAGGGGACCAGCGGGAGGAGAGCAACGAGATTACGAGTGGCCCGCGTCTTCGTGGTGCCAGGAGGCCCAGAGGGCGGCGTACTCGCCGCCGGCCGCTACCAGTGACTCGTGAGGGCCGAGCTCCACGATGTGACCCGCCTGCACTACCGCGACCCGGTCGGCGTCGTGCGCGGTGTGCAGACGGTGTGCGATGGCGACCACGGTGCGGCCTGCGAGCACCTTCTCGAGTGAGCTCTCCAGGTCGCGCGCCGCTCCGGGATCAAGCAGCGACGTCGCCTCGTCCAGCACCAGCGTGTGCGGGTCGAGCAGCACCAGCCGGGCCAGCGCGATCTGCTGCGCCTGCGCCGGAGTGAGAACCACCCCACCGGATCCGACCTGCGTCTCCAGTCCGTCGGGCATGTAGCGCACCCAGATCAGTGCGTCGACGACGGCGAGCGCCGACTCGAGCTCCGCGTCATCCGCCCCGGGTTTGGCCAGGCGCAGGTTGTCGGCGATCGTGCCGACGAAGACGTGGTGCTCCTGGGTGACCAGCGCGACGTGCCCGCGCAGCGTCTCAAGCGGCAGGTCGGTGACCGGCACCCCGCCGACGGTCATCGAGCCACCGGTCGGCGCGTTGATGCCGGCCATCAGCCGGCCGAGCGTCGACTTACCCGAGCCGGACGGGCCGACCACCGCCAACCGCTCCCCCACGGCAAGATCCAGGTCGATGCCGTGCAGCACCTCGGGGCCGTCGTTGCCGTACCGGAACCGCACCGAGCGAGCCACCAGTTTCTCGTCAGCGGGCACCGCATCGGGCACCGGATGCCGGTCCGGAGGCACATCGGCGACACCGATGATCCGCGACAGCGCGGTGGCGCCGACCTGCAACTCGTCCATCCAGCGCAGCAGCTCATTCATCGGACCGATCAGCTGGGTGCCGTACAGCGCCACCGCGGTAACCTCGCCGACGGTGGCCGCGCCGATCGAGACCAGGTAGGCACCCCAGCCGATTACCACCACAATCGGCACCAGGAACGAGAACTCGATGGTGGGCAGCCACACCGTGCGCAGGTTCAGCGTGTACTTCTCGGACTCGCGCCGCTCCAGCACCGCGGCGTCGATCTTCGCCTGTTGCGCCGGCGCCAGGCTCAGCGCCTCAATGGTGCGCGCGCCCTCGACGGTCTCCGAGATCACCCCGCCGAGCAGTGCGTGCGCGGCGAGCTGCCGTTGGTACCCCTTGCCGGAGCGGCGCAGGTACCAGCGGGTGACGAGCGCGATCGACGGCACCCCGACCAGCAGCCCGAGCGTCACCAGCGGGTTGGTCAGGAATGCCGCGACCAGGGTCAGCACCGTGGTCGTTGCGGCGACGAGAATGCGCGGGATGCCGAAGCGCACCGTCTGCGCGAGGCTCGAGATGTCGTTGGTGGTGCGTGCCAGCAGGTCGCCGGTGCCCGCACTCTCCACCACCGACAAAGGCAGCCTGCCGACGGTAGCCATGAACTGCTCGCGCAGTTTCGCGAACACGGTCTCGCCGAGTACCATCCCCTGCTTCTGCGCGAACCGGCTGACGAAACCCTGCATCGTGTACGCGGCGACCAGAATCAGCGCGGCGATCGTGATGCCGCGCAAGGTGGCGGTGCCCGCGGTCATCGCGTCGATCATCCGGCCGATCAGCCACGGACCGGCCAGCCCACCGAGCGCGGCGATGCTGTGCAGCACGAGCACGCTGGCCAGTGCGCCGCGATGCTCGCGGATCAGCGCCCGGGCGGTGGCGCGCACGGTTTTCGAGTCAGCGATCGGCAGCAGCATCCGCTGTTCCGTCTCGTGGCGGCTCGGTGATGATCGAAATCGCGCCAGTCTGCGTGGCTTCCTGCCAGAGCGTGTCGATGGTGCCGGTGCCAGCGTCGTCGAGGTCGAGCCCGGCGTCCGGTTCGGCGGCGCTCATGCTGCGCGCCACCACCGAGCGGTAGAGGAAGCCGACGTCATCCTGCTGCCGCATCAGCTCACCGTGGCTGCCGCTGCCGACCAGCCGACCGTTCTGCAGTACCCGGATCACGTCCATCCGGTCCAGGATCAGCGGGCTCGCGGACACCACCACGGTGGTGCGGTCGGCACGCGCCTCGCGCAGGCTCTCGGCGATCTGCGCTTCGGTGTGCGCGTCGACGGCGCTGGTCGGCTCGATGAGCACTAGCACCTCGGAGTCGGCGAGCAGCGCCCGGGCCAGGCTCAGCCGCTGCCGCTGGCCGCCCGAGAACGAGCGGCCGCGCTCGGCGATGACCTCGTGCACCCCGGCGGGCAGCCCGGCGATGGTCTCGGTCGCGGCGGCATGCTCGAGCGCCCGGCTGACCGCGCGGAACTGGGCGGTGTCGGTGCTCTCGAACGCCGGGTCACGCGCTTTCTTCACGTCGAGCCCGTCGATCAGCTCCCCCTGGAACAGATGCGGATGCGCGTCGCTGACGACGATCCGGCGGCGCACCTCGGCGACCGGAACCGTGGTGTGGTCCACTCCTCCCCAGAGCACCGGTGCTTCTTCGTGCTCGGTGTCGGCGAAGCGGCCGAGCCGGGTGGCGACGGCTGCCGCGGCATCCGGGTCCACGTCGACGAGGCCGGTGAATCGTCCGGGCTCGATGATGACACCGGATGCCACATCCACCAGTTCCGCGCCCGCCTCCGGTGCCCGGCTCGGCTCACCCACGTCCCGCGCGCCCGCACGGATGCGCAGCACGTCGAGGATCCGCCGGGTCGCGACCAGCCCGCGGGCGAAGATCTGCGTGGCGTCCACCGCGGTGCGCAGCGGGATCACCAGGAAGGTGGCGTACCCGTAGAACGCGACCAACTCGCCGACGCTGATCGCGCCGGCGAGCACCAGGCGGGCGCCGTACCAGACGATGAAGGCGAGGAAGATGCCGGGCAGGAACACCTGCAGCCCGTCCAGCCAGGACTGCAGCTTTGCCAGGTGCACGCCGGCCCGCTTCACCTGCTGCGAGCGAGCGGCGTAGCGGGCGACGAACTCGTCTTCGCCGCCGATGCCCCGCAGCACGCGAAGCCCGGCCACCGTGTCCGCCCCCAGGGTGGTGAGCAGCCCGGTCTGTTCGCGCCAGGCCGCCTGGCGACTGTGCAGCGGCCGGATCAGCAGGGTCAACACCGCCGCCAGCACGGGCACGCCGATCAGCACGAGGAGGCCGAGCTCGACCGAGGTGGTGAGCATAATCCCCGAGACGACGAGGTAGGCGACGATTCCGCCGACGAGTCGGGCGACGACGTCGAACATGACACCGAGGCTCAGCGCATCCGTCGACACGGTTGCGACGATCTCCCCGGATGCGGTGGTCGCGGTGATCGCCGACCCAGTTTCTGCGGAGTGGTGCCCGATCAGCCGGCCGACGCGCAGCGCACTGCGCACGAAGTTCTTCACCGCCATCCGGTGCCGCAGCATGCCGGCGAGCGCCTGCACGATCGCCACGACGAGCAGCGCAGCGCACCACCACAGCACGTCCAGCGACGGCTCGGCGACGCCGTCATCGATGGCGCGGCCGAGCAGGTAGGGCCAGATCGCCTGGCAGAGCATCCAGACGACACCGAAGAGGATGCCGCCGATCAGGAACTTCTTCTGCCGGCTGGCCTGCCACAGCAAGAATCGCGGAACCGACTCGAGCCGCGGGGGCGGTTCTGAGGCGAATGGCAGGGGGGTCGACGTGCGGGATGTCCTCGCCGGTGAGGTCACCTGCACGATGCTACGCCGCGGCTAACGCGGCGGGAAGATCAGTGGGCGCGATATGCCGGCGGAGGACTCTAAACCGTTGTTGACACATCCTTTCGCGCGGTGTTCGCCTCGACGCGCTCCTTGATGCCCTGCAGCATCTTCTTCTCCATGAGGTACTGGCCAGGCTCGAGGAACGCGCGCACCGCCGCGTTGATCGCCGCCGAGTCGTAGGCGAGCCGGGTGCGGGCGATCAAGCGTGTGTAGGCGCCGACCGGCTTCAGCACGAAGGTCCAGGACACGTCAACGTTGCGCTCCGGCTGACGGTCCGCCGCGCTGACGAACTTGCCGGTGGACGCGTCCATGGTGCCACCGAGCGACAGCACAGAGTTAGGTTCCAGCATCCGCACCGGAATGCCTTCGTCATCCTTGCCAAACGGGATCACGTCGCCGACCTGCAGCTGCTGGAACTCAGGAAGGATCTTGCGCGACCGCTCCGGGTCAACACCGGCTACCTTCTCGCTCTGGTCATAGGAGTAGAAGCCCGCTCGGCCGTATCCCATCTGCACCAGCCACGGCCACACCTCAGCTGGCGTCGCGCGGATCGTGATCGCCCGCGTCGTCTGCAGCTTCGGCGCTGACACCAGCTCGTCGCCGGGCAGCACGGCCGTCACCTCGGAGTCCTCGCTCCCCCAGCGCAGCTGCTTCGGGCGTAAGTACTTCACATAGGCGACCGTCGCGATGACGGGGATCGCGAGGAGCGCAATCGCCTTGCCTGCCGAGCCTCGGGACGAACCACTCATGACTGACCTCATTTCGCCGTTTTCGCCACCCTAACCCGCGGCGTGTGGCTGCGACCACCCCGTCTTGCTGGCCGTTTTTGTCAAGCTCTGACGCCCCGGGCCCCGTCGAAGTACGTCGGGAACTGCGGCATCCAGCCGAGTTCCGCTTTCGCCTTCACGTTCGACACCCGCATCGAGACGTCGCCGAGTACCACGCCGCCGTACCGGGCGGCGGCCTTCAGCATGCGTCGCGGCAGCACCAGCGGCCGGGGCGCATGGTGGGCGTCGGCGATCGCGGTGATCAGCTGCCGGAATGTGGCGGGCAAATCGTCCACCACGTTGTACGCCTGCCCGGCGACCCCGCGGTCCAGCGCGGCGACCGTGGCGGCCGCGGCATCCTCGTGGTGGATGAACGGCAGCTCGCCACCGTGCGCGGCGACCGGCAGCGCACGTTTGCGCAGCCTGGCGACCACCTTGTCAGCGTCTGCGCCGTAGAGCAGCCCGTAGCGCAGGGCGATGCCATCGATGCCGGCGGCGTGCATCGGCCGCTCACCGTCGGCCATCGCCGCCACGTGCACATCGAACGGGGTGCCGGTCATCACCCCGAACGGCGACTGCTCGGTCAGCGGCGCGGTGCCGTGATCGAAGTAACCGTAGCCGAACACGATCGACTGGCTGAGGAATCGGCGAGCGCCGGTCGCCCGCGCCACCTCGAGCAGGTTCGCGGTGCCGACCGTGCGCAGCATGTTGGTCGCGGTCATGTCGTGATCGTGCACGGGCAGCTTTTTCAGGGCGGTGAGTTCGTGGATGACGGCGTCGAACTGCTGCCCGTCGACCGCGGCCAGCAGCGCGTCGCGGTCCAGCGCGTCGACCAGCAGCGGAATGGCGCCGAGCTCTCGCATCCGGTCGCCGCCGGAGCGGCCGAGTCCGGTGACGGTGTGGCCGTCCGCCAGCAGCTGCCGAATAAGGGCCATGCCGAGAGTTCCGGATGCCCCGGCGAGGAGAACTTTCACGTCCGTTCCGCCCTTCGCGCTCGCCTCTGCTCAGTGCTCTGCTCAGTCCCTGCCCAGTCTGGCGGGCCGACCGCGAGGGTGGTAGTCTCCCCCGCCCGAACGTCCTAGGCTCGACCCCGTGCCTGCCGACATCCCCACCACGACCACACGCCAGCCTGGCCTGTTCAGTCGCGGGTACCTGTGGATTACGCTCGGCTCGTGCGCGCTGGTATTTCTGGGTGCGTTCGAGTCCCTCGCCGTCACCACCGTGATGCCGGTGGTGAGCGCCGACCTGAATGGCGCCAGCCTCTACGCGCTGGCCTTCGCCGGGCCGTTCGCCACCGCGGTAATCGGGATGGTGGTCGCCGGCAACTGGTCGGATCGCAGCGGGCCGGTGGCTCCGCTGTACACCTCGTCCGCGCTGTTCGCGCTGGGGCTGCTGATCGCTGGTACCGCCACCGTGATGCCGGTTCTGCTCGCCGGACGCCTGGTGCAGGGCCTCGGCACCGGTGCGGTCACGGTCGCCCTGTACGTGGTGATCGCCCGCATCTACCCGCCGCGGCTGCACGCCTCGATCTTCGCCGGGTTCGCGGCCGCCTGGGTGATCCCGTCGCTGATCGGCCCGGTCATTGCCGGGTTGGTCACCGAGTGGTTCAGCTGGCACTGGGTGTTCCTCGGCGTGGTCGGACTGGTGGTGCTCGCCACCATCATGGTGGGGCCGGCGATGCGCCGGGTGTCATCGACGAACGCCGAGGGACCCAAGGCGCCGTGGGCGGTGGGCCGCATCCTCTGGTCGGTTGTCGCCGCGGTCGCCGTGCTCGCCCTCAACCTGGTCGCCACCGTGCCGCTCATCGGTGGCTGGCTGTCGCTGGCCGCGGTGGTCTTCGCCCTCGTCGCGCTGCGCCCGCTCGTACCGCGCGGAACCCTCACCGCCCGGCGCCGGTTACCGAGCGTCGTGCTGCTGCGCGGGCTGGCCGCGGCATCCTTCTTCGGCGCGGAGGTGTACCTGCCCTACCTGTTGATCGCCGAGTACGACTTCTCGCCGAGCCTCGCCGGGCTCGCCCTCACCCTCGGCGCGCTGGCCTGGGCGGCGACATCCTGGTTGCAGGGCCGGATGGGCGACGCCCTGTCGAACCGGGCGGCCACCGTCATCGGAACCGTGCTGGTGCTCGCGGCGATCCTGCTCGCCTTCGCGACCGCGCTGTTCGGCTGGTCGCCGTCCGTCGTGATCGCCGGCTGGCTGCTCGGCGGCGGCGGGATGGGGCTGATGTACCCGCGGATCAGCGTGATGACCCTCGCCATGTCGACAGCGCAGAATCAGGGCTTCAACAGCGCGGCGATGTCGATCTCCGACTCGCTCGGCTCGGCACTGTCGCTCGCGACCATTGGGCTGGTCTTCGCCGCGTTCGGTTTCCCGGGGGTGTTCGCGTTCGCCGCGGTGATCGCCGCGCTCGCGATCGTGGTCGCGCCGCGGGTCGCCGACTAGTCGCGGCGGCGGCGTCTCCGCAAGCTACGGAAGTGCAGCAATCTGCGGAAGCCACCAGACCGGTCTTGCCAGATGAAGAGTGCGGCGATGCTTGCCACCACGACGAGCCCGATCGGCACGCCGATCGCGATGGCCATGACATCGGCCTCAGCCACGGAGGTCAGCACGATGGCGGCGGTGGCAGGGGCACCGGTCACACCGGCTGCGGTTCGGCAGAACATTGCCCCCTTCGTGGTAGACAATCTAGTTTATGGGGGGGGTCCTCAGATCAGCTACACCCAATGCATGTGCCACGGGAACCCGGGGCGGTTGCGGGCGTACCTGCCTAGCGGGCGCGATCCGGTGCGTCCTCGGAGCGCGGCGAGGGCGCGGCGGCATGGTCACTGGTCGCAGCCCACGTCGCCAGCAACTGGATACCGTCGTGAGATGGCGAACCGGGCTCGGCGCTGTAGGCGATGAGTTGCAGGCCCCGATCCGCGGACAGCTGCATGCCCTCGTACGTCAAGTCGAGATCGCCGACGACCGGATGATGCACCTGCTTCCGACCGGTGCGGTGCTCGCGCACATCGTGTGACGCCCAGAGCGTGCGGAAGATCTCGCTGCGGGTGGAGAGTTCTCCGACGAGGTCGGCGAGCGCCCGGTCATACGGCGCGCGGCCGGCTTCACTGCGCAGGAGCGCAACGG
>JBEVDR010000111.1:0-3268 GCA_040513215.1 Microbacteriaceae bacterium | reverse complement strand
CCGGCGGGATGCCGCCGGCGATCTGCGCGGCGATGCTCTGCGCGACGGCGCGCGCCTCGGCCATGTCATTCGGATGCTCGCGCACCGCGACATCCACACTCTTCGTGCGCGCCTGGGTCGGCACCAGCTCCAGTGAGCCGGGCCGTCCGCGCATCAGCCGGTTGGCGGTGTCCACGATCGGGGGCGCCGACCGGTAGTTCTGTTCCAGCCGCACCACGGTGGCGTCCTGGTAGCGGCTGGGGAAGCCGAGCAGGTAGTCGCTCGAGGCGCCGGCGAACGAGTAGATGGTCTGGCTGGCATCGCCGACCACGCACAGGTCGGTGCGATCGCCGAGCCACAGCTGCAGCAATTCGTACTGCAGCGGCGACACGTCCTGGAACTCGTCGACCACGAAGAAGCGGTACTGCTCGCGCACTTCCTCGGCCACCCGCGGCTCGGATTCCAGCATGCCCGCGGTGGCGAGCAGCACGTCTTCGAAGTCGATCTGCCGGCGCTCGTCCTTCAGCTTCTCATAGGCGAGTTGCAGCTCGATCGCCGTCTCCGGGGTGAGCGCCTGCGGCAGGGTGCGGGTCGCCAGCGCCTTCTCGTAGCCGGCCATCGTGGTTCGCGACACCTTGCGCCACTCGATCTCGGCCGCCGCGTCGCGCAGCGTGGCCGTGTCGAGCTTCAGCTTCAGGCCGTCGGCCGCGTGCGCGAGCAGTCGCGCCTTGTTGTCGACGATCTTCGGCAGGCTGCCGCCGATCACCTGCGGCCAGAAGTAGCTCAGCTGCGACAGCGCGGCCGAGTGGAAGGTGCGGGCGGAGACTCCGCCGGCGCCCAGCCCGCGCAGCCGACCGCGGAGTTCACCCGCGGCGCGGCTGGTGAAGGTGAGCGCCATCACGCGTTTCGGTGAGTACACACCGGTCGCCACCCCGTAGGCGATCCGGTGCGTGATCGCCCGGGTCTTGCCGGTTCCGGCGCCGGCGAGCATGCACACCGGTCCGAGCAGGGCTTCCGCCGCCACCCGCTGTTGCGGGTCGAGCCCGGCGAGCAGGGACTCTGCACCCTGAGACGCTGCACCCAGGGACGCTGCATCGCTCATGCGCGTGACCCGTCGTCGATGGCTTCGCCGTACCAGTGCTCGAGGATGCCGCGGGCGATCGAGCTGGGGCCGGGCAGCAGGATGTCGCCGAGCGCGTCGCGCAGCTCGTCGCGGCTGAACCAGCGCAGGTCGAGGATCTCCTCGCCATCCGGTTCCAGGTCGCCCTGCCACTCGGTGTCCACCTGGGCGGTGAAGCCGAGCATCAGCGACGCGGGGAACGGCCAGGGCTGGCTGCCGAGGTAACGCGGGTTCACGACGCGCACGCCGGACTCCTCCAGCACCTCCCGCATCACCGCGGACTCCAGCGACTCTCCCGGCTCGACGAAGCCGGCGAGCAGTGAGTAGCGGTTGTTCTCCCAGAGCGCGTTGCTGCCGAGCAACAGCCGGTCGGCGGCATCCGTCACGCCGACAATGATCGCCGGATCGGTGCGCGGATACAGTTCGGTCTTGTGCACCGGGTCGACCCGCACCCAGCCGCCCATCGTCGACACGGTCTTCTCTCCGCTGCGCGGGGAGAACTGGTGCACGGCATGCCAGTTCAGGATGCCGAGCGCCTCGGCGAACAGGGCGGCGTCCCGATCGCTCAGCCGCGGGCCCAGCTGGCGCAGGTTGCCCCACTCGGTGCCGACGGCGGCGGCCTGCTCGTCGCTGATCACGGTGGCGACCACCGGCGTGCCGACAGGTTCGGTGGCGGTGGCGCTGGTCACCCGGCCGAGGTAGACCAGGTCGCCGGTGCGAGGGACGGATGTGGCGGGCAGCAGCCGCAGCGACGTCGGCGTGTCGAGCGGGGCGGTGCCGTTCCACAGGACGAGCACCCGGGTGGCGGGGTCGCGCCAGAGCTCCTCGAACAGGTTCTCCCGGGTGCGGGCCAGATAGTCACGGTCGATCTCGAAGTGCGACAGCGGCAGGCGCGCGGAGAACGACAAAGTCAAGTGAGTCCTATCGAGGAATGAGTATGCGCGTGGCGTAGGGCCACGGCGGGGTCAGAGCAACTTACCCTGTCGGTATGGCCAGATCCCACTTCACTCTAGCCGCGCTGGCTACCGCGGCAGTAGCCGACCTCGACGTCGTCAAGGCCGCCCCGTTCGGTTCCGTCTCCGGCGGCGAGTTCTCGTCCGCGCTGCTCACCGGGCGGGATGGGAAGCACTGGATCATCCGGGTGCCACGCCAGTCCCGAGCCGAATCCGAGCAGTCCGCCGACCTCGTTGCGCTGCGCGCGCTGAGCGCCGGCGTGCGCGCCCGATTGCCGTTCGCGGTGACATCCTTCGCCGGGCAGGCTCCGATTGAGGGCACCCGCGCGGTCGTCTACGAATTCGTGTACGGCGAGAAGGTCGCCCTCGAACAGATTGACGCGAGCCTCGCGGCATCCGTCGGTCGTGCGGTGGCCGCGATCCACGCGCTGCCGACCAGTTTCGTGTCGGATGCCGGCCTGCCGGTGACAAGTTCGGTGGAGTGCCTGCGCGCAACACTCAGCATCACCGACCGTGCCGCCGCGACCGGGCTGGTTCCGGCGATGCTGCTCGAACGCTGGGAGAAGGCCACCGACGACCACCTGCTCTGGCAGTTCCAGCCCACCGTGATCAATGGTGCGCTCACCGCGGACTCCATCCTGAGCAGCAACGGCTCGGTGAGCGGTGTGCTCGGCTGGCATGAGCTGCGCGTGGGCGACCCGGCGCGCGACCTGTTCTGGCTGCTCGGCTCCCACACCGAGAATGTTCCGGAGGCCGGCTTCGAGGCGTACACGGCGGCACGCGGCGGCAGCGACCGCCAGCTGCTGCATCGCGCCATGCTCTACGCCGAGCTGGAGATCGCCCGCTGGCTGCTGCACGGCACTGAGACCCGCGACACCGAGGTGGTGGATGACGCGGTGGCGATGATGCACGGACTGGTCGACCGGGTGCAGAACGACGTGATGAATCCGATCGGTCCGCCCACCATGCCGACGCCGACGGTGTCCGAGGTGGAGGCGCTGCTCGACAGCACGGAGCGTCGCGCAGGGCACGCGTAGCGGCTAGCCCGCCGCCTCGCTGGTTGAGGAGCGAGCGCCGAAGAAAGTGTCGAGAGGGCCGCGAGCGGCCTCCTCAACCAGTGGAGGGGGCCGTTAATAGCGGATGGTCACTCCAGCGACGCCCGCCACAGGGCTACGAGCTCGTCCTCGTCGAAGATCCGCTCCGGGGTGATGATGCG
>JBEVDR010000110.1:0-4017 GCA_040513215.1 Microbacteriaceae bacterium | reverse complement strand
TCTTTGCAATCAGGAGAAGATAGCGTAGCGTATGACGTCAGACGTCCTACCCGTTCTGATGAACACGAGAGGCAAATCATGCTTGCAAACCTCACCGGATGGCACATGGTCATCATCCTGGCGATCGTTCTGTTGCTGTTCGGCGCACCCAAGCTGCCGGGCCTGGCCCGCAGCGTCGGTCAGTCGATGCGCATCTTCAAGAGCGAAGTGAAAACCCTGAAAGACGACGACACCGCGGATGCGTCCGATGCGGCCGCTGCGCTGACCCAACCCGGCAACCCGGTCGCCGAGCCCATCTCCCTTCCGACGCGCGCATCCACCCGGCTCTGACCCAACGTGACCACCGTCACGAAGGGAAAGTCCGCACGCGACGGCAACATGACGCTGAGCGGTCACCTGATCGAGCTGCGCAAGCGCATCACGCGGGCGGCGATCGGCATCCTGCTCGGCGCCGTGCTGGGCTGGCTGCTCTCCGAGCCCGTACTCGACGCCCTGCGCGGGCCGATCGGCACCATCGCTGAAGCACAGGGTCGCACCTCTGAGCTGAACTTCACGACCATCTCCGAGGCCTTCGACCTGCGCATGCAGATCGCCGTCACCGTGGGTGTTGTGATCTCATCGCCGATCTGGCTCTACCAGATCTGGGCGTTCTTCATGCCGGGCCTGCAACGCCGGGAGAAACAGTTCGCGATCTCATTTGTCGCCTCTGCAGTTCCCCTTTTCCTGGCCGGCTGCGCGGCGGGCTGGTTCGTACTGCCCAACATGGTGGCCCTGCTCACGTCGTTCGCGCCGGAAGACTCGGCAGCGATCATCAGCGCCAAGGGCTACTACGACTTCGTGCTCAAGCTCGTCGTCGCCATCGGCATCGCGTTCGTGTTGCCGGTCTTCCTGGTCCTGCTCAACTTTGCCGGCGTTCTGAGCGCTACGTCGATCCTCGGGTCGTGGCGGATTGCCATCGTCGTGGTGATCATCTTCACCGCCGTCGCCACTCCCGCCGCCGACGTGATGTCGATGTTCATGCTCGCGGTGCCGATGATGGCGCTGTACTTCGTGGCCGGCTTCATCGCCTGGATCCACGACCGGCGAGCTCGGAAGGCGTCCGACCGGATCGACCAGGAACTGGCCGGCCTGCGATGACCGACCGGCCCACACCAGTGAAGGAGCTTCCTCCATGTTCGGTTTGACCTTCGACAAGGTGATCATCATCGTCATCATCGCGGCCTTCCTCCTCGGCCCCGAACGCATCCCGCACTACGCCGCGATGCTCGGCCGCTTCGTGCGCAAGGCCAAGGAAATGGCCAACGGCGCCAAGGACCGGCTCAAGGATGAGATGGGTCCCGAGTTCGACGAGGTGGACTGGAAGAAACTCAATCCCCGTCAGTACGACCCCCGCCGCATCATCCGCGACGCCCTCTTGGACGACGAACCCGCCGGTCCCGGCAGCAGCCGGTCCGAACGGGTCCCCGCGACCGCACCGCACGACCCACCCGTCACCCCCGTGAAAGGCACCACCACGTGAAGATCCCACGCATCAGCACCCCAGGCCTCGTCGTCGGCATCGGCCACAACGCCGACCCGCACACCACCCTGCCCGTGCAGGCCTGGCTGAAATCGGTGCGCACCGTCGCGAACGACGGCGACGACATCGTTCTGGCCACGGATGCCGGAACGGTCGTGGCCGAGGGGGAGCTCGCCGTGGTCATCGGTCGTACGGCCACCCGCCTGACGGTGGAGAACGCGTTCGAACACGTGCTGGGCTACACGATCGTCAACGACGTCACCAGCGCCGAGCGCAACGCCGTGGACAACAAGAACTTCGAGAGCAAGGCCGGCACCAACTACACCCCGCTCGGCGCCTGGATCGAGACCGAGATCACCGACCCGGAGAACCTCGAGATCATCGTGGAGGTCAATGGTGAGGTGGTGGCCAGCTCTGGCACCTTCAACCTGCCCTCCCGGGTGGTCGACACCCTGGTCTACGTCACCCGCTGGATGACCCTGGAACCCGGCGACGTGGTCATGACCGGGTCGCCGAACACCGCCGCCGCGTTGATCCCGGGCGACGAGGTGACGATCACCATCCCGGGGATCGGCAGCCTGCGCAACACGGTCCGCTGAGGGTCCGGATGCTGTTGGACCTGCCCGAAGCAGAGCTGCACACCTACCGGAGCTCGCAGGTGGACCCAGCGGATTTCGACGAGTTCTGGTCGGAGACCCTGCAGTCGTCCCGCCGACATCCGCTGGCCCTCGCCGTGCAGAAGGTCGACGCGGGCCTGGCCACCCTCGACGTCTACGACGTCACCTTCGCCGGTTACGCGGGGGAGCGCATCAAGGCCTGGCTGCGCGTGCCGGCCGGAAGCACCGCCGCGCTGCCCACGATCGTGCAATTCCACGGCTACGGCCGCGGCCGGGGTGACGCCATCGAGAACCTGCTCTGGGCCTCGGCCGGCTACGCGCACCTGGAGTTGGACACCCGCGGCCAGGCCTGGAGCGGCTCGCGGGGCAGCACCCCCGACCTGACCGGCTCGGGCCCGCAGGTACCCGGCTTCCTCACCCGCGGCATCGAAACCCGGGAGTCCTACTACTATCGCCGCCTGATCGTCGACGCGGTGCGGCTGGTCGACGCCGCGGCCGAACTGCCGCTCACGGATGCGGCCAGGGTGCTGGTCACCGGCATCAGCCAGGGCGGCGGGCTGGCGCTGGCCGTCGCCGGCCTGGTGCCCGGCCTCGCCGGCGTGGCGGCCCGGGTGCCGTTCCTCTGCGACTTTCCCCGGGCGATCATGATCACCGACCGAGACCCCTACAAGGAGATCGCCAACTATCTCTCCTGGTACCGGGGCAAGGCCGAGACCGTGCTGTGCACCCTGTCGTACTTCGACGGCGTCAACTTCATCAAGCGCGCCACCGCGCCGGTGTGGCTGTCCGCCGCGTTGATGGACCCGATCTGCCCACCCTCGACGGTGTTCGGGGCGTTCAACGCCTATGACGGACCGAAGGAGATCACCGTCTGGCCGTTCAACGGCCACGAGGGCGGTGGAGTGGACGACGAGCAGGCTGTGCTCGACATCGCCCGGCGCACAATCGCGGCTGGGTAGCCGGGCTAGCCGGGTTAGTCGATGGCGCTCTTCAGCGCCGCCTTCTCCAACGAGCGTCGAAGCGGCTGGTAGTGCGCCACGACGGCGGCCCGGTACGCCTCGAGGTCGCCGGCCTTGGCGGCTTCCAGCATTGCGCCGTGGGCGCGGGCGGTGTCGTCGATATCCTCGGCCGGGGCGATGCCGAGTTTCGGGTACAGCACGGTGTTGATCTCCCAGAAGGCGGTGACAAGCTGTCCGACCAGTGTGTTGTCGAGATAGGCGAGCAACCGGGTGTGGAAGGCCAGGTCTTCCTCGGCGAAGGCGGTGCCGGACGCCGACTTCGCCACCATGGTCGACACGAGGCCCTCGAGGACCTCATCCGTTTCGCCGTGCAATGCGTCGATGATCTGCTGGGCCATGACGATGTCGAGCGCTTCGCGCACCTCGATCACTTCACGCAGCGCGGCGAAGTCGTCCTGTGGGCGCAGGACGCCGCGGAAGACCAGACCCTCGACCAGGGGAGCGAGGGAGAGTTGGCCGACATAGGTGCCGTAGCCGTGTTTGACTTCCACGATGTCAAGCGCCGCAAGGGTCCGGATGGCCTCACGAACGCTGGATCGGCTAACCCCCAGTTCAGCGCAGATTTCGGTTTCCGTAGGCATGAGGTCGCCGGACTTCAGGCCCTTGGTGAGGATGAAATCCTTGATCTGGTCGGTCACGGAACTACGTTTCCGGGACGTGTCGGAGGCGAAAACTCCTGCTTTCGATTCATCGATATTCAGCATCCGTGCTTGACCTTTCACTCGTGGGTGTATAACTTCAATCTAACACGTAGGACGTCTGACGTCTGATTAAGCTTTCCGAATATGAACGAAAGGCAATCCGATGCTTCAAGAAACACTTCAGGGGAAGACTAGCCGCAGGGCCTTCCTCCAGGTCGCAG
>JBEVDR010000109.1:0-5401 GCA_040513215.1 Microbacteriaceae bacterium | reverse complement strand
GCGGGCGCTCGAGCAGCAGGTTGCCGTGCTCGAGACGCGCTGGCTGGAGCTGACCGACCTGCTCGAGGGGTAGTTGCGGCTCGTCGCAGGGAATCCTTAGCTTTCTCGATGAAGAGCCTGACCCGATTGGCTCGCACGAGAAAGACCAGCGGAGGAGGCAGCCGGGTTACGCTCAGTCGACTTCCGGCGCGTCGAAGTCCAGGCTCAGCTTGCGCAGCAGGCCCGCCAGGCGGTCTTGATCGGCGGGGGAGATGGCGGCGAGCAGCTCCCGCTCCGACACGAGCAGCGTCGCGATCGCGGCATCCACTCGTTCCCGACCTAGCGCGGTCATCGAGACCAGGATGCCGCGGCCGTCGTTCGGGTCGGTGCGGCGCTCCACCAGCTGACGCTCCACCAGCCGGTCGATGCGGTTGGTCATCGTGCCGCTTGAGACCAAGGTCTGCTGTAACAGTGCTTTTGGGCTCAGCTGGTACGGGGAGCCGGCGCGGCGCAGCGCGGAGAGCACGTCGAACTCCCACGGCTCCAGGCCGGACTCGCCGAATGCCGCACGGCGCGCCCGGTCGAGGTGCTTCGAGAGCCGTGCGACGCGACTGAGCACCTGCAGGGGTGCAAAGTCGAGGTCGGGGCGCTCGCGCAACCAGGCGTCGACAATCCGGTCGACCTCGTCGTGGGCGGGCATCCCACCATTATTGCGGTCTCATTCGGCTGAGGTCTGCCGTTTGGACCCTCCCGCGGCGCCGGAAGGCGCAAACGGCAGACTTCAGCGACAGCGGAGCGGTTTCGAGACGCTCGCTGGCGCTCGCCCCTCAACCAACGGGTGGGGGAGCAGCGGCGATCGGGCGGGTTTCGATACGGCGCTTCGCGCCGACTCAACCAGCGAGCTAAGGGAGCATCCGGCACCCAGTCCGATCTGGCAGACTTGACCAGCGCCCTCACCGGCGCGGTCCGCTTTGGTGTAATGGCAGCACGACAGCCTTTGGAGCTGTTAGGTCCAGGTTCGAGTCCTGGAGGCGGAGCCCGAAACCGGCACAGCACACAGCAACAGGGGGATACCCACGTGACCGACACCCACCTCGCCATCATCGTGCTCGCCGCGGGTGAAGGCACCCGCATGAAGTCCGCCACACCGAAGGTGCTGCATTCGATCGCCGGAGTTCCGCTGGTGGGCCACGTGCTCGCCACCGCCCGCGAGCTGAACGCCGCCCACGTGGTCGCCGTCGTGCGGCACGAGCGTGACACGGTGGCGAGCGCGATCAGCGAGCTGCTGCCGGAGACCCTCATCGTCGACCAGGACGACCTGCCCGGGACCGGCCGTGCCGTCGAACTCGGCGTCGACGCGTTGCCTATCGAATTCGAGGGCGACGTGGTCGTGGTCAGCGGCGACGTCCCGCTGCTCGATGCGGCGACCATCAACAACCTGATCGCGGCGCATCGTGCCGCCGCGGCATCCGCCACCGTCCTCTCCGCGATCCTCGACGACGCCACCGGCTACGGCCGTGTCGTGCGCGCCACCGACGGCGGTCTCGACCGCATCGTCGAGCAGAAGGATGCCAGCGACGACGAACTGGCGATCACCGAGATCAACTCCGGCACCTACGTGTTCAGCGTGCGCGCCCTGCGCACGGTGCTGCCGCAGATCGGCACCGACAACGCGCAGAACGAGAAGTACCTGACGGATGCCGTCAGCCTGCTGCGCGGCGCCGGTGACAACGTCGCCGCCGTGCCGGTCAGCGAACCGTGGATCGTCGCAGGCATCAACGACCGCGTGCAGCTGGCCGACGCCGGCATCCGCCTGAATCAGCTGATCGTGCGCGGCTGGCAGCGCGCCGGCGTCACCGTACAGGACCCCGCCAGCACCTGGATCGACCTGAAGGCGAAGCTGGCTCCGGATGTCGAGATCCTGCCTGGCACGCAGATCAAGGGTGCCACCGTGGTGGAGCGCGGCGCCACGATCGGCCCGGACACCACCCTCGTCGACTGCAAGATCGGTGAGAACGCCGTGATCAAGCGCACCGACGGCACCCTCGCGGTGATCGGCGCCGGCGCATCCGTTGGCCCGTTCGCGTACCTGCGTCCGGGCACCCACCTGGACGCCGACGGCAAGATCGGCACCTTCGTGGAGACCAAGAACGCACGCATCGGCGCGGGCAGCAAGGTGCCGCACCTGAGCTACATCGGCGACACCACGGTCGGCGAGGGATCCAACGTAGGCGCGGGCACCATCACCGCCAATTACGACGGGGTGAACAAGCACAAGACCGTGGTCGGATCGCACGTGCGCACCGGCTCGCATAACGTCTTCGTTGCGCCGGTTAGAATTGGCGACGGAGCTTACACGGGAGCCGGCACCGTGGTACGAAAAGACGTACCGGCGGGTGCTCTGGCAATCAACGTGGCTCCACAGCGAAACATGACTGGCTGGGTCGAGGCCAACCGTCCGGGCACGGCTGCTGCGCAAGCAGCGGCGGCTGCATCCGACACGACCGCTTCCTAGTCATAATCGCCGGATCACCGGCAGAGAGCGGGATACGTGTCCGGCATCAAGGTCAGCGGCGAAAAGCGACTCGTACTAGTAAGTGGCAGGGCGCATCCGCAGCTCGCTAAGGACATCGCCGCAGAGCTTGGCTCAGAACTGGTGCCCACCGAGGCCCGCACGTTCGCCAACGGTGAGATCTACGCCCGCTTCGACGAGAGCGTGCGCGGCAGTGACGCGTTCGTCATCCAGTCGCACGGTGCGCCGATCAACGAGTGGCTCATGGAGCAGCTCATCATGGTCGACGCCCTGAAGCGCGCCTCCGCCAAGCGCATCACCGTGGTGGCCCCGTTCTACCCGTACGCCCGCCAGGACAAGAAGGGCCGCGGCCGCGAGCCGATCTCCGCTCGACTGGTCGCCGACCTGTTCAAGGTCGCCGGCGCCGACCGCATCATGAGCGTCGACCTGCACGCCGCGCAGATTCAGGGCTTCTTCGACGGCCCGGTCGATCACCTGTTCGCGATGCCGGTGCTGCTCAAGCACTTCAAGACGAAGCTCGACCCGTCCACCCTGACCGTGGTGTCGCCCGACATGGGCCGCGTGCGCGTCGCCGACATGTGGAGCGACAAGCTCGGCGCCCCGCTGGCGATCATTCACAAGCGCCGCGACCCGCTGGTGCCGAACCAGGTCTCCGTGCACGAGATCGTCGGTGATGTCGAGGGCCGCATCTGCCTGCTCGTCGACGACCTGATCGACACCGGTCGAACCATCGTGAAGGCCGCTGAGGCGCTGAAGCACGCCGGCGCCACCGGTGTCGTGGTCGCCGCCACGCACGCCGTGTTCAGTAAGCCGGCCACCGAGCTGCTGCAGAGTGACTTCATCGACGAGGTCGTGGTCACCGACACCCTGCCGATCCCGGAGGAGAAGCGCTGGGACCGCCTCACCGTGCTACCGATCGCGCCGCTGATCGCCCGCGCCGTGAGCGCCGTGTTCGAGGACGACTCGGTCACCTCGATGTTCGACGGCGCCGCGTAGGTCTTTCGGAGTGCGTGGCGCACTCTTCCGTCGAGGGCGTATCCCGCGGGATGCGCCCTCGCCGCTTAAGTGCGCCATCGTCTGCGACTAGCGCCGCGGCATCCGCTCGTCGCTAGCTAGCTAGCTCTGCTGCAGCGGCGTGCGCGGCTCGGCGGGCGGACCGCCGGGGATCAGTCCCATCAGCCAGACCAGGATCTCGCGGTCTTCCTGGACGGCGAAGCAGTGCCATCCGGTGCCCGCCGGCGTGAACCACTCGAACCGGGCTGAGAAGACGGGCACCCCAAGGGATGCCACGTACGCCGCGCACGAGCGGTTCGCGGTCGCCGCAGCAGTGTTGGCGGCGATCAGGATGCCGGGCAGCACGAGCGCGGCCACCACGAGCCACACCATGGCCCGCATCATCACCTGACGGCGCCGCGGGCGGTTGCGGTGTGGCTGGTACTCCTCGAGCTCGTCATGCACGCGCTCCATCCTGTCACGCCCGTGCTCTGCGGCCCCGCCCGCGAGCCCTCGCCCGCCGCGCACGCGCCGTTCACCCGCCGCAGGTAGCGTGGCACGGTGAACCAACTGCAGCGGCGACTCGGCACCGGCCACGCCATCGTGATCGGACTGGCCTCGATGATGGGCGCCGGCGTCTTCTTCGTCTGGGCACCGGCAGCGGATGCCGCGGGCTCGGCCCTCCTCGTCGGCCTGCTGATCGCGGCCGTCGTTGCCTCGCTGAACGCGCTCAGTTCCGCGCAGCTGGCCATGGTGTACCCGGTCTCCGGCGGCACCTACTCCTACGGCCGCGCCACCCTCGGCCCGTGGTGGGGGTTCGCCGCCGGCTGGCTGTTCCTCTGCGGCAAGACCGCGTCGGCCGGGGCCATCGCGCTGATCGCCGGCAGCTACCTCTGGCCGGAGCACGCCCGCACCGTCGCGGTCGGGGCCGTCATCGTGTTCGCGACACTGAACGCCAGCGGCATCCGCAGCACCGCCCGCGTCAGCACCGTGATCGTGACGATCACCCTCACCGGGCTCGCCGTGCTGATCGGCACCGCCCTCGGGCAGGGGGCCGCCGCGCAGCAGTTCGAGCTGCACTTCGAGGCCGGCTGGTACGGCATCCTGCAGTCCGCCGGGCTGCTGTTCTTCGCCTTCGCCGGGTACGCCCGCATGGCCACCCTCGGCGAGGAGGTGCGCGACCCGCGGCACACCCTGCCGCGCGCCATCATCATCACGCTCGCGATCGCCTTGGTGGTCTACGCCTGCGTCGGCTGGGTGACCCTGGTCGGGCTGGGGGAGCAGCGGCTGGCGACATCCGCCTCACCGCTGGCGGAGCTGGTCGGCGGCGGCTGGGACCCGCTGATCCGGGTGCTCGCCGCGGTCGCCAGCCTCGGCTCGCTGATGGGCATCCTCGCCGGGCTCAGCCGCACCAGCCTCGCCATGGCCCGCAACCGCGACCTGCCCGGCGCCCTCGCGCACGTGTCGCCGCGCACCAACGCCCCGATCGTCGCGGAGGTCACCGTCGCGGTACTCGCGGCCGCCGGCATCCTGGTCCTCGATCCCACCCAGCTGGTGTCGTTCTCCAGCTGCGCGGTGCTGATCTACTACGCGATCGCGCACCTGTCGGCGTTCAGGCAGGCGGATGCCGAGCGCTGGCTGCCCCGGATCGTGCAGGTTCTCGGCGTGCTCGGCTGTGTGCTGCTGGCCGTCACGCTGCCGTGGCAGGCGATCCTGGGCGCGGCCGGGACGCTCGCGGTCGGGCTTCTCGCGCGGGCGTTGACGCTGCGGCGGGCCCGCACCCGCTGACGCCGGCGCGCCGATGTTCGTACTGGCGGAATGGTCTGTCGCGGGAAGGATCGTGTTCCCCATCAATGCCGACCTCGCCCGATCATCGCAGGGAGGAAGGAGTTCTTT
>JBEVDR010000108.1:0-18994 GCA_040513215.1 Microbacteriaceae bacterium | reverse complement strand
GGCTCGTTTCCTGCGCAGCGTAGCGAGCAGCCGCGTGACGCCGCCGACGATGCCGCCCGGTGCAAACCTCACGACGAGTATGACGATGATCGCCTCGATCAGTAGCGACCAGTCGGCGAAGTCGGCAGAGTACTGCCGGAGATAGAACACCGCGATCGCACCCACGACGGGACCGCTCAGGGTCCCCAGCCCGCCGATAACACAGATGATCGCCGCATCGAGGGTGAACTGCACGCTGAGCGCAGAGGTCGGCGTGAGGTTGCCTTTCTGCATCGCGTAGAGCGCACCCATCAGCCCGGTGAGGAATCCGCTGAGCGCCCACACCGGAATGAGGGTGCGCACCCGCCGCACGCCCAGGCTCGCCGCGCCCAGTTCGTCGTCGCGAAGCGCGACCAGGCGCAACCCGAGTGGAGAGCGCACCAGTGCCACGATGGAGAGCACCGCGACGAGCGCGACGACCACGGTAATTCTGAACAGCGAGACGAGGTCGACAAGATCGCTGCTCGGAAGCGGATAGGCCTGCGAGGCCTTGGTGAAGTCCCAGTTCAGCATCCACCCCAGCGCGGCGAGCGCCATTCCGAGGCTGCCGATGGCGAGGTAGGGGCCGCGCAGGCGCAGCAGCGGGTAGGCCAGCAGCACGCCGACCACGGCGGAGATCACGCCCGCAGCGCCGATGACGACGAACAGCGGCAGGTCAAGATAGGTCAGCAGCACCGCGGTGGCGTACCCACCTACGCCGACGAAGATGGCGTGCCCGAGGGAGAATTGGCCCGCAAACCCTCCGACGAGGTTCCACGCCATGGCGAGGATGAGCAGCAACAACAGCGAGGTGAGGTCGTTCACCGTGCCGAGCTTCAGCCCATCGGCACTGATGAACGCGACCGCGGCCACGACGAGCGCTAGCGCGTAGCCCGCGATCGACCGTGGTGCGATCGCCGGCCGGGAGAGGGTCTTCATCAGACTCGCACCACCTTTGAGAAGAGGCCGTTCGGCCGGAGCATGAGCACAACAACGAGAACCCCGAAGACAATGACGTCGCGGAACTGGGCGCCGACGACGGCGGCACCCACCGTCTCGACCACGCCGACAAGCAGTCCGCCGTACAGGGTTCCAGGGATCGAGCCGAGGCCGCCGATGACCACGACCGTGAACGCCCGCAGCAGCCAGGCGGTTCCGGAGTTGGGTGCTACCGAGAACGACAGGGCGATCAGGATTCCGCCGATCGCCGCGGATGCCGCCGCGATCGCCATCACTGTCGCGTAGGTGCGTTTGACGTCGATGCCGACCAGCCCGGCGGCTTCGGAGTCGAGCGAAGCGGCGCGCACCCGACGCCCGAAGCTTGTCCGGTTGAGCAGCAGGGTGAGCCCGACAACCATGGCGAGGCCGATCACCGTGGCGATCAGCAGCGAGGTGCGCACCCCGATGCCGCCGATCTCGACTCGGGTCGTGGCGTACGGCGCGCTGAGCGACAGCGGGTTCGACGAGAAGGTCAGCAACAGGATCGTCTGCAGAGCGATGCTGACCCCGAACGTCGCGGTGATCGGCGCCTCCTCCCCATGCGCCATCACCGGGGTCAGCACGAACCGCTGGAGGGCGTAGGCCGCGAGGCCGAGGAGCATCGCGATCGGGATGGCCGCGATGAGCGGATCGGCTCCGGAGATCACCACCATCACCGACGCGAGGTACGCGCCGATTACCAGGAACTCACCATGAGCAAGGTTGACCATCCGCATTGTTCCGAACACCAGTGACATGCCCAGAGCGGTGGTGGCGTAGAGGCCACCCAGCAGGATGCCTTGAATGATGAGTTCCATGACGCGTACCTCGGTCGACGTGGGGGAAGGGAGTGCTAGCGCAAGCCGGCCATCGGCGCGACGAGCGGGTTGCCCGGCTTGCCTTCGGTGTCCAGGACCAGCACCATGTCGGTGCCCTGCCACTGGGTCTGCACCGCAGGCATTGCCGACGCGTTCTCGTCGTCGAACTTGATGTCGCCGGCGGGGTAGGTGGCGTCGGTCTTGCCGATCGCCTCGTTCACCGCGGCGGCGTCCGAGGTCCCGGCCTCGGTGATGGCGTCGAGCAGGACCTTGGCAACCGAGTAGCCGTAGATGAGTGTGCCCAGGTCGGAGTTGACGCCCCCGAGTTCTTCGGCGAACTGGTCGATGAACTCCTGTTCGCGGTCGAGGCCCATGCCGGCGGCGAACCAGTTCGCTGCCATGAGCCCTTCGCCGAGGCCCTCGGTGATCGTGGGGTAGCCGCCGGTGTTGCCGGCCTTCTCCATGAACATCACCTGCGGGTCATACCCCTGAGACTTCATCTCCTTGAGCAGCGCGATTCCGTCCGGCGGGATCACCTGAGCGATCACGACCTCGGCATTCGCCGCCTTCGCCTCGGCGACCTGGCTCGAGAAGTTGGCGTTGCCGACCGGGAACTGGGCACGGTAGGCGATCTCGTAGCCGGCCTCCGGCGCGACCTTCTCCCATAGCCCGCCCATGACGATGCCGTCCTCTTCCTGGTCGGTGAAAAGCGCCACCTTCTTGTTGGTCTCGATCAGGTCGGCGGCCTGAAACTGCGTCTGGGTCATCTGCAGTTCGTCGAAGAAGACGTCCCAGGCGTAGGTGTAGCCGTCCGGGTTTCCGCCCTTCCACGCCTGGATGGGGGTGATGGTGATCAGGGCGGGCACTTTCAGCTGCTCGGCCACGGCCGAGACCGGAATGCTGAGCGGCGGCGTCGCGGGCCCGAGCAGCGCAACGGCGCCGTCGTCCAGTACCAGTGAGCGGGCCTGCTCTGACGCGGCGTCGCCATCCGACGCGTTGTCTTGGACGACCAGCTTGATCTCCCGCCGCTCACCGCCGACGTCGAGACCGCCGGAATCGTTGACCTCGGCGATGGCGAGTTCGTAACCGGTCTGGAGGGAGGTGCCGAACGCCTGGAGTGGACCGGTCAGGGGAAGCGAGGCGCCGATCGTGATCGGTTCGCTGCTGCCGTCGTCGGAGCCTCCGCCGCTGGAGCATCCCGCCAGCAGCAGGCTCCCGACCGCGACCGCAGCGGCGGCCATCAACATGGGCTTTCTCATGAGCAAGACTCCTTCGTCATGGGCTGTGATTGCATGGGTCCTCAGGACGCTCCTAGGTAAGCGCTCCGAAGCTCTTCTTCTGTGAACTGGGACGGCTCTCCCGCGAACACGACCTCTCCTCGTTTGAGGACAAGCACTTTGTCGGCAAGCGCGAGGGACTTGTGCACGTTCTGCTCGATGAGGATGACCGAGGTCCCCCACTCGGCAATCTGCGTGACGGCCTCGAGCATCCGGTCGACGATGATCGGCGCGAGGCCGAGCGACAATTCGTCGAAGATGATGACGTCGGGCTCCCCCGCCATGGCGCGGCCGATGGCGACCATCTGCTGCTCGCCGCCGGAGAGCGTGGCTGCCCTGCGGTCGGCGAGGTCGACGAGCTTGGGGAACAGTTCGTAGACCCGGTCCAGGGGCTGGCTGTTTCGTGGCGACTTCAACCCGAGGTGCAGGTTCTCCTTGACCGTGAGGGCACCGAACAGCCGGCGGCCCTCGGGCACGAGTGCGATGCCGGATCGGGTGCGCGCGAACGCCGGCACCGAGGTGATGTCCGCACCCTCGAAGCGGATCGATCCGCCGCGGGTCTTGACCAGACCCTGGATCGCCTTGGCGAGGGTCGTCTTGCCCGCGCCGTTCGAACCAAGGACGGCGAGGATTTCGCCGGGTGCGATCTCCAGAGAGACGTCACTCAGCACATTGACCGCGCCGTAACCGGCGCTCAGGTTCTGCACGGAGAGGCGAGCTTTTGCCGCCTCCGGCCGGGTGGAACGCACCAGCTTGGTCACGTCGCTGGGAGCGCCCAGGTAGATCTCCACGACTCGCGGGTCGGCGGATACCTCGGCAGGGGTTCCCTCGAGCAGCCTCTTGCCCCATTCCAACACGACGACGCGCTCCGCGAGCTGGTGGATGACGTCCTGCACGTGCTCCACGAGGATCACCGTTTTGCCACCCGCGTGGACCGTGCGAATCAAGTCGATGAGCTCGTCGAGGTCATCGCCGTTCAGCCCCGCGGCAACCTCATCGAGCAGCACCAGTTGCGGAGACAGGGCGAGCACGCGGGCCATCTCAAGCCGCTTCATCTCGAGCAGGCCGAGGCTGCCGGCAACTTTCTCGGCGCGGCCTGCCATTCCACTGAGCTCAAGCGCCGACTCCACCACCTCACGTCGACGCGATCGCGCCACAACGTACGAGGCGATCTCGACGTTCTGGCGCACGGTCAGCTTGCGGAACGGCTTCGGCACCTGGTGTGCGAGCCCGACCCCGAGGTGCGCCGCGTCGCTGTGTCGCACCCGGGCGAAGTCGGTGCCGCACACTTCAAGCTGGCCGGCGGAGGGGCGGCGAGCGCCGGCGAGCAAAGACAGGAGAGTGCTCTTTCCGGCTCCGTTCGGCCCCATGATGCCAACCAGCTCGTTCGGAAAGACCTCGAGGTCGACCGTGTCCACTGCGGTGACGCCGCCGAACCGGCGCGTGAGCGCCTGCGCGCGGACGATCGGCGCACTCACTTGACGATCGCCGAGATTCTGCACGTGCCGTCCCCTCGTCTTCGTTGACCAAGAAAATGCTGCTAACTGCAATGGTGGGTTGAAACTAGCTTGAATATGAACGTGGTGTCAAGTTTGAACCGACCCTCACATAAAGAACGAGTTGTCGGGCACGTGCGTGCGCTCGGAACCGACATGTCCGGCGCGCGAGTTACCGACCGGGCCAGACACCTGGCCTCGGGAGATTATTCGGGGGTTGCGTGGATGCCGCGACTCATCCAAGGTTGGAATTTCGCACGATGCAGTGTCGAGTGAAACGACCGAGGCGAATCTCGGTGTGCAGAGCGACAACATCGTCTACCCTGAACCCCATGGCCACCCTCCGCGACCTCCACAAACAGCAGACGCGCAAGCTCTTGATGCAGACCGGGCTCGAGTTGTTTGAGTCGAAGGGTTACGCCCCGACGACAATCGACGATATCGCGAGCGCCGCGGGTACTACCCGCACCACGTTCTACCTGCACTTCGCCTCGAAGTCGCAGTTGATGAGCGAGCTGATCATCGAGGTCGACTCCATCCTCACCGCAATCGACGACCCGCCGCTCGATGTGGTGGTCGAGCTGGGGCGCCGCGACCTCGTGGAGCAGTGGCTGAACAGCAAGTTCGACCAGTGGCCGGTAATCCGGCCTTATTTGCTGGCCGCCGAGCAAGCCTCCAGCGAGCAGGAGGTGGCCGACGCGCTCGAGAAGTGGTTCGAGCACGTGGCGGAGGCAATGGAATCCGGACTCGACCGGGCCGGTCGCTTCGAGCAGCACACCCGCCGCATCCGCTGCATTCTGGCCTTCGGACAGTTCGAGTATCTGTCCCGGCGCTGGTTCCGCGTTGGCTGGCTGGTTCCGCGCGAAATCTGCCTGCAGACCCTGACGGATGCCTGGTGCCACCTGCTCGTTGACGACGACGAGTCAGCGCTTGGCACGACTGCACAAGCTTTCACTGGTTGAACCAGCTGTCAGTGCACGCGGATGTCGCCGACGTTGCCGCGCCCGAAATGGTCCATGGCATCCAGCACGTCCACCGCGCTGTGCACAGCGCGTCCCGCGCGCACCGGGGCCTGCGCATCGCTCGACGGGTACTGGGTGAGGTCGCGTCGACCGACCACAAACCACAGCCCCTTCGCCTCCAGGTCGGTGTCATTGACATAGAGGTGCGGCCGGCTTGAGTCGAAGCACAGTGAATCCCCGGCGCGCAGCACATGGGTCTCGAAGTCAATCTTGAGCGTGAGTTCCCCGGACAGCAGGTAGCCGTATTCCACGCCGGAGTGTCGCATGAAGCGGCCCTCGACCGAGCTCGAGCCGCCCGGCGCGTACGTGGTGATCAGCGGGTCGGCGAGGCTGCTCCTGCCGATGGCAAGCCGCTCCCACTGCACCCCGTTCTCCATCTCGATCACCGGGTTGTCCGCCGCGCGTTGGATCACGTCGTTCGACGGAGATGGTCGGGACGCGCTGGACAGGCGGGTGATGTTCGGCTTCACCGCTGCGACCTGCGGGTCGGCGTGGGGCGCCAACAGGTCGTCGATGGAGGCCCCCAAGTGGTTCACCAGGGAGTATAGGGTGCTCACCGAGGGCTGAGTCTTGCCTGTCTCGACCTGCGAGAGCAGGCTCGGGGAGACACCAACGGTTGCCGCGACGCTCCGCAGGCTGAGCTTGCGTGCCTCCCTCACGGCCCGCAGCTTCGCACCGAGATTGTTCTGCACGGGGCCCCCTGTGACTCGTTCGACGTCTGCGTTCAGCGTGAGGGCCGCTCACTGAACACCCACAGGGCAGATGATACCGCGGCCGCTGTTCAGCGGGTCTGCACGCCGGACTAAAAAGTCACACCCTGACGGTTGTCAGCAGGGCAGCGTTCTCGGGGCCAGGGTCAAGCTCTCCGCTCTCGACCCGTTCGGCGACGCGCAGGATATGCGCGTTCACGGGCGCCGTCCCGCCCAGCTCGAGGCGCTTGCGCACGATGTAGCCGCTGAAGGCGTCGAGTTCTGCCCTGCGCCCCTTCTGCCAGTCCTGCAGCACCGCGACATTCGTGTCGGGAAGCGAGTAGCTGGCGAGAACCGCTTCGAGCAGGTCCACCGCGTACTGGTCGGTCGACGGCACATCGGCGGACGTCTTCCCGAATATCGGCAGCATTGTGACACCCAGGTCGCGGGCCAGCGCGTAGGCTTCCCGGCCCGCGGCGTCCATCAGGTCCCGCATCCCGGGAAGCTGCGCAGCCGCGAGCAGCGGCAGGCCGACGATCGCCGAGGGCAGCATCTCGGGGATGTTGGCAATGAGCTTCATCCACTTCGACGACCGGATGTCGTGGGTGATCTCCGCCGTCCCCGAGTGCGCCAGCGCCTGCGCGACGAGCTCCAGGCCCTTGGAGGCGACCCCGTCGTAGGTGCCCACGGTGAACCAGGTTCCCGCTGGCGGGATCTGCCTGACCACCACGCCGGGGTTGTACATGTTGGCGGCAATACCGAGCACCGCGCCGACGGTACGCTCCGGGCCGACGATCTCTGCGACCTCGTCAATGGTCATGCCGTTCTGCAGGCCGACCACCAGCGAGCCCTCGTGCAGCAACGGCTTGATCAGTTCGGTCGTCCACCGGGTGTCATAGGTCTTGACCGAAATGAACACCAGGTCGAAGGTCTTCCTCAGCTCGGCGACCTGACAGAAGTGGTAGGGCCACACCGGGGTGTTCTGAGTCTCGGTGGGCAGCTGCACCGTGAGCCCGTTCTGCCGCATGGCCTCGACGTGCGCCGGCCACTGGTCGATGAAGGTGACGTCCAGGCCGCCCCTGATCATGTCGGCGCCGATGGACGCCCCGTTGGCACCCGTGCCCACGACGGCGATCCGGACTTCTCGCATGATGTTCCAACTCTCATTGGCCGGTCGATGCTTCGCTCTCACCCGGTCTAGCACGAACCACGGGCCGTCGCACAAGGGATCTGCGCCCTGATTCGCGACTCGCGGTCAGCAGCCACGCGCGAATACCGTAAGATTCTGTGAGGCCTTCAGCAGGCCAAGGAGAATTCGCCTAGTGGCCTATGGCGCACGCTTGGAAAGCGTGTTGGGTGCAAGCCCTCGGGGGTTCGAATCCCCCATTCTCCGCCACAGAAAAACCTCACTGGTTGAGGTGCGTAGCGAGCTCCGCAAGCGAAGCCTCGAAACGAACACTCAGCCGTAGCCCTACTTGCGCTTCAAGGTGCCGAAGATGCCCCGCAGCACTTCGCGCACCACCGCCTTGCCGACGGATGAGCCGAGCACATCCCCGACCGGGTTCGACGCCTTGGTGCGCCGGGTTGTCGTGCTGCGGGATGTCGTGCGTTTCTCCGCCCGCTCCCACTCGCGTTGCGCCTTCTCGTAGTCGGCCTGCGCCTTGGCCCGGGCCTTCGCGTCCGCCGCCGCGGCCTTCTCCGCCTCGGCGCGTGCTTCCTCCGCGGCGTCCGCTTCGGCCGCCGCGTTCATCCGTGCCGCGAGAATCTCACGCGCCGATTCGCGATCGATCGCCGTGCCGTACTGGGCCAGCAGCGGGCTCGCCTGCACGGTCGTGGCGATGACCGCGGCATCCGACGGCTGCATCGAGCCCTGCGGCGCCCGCAGCCGCGTCCAGGCCACCGGGCTGGGCGCGCCCTTCTCGTTCATCACGGTGATGATCGCCTCCCCGGTCGACAACGAGGTGAGCACCTCGTCAAGGTCGTAGCCGCTGGTCGGGTAGGTCGACACCGTGGCACGCAGCGCCTTCGCGTCATCCGGAGTATGCGCCCGCAACTGGTGCTGCACCCGGCTGCCGAGCTGGGCGAGCACGTCGTTCGGCACATCCTTCGGCGTCTGGGTGACGAAGAAGATGCCGACGCCCTTCGACCGGATCAGCCGCACGGTCTGCACGATCGACGCCACGAAGTCCTTCGACGCACCCGCGAACAGCAGGTGCGCCTCGTCGAAGAAGAACACCAGCTTGGGCTTGTCGGTATCGCCCACCTCGGGCAGGTCGTTGAACAGGTCGGCGAGCAGCCACATCAGGAAGGTCGAGAACAGCGCCGGCTGATCGCGCACACTCGGCACCTCCAGCAGGCTAACGATGCCGCGACCGTCGGCAGCGGTGCGCAAAAACTGCGCGGTATCGATCTCGGGTTCGCCGAAGAACACGTCGGCGCCCTGGTCGGCGAAGGTGATCAGCTCGCGCAGGATCACCCCGACGGTGGCGCTGGAGAGTCCGCCGAGGTTCTTCAGCTCGGCCTTGCCGTCGTCGCTGGTGAGGAACTGCAAGACGCTCCGCAGATCCTGCAGGTCGAGCAGCGGCAGCCCGGCCTGGTCGGCGTAGTGGAAAACCAGACCGAGCGAGCTCTCCTGCGTCTCATTCAGGCCGAGCACCTTGCTCAGCAGCAGCGAACCGAAGCTGGAGATGGTGGCGCGAATCGGGATGCCGGCGCCCAGCCCGCCCAGGCTGTAAAACTCGGTCGGGGCCGCGGCCGGCACCCAGTGCTGGCCGATGCTGACGGTGCGCTCGGCCAGCTTCGGATTCGATTGCCCCGGCGTCGCGATACCGGACAGGTCGCCCTTGATGTCGGCGGCGAACACCGGCACCCCGTTGGCGCTCAGCTGCTCGGCGAGCACCTGCAAGGTCTTGGTCTTGCCGGTTCCGGTGGCGCCGGCGACCAGTCCGTGGCGGTTGGTCATGGCGATTGGGATGCGCACCGGCACCTCCGCGAGCGGCTCCCCGTTCACCAGGGCGCCCATCTCCAGCGCGGGCCCGTCGAACGCGTAACCGGCTCGGATGGTTTCCACCTGCTCTGAGGTGAGGAGGCCGGATGGCGCGGTGTCCGGCGTCGGCGGTGGAGGAGTGGATGTCGCCTCGGTCGGCGCGGGCGGCGCGGCATCCGTCGACGCCTGCGCGGCGTCCTCGGCTGCCTTCAACGCCTTCCGTGCTTCCTCGAAGGCCTTCTTCGCCGCCTCGACTGCGGCCGCCGCATCCGTCATGCGCTCACCCTACTCACGCGCCGTGTCGAGCGCCGGGGGAATTCTCGAACGCCGCTGCACTGTCAGCGGCGCTCGACAGTTAGTGCGGCGCTCACGGGTGGGGCCGCGCGAGCCGGTCCTCCAGCCCCCACGCTTGCCCGTAGCCGCCGTCGTCGATCGAGCGGGCCATCAGCTCGAGGAACGGTTCCGCGTCGAACGCCTCCGGGCCGAGCACGCCGATCCCCGACCACACTCCGGTGGCCAGCAGCTCGAGCGCGATCACCGGATTCAGCGCCGTCTGCCACACCACGCACTGCGCCTCGTATTCGGCCATCGTCCACTCGTTGTCGCTGACGTGATAGAGGTACACCTCGCGCGGCTGCCCCTGCGGATCACGCCCGGTCACCCAGACGCCGGCGCACGTCTTGCCGGTCATCCGCGGGCCGATCGTGGCCGGGTCGGGCAACGCGGCAGCCACCACGTCGCGCGGCGCCACCTCAACCGGACCGTTCGCCGAGCGCACCCGGATCGGCGTCGTCGAATCGAGCCCCAGCTGGTGCAGGGTCTTCAGGATGCCGATGAATTCGTCGCCGAGGCCGTACTTGAAGGTGACCCGTTTCGCGTTGAGCACGCGCGGCATCAGCAGCACCTCCTCGTGCTCCACATTCACGCACTCCACCGGGCCGATCCCCTCCGGAAACTCGAACACCTCGGGCTCCGAGAACGGGGGTGTCGTGTACCAGCCGCGGTCCTTCTCCCACACCACCGGCGGGTTCAAGCACTCTTCGATCGTGGTCCAGATGCTGAATGACGGGGCGAAGATCTCGGCGCCCGTTTCATCGCGCACCACCAGGTTCGCGCCGTCCCGCGTGCCCAGTTCGTCGATCTCGCTGAACAGGTGGTCGGCCGCGTACCGGGCAAAGACGTCGCTCAGCCCGGGTTCGACGCCCATCCCGACCAGCGCGAGGCGGCCGGCCCTCTCCCAGTCCGGGGCCTGCTCAAACTGGTCGTCGCCGAGCTTGATCCCGGTGAGGGCGTACGGCTCGGTGCGATGCGGTTCCGACAGGCTCATCGCCATGTCGAGGTAATCGGCATCCGCGGCGAGCGCTCCCGCGAAAATGGTCGGCACGAACTTCGGCTCGACCGCATTCATCACGTGGGTTGCCTGATGTGTGCGGACGACCGCTGCGACATTGTCCGGGTCGGATGCGTCGATCCGCTCCGCCACGAACCGGCCGCGTTGCGGGCCGTGGCGTGCCTCGATCCAGGCGATGGTGCGTTCGGCCCGGGAGATGTCGTAGTCGCTCACGATCATCAGCTCGAAGAAATCACGTCGTGCCGCGATCTTGGCGATCGCGTCGCCGACGCCGCCCGCACCCACCAGAAGTATCCGCATGCAGTGACGCTACCGGCGGGGGCATGGGCGCGCCAGAGCGGCTGCCCCTACGGATGTCGTCGATGGACGGCTTCCTGCTGCAACCGATACGCGAACGGAGCCCACACGATCACGGAAACCGCAGCGCCGAGCAGCACCCCGCCCACCGTGTCGCTCAGCCAGTGCACGCCCAGATAGGTGCGGCTCAGCATCATCAGCACGGTGTATACGGCGCCGACGACCCACACCCAGGTGCGCGCGAAGATCAGGCCCAACGCCACCGCCATGGTCGCCGCGTTCGCCACATGCCCGGAGGGAAAAGACCCGCTGTCCAACGTCAGCAGCATGTCGAGCGGTCTAGCCCGACCGAACACCGCCTTAAGTAACTGCACCAGCCCCACGCTCACCAGCGAGGCGATCGCGAAGTACAGCGCAGCCCAGAACCGGCGCACCAGGCAGAGCGCCCCGATGATGCCTAGCGGCACGATGACGGCCGCGAACAGACCGCCGCCGAGGAAGTTCATCACGAGCGACGGAACCTCCCACACGGGGTTCCGGTGCTCGACGATCTCCTCCATCCACTCGTCATCAACCGACAAGCTGGAGGTTCTGGCCGCGAGCAGCACACCACCGGCGACCACGAGCAGCACCGCGGCGAGCCCGCTGATCAGCGGCCAACGGCGCACGACCCTGCGTGCCCGCTGCTCGCTCTGCGTCATACGTTCACGCTACCGCCCGGGCGCGACATCCATTCAGTGCACGAACGCGGACATTTAGTGCACGAGCGCGGGAACCGACCGGGGGCGCACCACCAGCCACAGCACGAGCAACGACACCGCCGCGGTGGCGGCCATGATCCCACCCATAGGCACAGCGGTGGCGATGCCGAGGAACCCGACGATCGGCGAGATCAGGCCGGCGAGCCCCATGTTGAGTGCGCCCATGACGGATGCCGCGGTGCCCGCCTCCTTGCCATGGTTGACGAGCCCGAGCACCTGCGCGCACGGCAGGGTGAAACCGCAGGCCAGGATGAAGAACCACAGCGGCGCGAGGATGCCGGGGAGTCCGGCCCCGATGGTGTCCATGAGCACGATCGCGAGCGCCGCGAGCAGCTGGATCACCGTGGCCATCACCATGATCCACTGCGGCCCGATCAGTTTCTGCAGGCGGGCGCTGCCCTGCACCCCGATCACGATGCCGAGCGAATTCACGGCGAAGAGCAGGCCGAACTGTTGCGCGCTCAACCCGTAGATTTCCTGGAACAGGAATGGTGACGCGGACAGGTAGGCGAACAGGCCAGAGAACGTCATCGCCCCGACGAGCACCGCGCCGACGTAGACCCGGTCGCGGAACAGCGCCCCATAACGCTGTCGCAGTGTGGAGTGTCCCGGCACCGCCCGCTGTTCCGGCGGCAGCGTCTCGACGATGAAGAGCAGCGCGGCCACGAACACCGCGGCGCCGTACACGGCAAGGAACACGAACACGCCGCGCCAGTCGACCAGGCCGAGGAGCTGCGATCCGATCACCGGGGCGAGGATCGGCGCCAGGCCGTTGACCAGCGCCAGCCGGGACAGCATCCGCACCAGCGGGTACCCACCGAAGAGGTCACGCACCATGGCCATCGCGACCACGCCGCCGCCGGCCGCGCCGATGCCCTGCAGCACGCGGAACACCGCCAGCCAGGTGATATCGGGAGCGAGCGCGGCGCCGATGCTCGCGGCGATGTGCACGCCGGTGGCGAGAATCAGCGGAAGCCGTCGGCCGACCTTGTCGCTCCACGGGCCGAGCACCAGCTGGCCGACCGCGAAGCCGACGGTGGTCGCGGTCAGGGTGAGCTGGATCAGCCCGCTGCTGACCCCGAAATCCGCACCGAGCGCGGGGAACGCGGGCAGGTACAGGTCGATCGTGAACGGCCCGAGCGCCGTCAGTGCGCCGAGCACGATCACGTAGATGAGTCGCTCTTTGCGGCTCAGCGCATCGCCGGGATGCAGGACGATAGTCAACGGGAGTCCTCGAGATCAGGTGACGCCGTGAGGACGCCCGGCTGTCCCGCGCGAAACGACGCACGGCACAGTGGTCAGGTCAGCTTAGGTGACCTACGAGATCCGTCGTGTCTCGATCAGCCTGGCCAGCCACATCCCGCTGTCTTTCACCGTGCGCTCCTGTGAGCGGTAGTCCACGTGCACGATTCCGAAACGTCGCGAGTACCCGTACGCCCACTCGAAGTTATCGAACAATGACCAGACCAGGTAGCCGCGCAGGTCGACACCGCGCTGCATCGCCCGGTGCGCGGCGCTGAAGTGGCTCACCAGGTAGTCGACCCGCTGCGCGTCGTTCACCCGGCCGTCGCGCACCTCATCGTCGAACGCTGCTCCGTTCTCGGTGATCATCAGCGGAAGGTCGGGGAATTGTTCCGCCAATCCGAGCAACAGCTCCTCCAGGGCATCCGGAGCGATGTTCCAGCCCATCGCCGTGTGCGGTCCCGGCTGCGGCAGGAACTCCACGTCATCGGCGCTCGGCCACGGCGATGCGCCGCCGCCGTGCCCATCCGCCCGGGACCGCGCCGACACTCCATCCCAGAGCCTCACCGTGTTGGTGGAGTAGTAGTTGACACCGAGCACGTCGATCGGCTGGTGGATGTCGTCGAGGTCGCCGGGCCGCACGAACGACCAGTCGGTGATGGGAGCGGTGTCCTCCAGCAGGTCAGCGGGGTACTCACCGCGGAGCATCGGTCCGGTGAAGGCCCGGTTGCCGATGGCGTCGAGCCGGCGGATCGCCTCCGGCGACGTGTCATCGTCGCCCCGGAACGCGTGCACGTTCAGGGTCACCGAGAACTGCGGGTCGTTCTTCACCACGGGCCGCAGCGCCTGCAGCGCCAGCCCGTGCGCCAGGTTCAGGTGGTGCACCGCCCGAAACGCGGCGACCGGCTCGGTGCGGCCCGGGGCGTGCACGCCCGACGCGTAGCCGAGGTAGGCCGCGCACCAGGGCTCATTCAGCGTGGTCCAGGTGTGCACCCGATCACCTAGCCGCTCCCCCATGATGTGCGCGTACTCGGCGAACCGGTATGCGGTGTCGCGGTTCGCCCAGCCGCCTGACTGCTCCAGCGCCTGCGGCAGGTCCCAGTGATACAGCGTGGCGATCGGACGGATGCCGCGCGCCAGCAGCCCGTCGACCAGACGCTCGTAGAACCCGAGCCCCTTCTCGTTGGGCTTGCCCGACCCGTTCGCCTGGATCCGCGGCCACGCGGTCGAGAAGCGGTAGGCCTCCAGCCCCAGCCGGGCCATCAGGTCGAGGTCGCTCTCCAGCCGGTGATAGTGGTCGTCGGCGACATCCCCGGTGTCACCGTTCTGCACCTTCCCCGGGGTGCGGCTGAAGATGTCCCAGATCGACGGCCCGCGGCCGTCCTCCTGCACTGCCCCCTCCACCTGGTACGCCGCGGTGGCCGAGCCGATCACGAAGTCGCGGGAAAATTCCGCCCCGAAATCGCGGTATGCGGTGGGTGCGTCAGTCATTGGTGGAACCTCTCCCTGGGCGTGGCGGCATCGATTGAGACTAACCGCTGGAAACGGCTCACCGTGCGGCCGAAGTGTATGGTGTCACTCGTGACGGGCCTCAACAGGATGCCGGGCTCCCAGACTTCACTGCGTGAAGCCAATCGGGCCCGGATCGTCGACGCCCTGAAACAGCACGGTCGGCTCACCCAGGTCGAACTCGCGGGGGTCACCGGACTGTCGCCGGCAACCGTTTCCAACATCGTCAAAGAGCTCGCCGGCTCCGATGTGCTGCACACCTCGATCACCTCGCGGAGCGGCCGGCGGGCAACCCAGGTGCGCCTGGCCCGCCGGCTCGGCCTGGTCGCCGGCCTGCATTTCTCGACCAGGCACCTGCGGGTGGCGATTGCGGATGTCGCGGGCACCATCGTCGCGGAACACCACGTTCCACTCGCCGCCGACCACCGCCACGACAGCGAACTGGACCGCGCTGCCCTGCTCATCACCGACATGCTCGATTCGCTCGGCGCCACCCGCGACGAGTTACTCGCCATCGGCCTGGGCCTGCCCGCCCCGATCGACCCCTCCACCGGCATGATCTCCACCCTCGGCCTGATGCGCGGCTGGGAGGGCGTCCGCGTCGACGAGGCATTCCGCAGCCGGATCACACGCCCGGTGTACGTCGACAGCGAGGCTAACCTCGGCGCGCGCGCCGAACTGCACAGCGGCGCGGCGCGCGGGGCACGCGGTGCCGCGTACATTCGCGCCGGGCACGTGATCAGCGCCGGCCTGATCATCGACGGCACCATCTTCCGCGGTGTCTCCGGTAAGGCCGGCCAGATCGGTCACATCACGATCGACGAGAACGGTCCGATCTGCCGCTGCGGCAGCCGCGGCTGCCTCGACATGTTCGCGTCGGGCCCCGCGCTGCTCGACCTGTTCCGCGCGGATCCCGGCATGCAGCGTCTGCAGGACCTGCTGCAGCGGGCGGAGTCAGGCGACGCCAGCAGCCAGCGCGTGATCGCCGACGCCGGTCGGCACATCGGCATCGCGGCGGCCAGCCTCAGCAACCTGTTCGACCCGCAGGTGATCATCATCGGCGGCGAACTCGCCCAGACCGGTGAAACCCTGCTCGCCCCGTTGCGGCACGCGCTGGAGCGCTCGGTGCTGGCCGGCCACTCGGGCCTGCCGCGGGTCGTGCAGTCGACGCTCGGCGAGAAGGCGGAACTGATCGGATGTCTCGCCCTGGCCATCGAACAGGCCGAGTTGAGCGCCCTCCCGCCGGTGGCATCCCTGGGCGATGATCTGGCCATGCGTTCGGAAGCTAACGCCTAAGTCTCGATTGCGCCACCGCTTGCGTTCAAGCGTTGACGACAATGAACGTGGATGCCACACTCAGGATCATCCGCCACTGTGGGCGGCCTGATGAGAGGCACCTCAATGAAGAGACGCACCACACTCACAGCGATTGCGATCGGATCTCTCCTCGCAACCGGCGCTCTGACAGCCTGCGCATCTGGCGGCGGCGATGGGGGCGACGGCGGCGGCGGGGGTGGCTCAGACGGCACCATCGGGCTTCTGCTTCCGGAGTCCAAGACCTCGCGCTATGAGGCATTCGACCGTCCGCTGTTCGAGGCCAAAGTCGCGGAACTCGGCGACTATGAGGTGCTCTACTCGAACGCCGACCAGGATGCCGCGAAGCAGCAGCAACAGGCGGAATCCGCTCTCGCGTCCGGCGTCGACGTACTGGTGCTCGACCCGGTCGACGCGGAGGCGGCTGTCAGCATCGTCAACGAGGCGAGCGCCCAGGGCGTTCCCGTCGTCTCCTACGACCGGCTTGTGGCCGGCGGAGACCTCGCCTACTACATCTCGTTCGACAACGAGCAGGTTGGCGTGCTGCAGGGCGAGGCCCTCACCGAGAAGCTGGGCGGCACCGGCGGCATCCTGATGGTCAACGGATCACCGACCGACGGCAATGCGGTGCTGTTCAAGCAGGGCGCGCACAGCGTGATCGACGGCAGCGGGGTCACAGTTCTCGCCGAGTTTGATACCCCCGACTGGAGCCCTGACAAGGCGCAGGAGTGGGTTTCCGGTCAGCTGACGCAGTACGCCGGTCAGATCAACGGGGTCTACGCGGCGAACGACGGCACCGCCGGCGGCGCGATCGCAGCCATGAAGGCAGCGAACGTCACCCCGTGGCCGATCGTCACCGGCCAGGACGCGGAACTCGCCGGAATCCAGCGCATTGTCGCCGGAGACCAGTTCATGACCATTTACAAGGCGATCAAGGCCGAAGCTGAACTGGCGGCGGAGGTTGCCGTGAAGCTGGCCGAAGGGGAAACTGTGGAAGGAGACACCGAGACTGACGGTGTTCCGACGACATTGCTTACCCCTGTCGTCGTCACTGTTGACAACATCATGGACACGGTCGTCGCCGACGGGTTCTACACCGTTGACGACATCTGCACCGCTGAGTACGCGGACGCTTGCGCCGCAGCAGGCATCCAGTAGTCCCGCGGACGTGTGGCCGGGTGTCCGCATGGGCCCCGGCCATCCGATCGTTGACCACTTCACAGAGAAGAGCACGACGATGACAATGCTGTCACCCCAGGATGTGGGAACCACGTCCTCGCAGGAGCCCCTGCTGTCGCTGGAAGGAATCAGCAAACGGTTCGGTGCCGTTCAGGCTCTGAGCGACATCGGGATGGATGTTCACGCTGGTGAGGTGGTCGCCATCGTCGGCGACAACGGCGCCGGCAAGTCCACGCTGATCAAGGTGCTCGCGGGCGTGCACCCGCAGGACACCGGAACCATCGACTTCGACGGGTCGCGGGTACACATCACCAGTCCTGCCGATTCCCGCAATCTGGGCATCGCCACCGTGTTCCAGGACCTCGCCCTGTGCGACAACCTCGATGTGGTGGCGAACCTGTGGCTCGGCCGCGAGCTGACCCACCAGTCCACCCTCAACGAGGTGGACATGGAGAAGCGGTCCTGGTCTCTGCTGCGCGAGTTGAGCGCCAAGATCCCCTCAGTGCGCACCCCCGTGGCATCCCTGTCCGGCGGCCAACGGCAGACCGTGGCCATCGCCCGCTCGCTGATCGGCGAGCCACGGGTCGTGATTCTCGACGAGCCCACCGCCGCGCTGGGCGTGGCCCAGACCGCGGAGGTGCTCAACCTGATCGAGCGGCTACGCGAACGCGGGCTCGGCGTCATCCTGATCAGCCACAACATGGCCGACGTGCTTGCGGTGGCTGACCGTGTCGTGGTGCTGCGCCTCGGTCGCAACAATGGTGAGTTCAAAGTCTCCGAGGTGACCAGCGAGGACATCATCGCGGCCATCACCGGGGCGACCGACAACGCGGTCACCAGGCGAGCCGCCGGCCGTGTGAAGGCGCCGGACTCCGTGGATGAGGCGAGCATGACGGATGCCGCGGACGCCACGCTGCCGCCTACTGCCACGCCAGCCTCCCCCACCCCACCCGCTCCACCCGCTTCAACTCCGACGGAGGACCAGCCATGAGTACGACGCGGGATGAAACCGGCAGCAGCGTCGCTGCCGACCTGCAAGACGAACGCCTGATCCAGCACACCGGGTTCAGGGGCAGCGTGCACGCCACCATGAACCGCGTGCGCGGCGGCGATCTCGGATCGTTGCCCGTCATCATCGGCGTCATCGTCATCTGGGCGGTCTTCCAGCTCCTGAATGACAACTTCCTGTCGCCCATCAACCTCGTCAACCTCGCCCTGCAGTGCGCGGCGGTCGGCACCATCGCGATCGGCATCGTCCTGGTGCTGCTGCTCGGTGAGATCGACCTGTCGGTTGGATCGGTGAGCGGTTTGGCCGCCGCCATCCTCGCGGTCACGTTCGTGCAGATGGGCTGGGCGCTCCCGCTCTCCATCCTCGCCGCGCTCGTGGTCGGCGTCCTGATCGGCCTGCTCTACGGATTCCTGTACACCAGGTTCGGTGTGCCGAGCTTCGTGATCACCTTGGCAGGGCTCCTCGGATTCCTCGGCTTGCAGCTGTGGGTGCTCGGCGACACCGGATCGATCAACATCCCGTTCGATTCGTGGATCGTTCAGTTCGCTCAGCAGATGTTCCTGCCCGCTTGGCTGTCCTACGTGCTGGTTGTTCTGACCGCAGCGATCTACGTCACAACCGCGTACCTGCAGTCCCGTCGTCGCACCAGCGCCGGGCTGTCTGCGCTCTCGATGACCACGATCCTGCTGCGCGCCGGCGGACTGGTTGTGCTGCTTGGCGTTGCCGCCTGGTACCTGAACCTGGCCCGCGGTGTGGGGCTGTCGTTCCTGTTCTTCCTGATCCTCGTCGTGGTGATGAACTTCTTCCTCAGCAAGACACGGTGGGGCCGCTCGGTTTACGCGGTCGGCGGCAGCGTCGAGGCCGCCAGGCGCGCCGGCATCCGGGTCAACCGGGTGTACGTGTCGGTGTTCGTGCTGTGCTCCACGTTTGCCGTGATCGGCGGGTTGCTCGCGGCAGCCCGTCTCGGTTCGGCGAACCAGGGCAGCGGTGGCGGTGACACCAACCTGAACGCGATCGCCGCGGCCGTGATCGGCGGGGCGAGCCTGTT
>JBEVDR010000107.1:0-5912 GCA_040513215.1 Microbacteriaceae bacterium | reverse complement strand
TGAGCCCGCTTCGTTCAGCTATGTGGGTCGCCGGGCGGTCATGGTGGCCTCCAGAATTTATGCGCGTCGATTAAATGATGAATAATCACTAAACTGGTAGCCGTGAGTCACACCATGCGCACCGTTCTCAAGTCCATGGCGCGTCTTGCGGCCGCTCAGGCAGAGCTGGCTGTCTTGCGTCGGGACGAGACCTTTGCACCGAAGCTGTTTCCGCCTGCGACCAAGGGTGAATTGAAGACCCTTGCTTCGCGTGTCGGCGCGCCGCTCCCTCGCTCGTACCGGGCGTTTCTTTCGGTTTCGAACGGATGGGACAGCTTCAATGGAAGCGCACGACTGTTGTCTACGTCCGACAGAGATCAGGACTGGTTCACATCACGCCTGAAGCAAATTCAAGAACATCTCGCCGAGTTCGATAGACCGCCAATTCCCCCGTCCGCGCTCATCGTCATGCTCGGCTTGGAGGAGCCAGATTTCGCGTTCATCGACCTTTACGACCCTGCCACGGGCGATGAACGCGCGGTGACGCATCTTGATCTGATCGAAGGCACACTCGGACATTACCCAAGTTTTCTCGCCTATTTGAATGCCGAGCGCAAGACGATACGCGACCTCATACATGACGCCCTCGGGGATTGAACCCCGCCGCTTGCAGACGCCACGTTCTAGAGTCTCTTTGACCGCCGGGCGGCCGGCCGCTCAGACGGCGCGCAGCAGCGGATTGAGTTCTGCGGCCTTCGCGGGCGCGTCGGTGGGGCCCGCGGTCGCGAGCCAGTTGCCGAGCATCTTGTAGCCGCCCTCGGTGAGCACGGACTCGGGGTGGAACTGCACGCCGTAGACGGGAGCGGTCACGTGCCGCACGCCCATGATGACGCCGCCCTCGGTGCGCGAGGTCACCACGAGGGAGTCGGGAACGGTGCCGTCGACCACCGCGAGGGAGTGGTAGCGCGTCGCCGTGAAACCGTCGGGAACGCCGTCGTAGAACGGGTCGTCGTCGTGGCGGATCACCGAGGTCTTGCCGTGCATGAGTTCTTCGGCGTTGGTGACCGTGGCGCCGAGCGCCTCGGCGATCGCCTGGTGGCCGAGGCACACGCCGAGCAACGGTGTGTTCGACTCGAGCGCCGCGAAGACGACGGGAATCGAGACACCGGCGTCGGACGGCTTGCCGGGGCCGGGCGAGAGCAGCACCGCGTCGTAGTCGGCGATGGTGGCCGCTGCGTCGGAGGCGTCGAACGAGTCGTTGCGCACCACGGTCGTCTCGGCCCCGAGCTGCTGCAGATAGCCGTTCAGGGTGTAGACGAAGCTGTCGTAGTTGTCGATGACGAGCACGCGGGTCATTGGTCTACCGTGACCTCTTGAACCGGTGCGGTCAAGTCGTCGATCCACGGGAACACCCAGAACGCGAGAACGAACAGCACCGCCGCGGCGAGCACGACGAGAATGAGGATGCGCACCCAGATCGGGCCGGGCAGGATGTGCCAGAGAGCTGCATACATCGGTTATGCCCCCACGAGTCCGGCGATCTCTGCCGGGGCTCCGGCCGATCGCGGTTGCCAGTCGGTCAGAACGCCGTAGGCGATGATGCGCTCCGACGCGATGTAGAGCGGGTTGCAGCTCGTCAGCGTGATGAGGCGATCGGTCGGTGCGATGCCCGCGGCCTGGGGCACGGGGTCGATCACGCCGACGCCGAACGGGGTGACGTATTCGAGGTCGCGGAAGGTGTAGGTGAACCAGCCGTCTTGCGTCTCGATGTAGATGGAGTCGCCCAGCTGCAGCTCGTTGATCTTGAGGAACGGGCTGCCCCACCCGTCGCGGTGGGCGGCGATGGCGAAGTTGCCGACCTGGCCGGGCAGCTGCGTGCTGGGATAGTGCCCGGCACCGCCGTTGTTCAGCACCGATCGCGGATCGACGCCCTCGGCGATGGTCTTCTTGAAGTCGGAGCCGAAGCGCGGAACGTACATCACCGCGAACTCCTGCGCGTTCGACGGCGTCGCCAGCTGGGGCGGGTCGCCGTATTGGAACGAGGGCGCGGTCGTCGGAGCGGCCGAGGCCGAGGGCGACGGCGTGGAGGCGGGGGCTGCCGGGGTGTCGCTGGCCCAGGACTGCGAGAGGGAACTGGCATCCGACGCCTGCTGGTTGCTCAGCATGATGCCGTTGAGCGAGAACTGCCAGCCGAGGAACAGCAGCACGAGCACGCCCGCCGTGATGAGGAGTTCACCGAAGACCCCCACGAGGCGGGAGAAGACGCCCCGTTTCTTCTTGCGCGGGCGCCTCATCGGCGCTTGTGCCCCCTCGGGCGCCGTCTCCGGCTGCTCGCTCATGTGACCAATCCTAAGAGACCGTTGCTGTGCAGCCGCCCCGAGACCGTTGCCCTGTGGAGAACCGGTGGAGAACTGTGGATGAAACCCCGTTAGAATCGTCGGCATGGCTCGAGACAAAGCACCCACGAACGAGGTCGCCCGCCGTTCGCGCGACATTCAGCGCTCGTCGAGTGATGACTCCGCGAAGAACCCCAACCCGGTCTGGTTCAAGCCGGTCATGTTCGGCTTCATGCTGGTGGGTCTGCTCTGGATCATCGTGTTCTACGTCAGCCAGGGCGTCTTTCCCATTCCCGACCTGGGCAGCTGGAACATCCTGATCGGCTTCGGAATCGCCTTCATCGGGTTCATCATGACCACTCGCTGGCGCTGACCTCGGGTCTAATTACACCGCTGTAATTATCCCCAATGTGGAAACCGCTGTGGATAAGTCCACAGCTGTGCATAACCCTGTGGAATAAGACACTCGGGAATCAGACGCTCGGGGACCAGGCGCTCAGGGATCAGACGACGGCCGCGACGACCGTCAGGCCGACCAGCGCAGCTGACACCGCCGACACCAGGGCGATCTGCAGGCCCTTCTGACGGATGGCGCGGGTGCGCACGTAGATCAGTGCCACCACGGCGCCGGCGATGATGCCGCCGACGTGTGCTTGCCAGGCGATGCCGGGCACCACGAATCCGTAGACCAGGTTGATCGCCACGAGCACCAGCAGTTGCACGCTGTTGCCGCCGAGATGGCGGTTGATGATGAAGTACGCGCCGATGAGGCCGAAGATGGCTCCGGATGCGCCGACCACCGGTTGACGGGGATCGGCCAGCAGGGCCACCGCCACCGAGCCGCCGAAGCCCGAGATCAGGTAGAGGGCGATGTAGCGGCCCTTTCCCAGCATGCGTTCCAGCGCGCTGCCGAACACGAACAGCGTGTACATGTTGAACAGCAGGTGAAGGATCGAGCCGTGCAGGAACACCGAGGTGAGCATACGCCACGGCTCCACGGGAATGCCCGTGGAGGGCATGACATAGAGGCCCGCGAACTGCAGGGCCGACGTGACGCCGGGGAGGTATTGCAGCAGGAACACCACGACGCAGAGCGCGATGATGACGTAGGTCACCACCGGCGCCTCACGGCCCGTGAGGTTGCGCAGGAACGCCGGCCGGCCGCGGTTCACCCGCGGCGCCTCACGCCGATCCTGACGGGCGCACTCCACGCAGTGCACGCCCACCGCCGCCTGCACCTGGCACTCCGGGCAGATGGTGCGCCCGCAGCGCTGGCAGAGCACGAAGCTCTGCCGGCCGGGGTGCCGATAGCAGTAGTTGTTCGACGAATCCGGGGCCGTGGTCATCGGTCGACCGCTCCAGCGAGAACGAAGAGGCTCAGACGGCCTCGACGGTGACGCTCTCGAGCACGACCTCGTCGAGCGGACGGTCGTAGGCGTCGGTCGCCACACCGGCGAGCTTGTCGACGATGCGCTTGGAGGCGTCATCCGCCACCTCGCCGAAGATGGTGTGCTTGCCCTGCAGCCACGTGGTGGGGCCGACGGTGATGAAGAACTGCGAACCGTTGGTGCCCTTGCCGCCCTGGATGCCGGCGTTGGCCATCGCGAGGATGTAGGGCTGGGTGAAGTCGAGCTCGGGGCTGATCTCGTCGTCGAACTTGAAGCCGGGGCCGCCGGTGCCGTTGCCCAGCGGGTCGCCGCCCTGGATCATGAAGCCCGGGATGATGCGGTGGAACACGATGCCGTCGTAGAGGCGGTCGTTGGTGGGCTGACCGGTCTTCGGGTCGGTCCACTCGATCTCGCCGTTGGCGAGGCCGATGAAGTTCTTGACGGTCTTCGGTGCCTGGTGACCGTAGAGGTTCACCACGATCGGGCCGTGGTTGGTGGTGAGGGTGGCGACGTGGGTATGTGCGGGCATGATCACAATTCTCGCACACGGGCGCGAAGCATCCAGTGAAGGCCCAGGGTTTGCGAAGTGGATGATCAGTGGGCCGAACTACTGCGCCACTGCATTGCGTGGCAAGATGACAGTGACCGTGCTCTCGCCGATGGAGGTTTCTTATGAGTCTTTCCCGCAAGCGTCAAAAGGCGCTCAAGCGCCTGAAGGGAACGGCAGAAGACCTGTGGGTCGACCAGCAGGCCGTGCTCGACCGCGCCAACGAGATCCTGCGTGAGGCAGGAAAACAGGCCAGCTACCTGGCCGATGAAGAAGTGAAGCCGCGTGTGAAGTCCGCCGTCGACAGCGGCGCCGTCGCGGTGAGCCGCAAGGCCGCCGAGGTGAAGCTCGCGGGTGAGACCGTGAAGAACCGTTTCACGACCGACGTGCTGCCGGCCCTGGCCGGAACGCTGGGCTCGGCCGCTGCCGTGCTGCAGTCGTCGAAGAGCCCCGAGTTCTTGAAAGAGGCCGGCAAGAAGGCCGGCAAGGCGGCGAAGTCGCTCGAGAAGTCCGCGCCCAAGTCGGGTGGATCGAAGGCCGGGCTGGTCGTCGTCGTGACCCTCGGCGTGGTCACGGCCGTCGGCCTCGGCTACGCCCTGTGGCAGACCTTCCGGGCCGACGACGAGCTCTGGATCGCCGACGAAGACCCCGAGCCCGAGACCAACCCCGAGAGCTGATCTCTCACACGAACGACAAGAAGCCCCGCACACGAGTGCGGGGCTTCTTTCATGCTGTGGTCGGGATGACAGTCGAGTGGAGCCTGGGAGAATCGAACTCCCGACATCCTGCTTGCAAAGCAGGCGCTCTACCAACTGAGCTAAGGCCCCGGGTGGAGACCTCTTGTGAAGATCTCACGTGGGGCTACAAGGACTTGAACCTTGGACCTCTTCGTTATCAGCGAAGCGCTCTAACCGCCTGAGCTATAGCCCCGTTTTTTTGACCAGAGTCGAGATTACCCTACCGATGGTCTGTTCTGCGAATCGCCGGAGCGACGAGCAGCACTACTTGTTGGTGAAGCCCAGCATCACGCCTCCGGTGATGCGCACGGCCAGGTTGTACAGCGCCGCCCAGATGGCTCCGAGCGCCGTGATGACGATCACGTTGAGCACCGCGACGACGACCGAGAAGCCCATCACCTGCGGCAGCGACGCGAAGTCGAACAGGTCGAAGTTGCCGGCGCCCGCGATGTCCTGCAGCAGCACGTTGACCTTGTCGAACACACCGGTCTGGTTGAGCACCGACCAGATCAGAAAGCTGGCGACGATCGTGATGATGCCGAGGATGATCGCCAGAAGGAAGGAGATCTTCAGCACCGACCAGAAGTCGATGTAGACCAGCTTCAGACGCACCTGCTTCGTCGTGGCGACTCTTGCCGTTTTCTTCGCGAATTTGTCGCCAAGATTACTCATCCGTCGTTACATCCTCTCCAGGCGCAGTCTCGTCGTCTGCGCTTTCTTCGAGCTCCGACTCGAGGTTGCGTTCGGAGTTCTTGGCCACCGCGATGATACGGTCGTCATCCGCGAAGCGGGCGAAGACCACGCCCATCGTGTCGCGTCCCTTGGCCGGTACTTCGGCCACGGCAGAGCGTACCACCTTGCCGCTGGCAAGAACCACAAGCACCTCGTCGTCCTCGCCCACGATGAGCGAGCCGATCAGATCGCC
>JBEVDR010000106.1:0-16867 GCA_040513215.1 Microbacteriaceae bacterium | reverse complement strand
CGGCCGTCGTAGGCCTTCAGGATCGTGTTCTTCGTCGACAGGTAGACCGGGTAGTTGCGGGTCAGCCCGTAGTTCAGCGAGGCGCGCGCGAAGTCGCGGATCGAGGCATCCAGGTTGTACTGCACCTGCGCGATGCCATCGCCCGGGGCCTGGTAGACCTCGAACTTCTGCGGCTCGGAGCCGTCTTCGGGGGTGAACTCGACGGTGAGAGTTCCCTTGCCCTTGAAGAGGAAGTCGGTGGCGCGGTACTGGTCACCGAACGCGTGACGGCCGATGATGATCGGCTTGTTCCAGCCGGGAACCAGACGCGGGATGTTCGAGATGATGATCGGTTCGCGGAAGATCACGCCGCCGAGGATGTTGCGGATGGTGCCGTTCGGCGACTTCCACATCTTCTTCAGGCCGAACTCTTCGACGCGAGCCTCGTCCGGCGTGATCGTGGCGCACTTCACGCCGACGCCGTGCTTCTGGATCGCGTGAGCCGCGTCGATCGTGACCTGGTCGTCAGTCTCGTCGCGCTTCTGGATGCCCAGGTCGTAGTACTCGAGGTTGATGTCGAGGTACGGGTGAATCAGGCTGTCTTTGATCTTCTGCCAGATGATGCGGGTCATTTCGTCGCCGTCGAGCTCGACGACGGTACCTTCGACCTTGATCTTCTCCACTATGGGTGCTTCCTCTCGTTGAACCGCCACAATCTTACAAGGCTTCAGAAACTATCTCGACATCGAGATATATTCGGCCCACGAATCCGCACTATCCGCTCCCCCGGTCGACGGCTAGCCTGTTGCCATGGGCGAGCTGAGACTGGAAGAGCTGTCGGCGAAGACGATCGTGGCCGCCAACAGCCTCACGTTGCGACCGGGTCAGGAACAGTTCGTCATCCCGACTTCCTACGCGATCGCCGACGCGTACATCGATCCCGCCACCACCTGGCCGCGGGTGGTACTGGACGGGGACGAGGTCGTGGGCTTCATCCGCGGCAATTTCGATCCGGATGCCGAGCATGAATACTTCCGCAGTTGTGTCTGGCGCATCCATGTCGCAGCCGAAGCTCAGGGTGCCGGCGTCGGAACCTTTGCGGTGCTCGCGCTGGCCGAGGAGGCCAGGACACGCGGCTTCACGGAACTCACCGCGATTTGGGAGCCTGGAGAGTACGGCCCAGAGGAATTCTTTAAGAACGTCGGGTTCCAAGTTGTCGGCGAAACGGCGTATGGCGAGAAAATTGGGTCACTGGCCCTCTAGTCTGGGCTAATGACTGAATCAACAGGCTTCACGATTCGGGTGATCGAAATCACCGTGTCTATCCCGGCCGGGCGAGCACTGAACATTTCTAAGGTCGCCGAGCTCGTTGAAAGCGACCGTGCGGCGGTTACCACAGTTCTTCGTGAGTACAAGGACTCGGGTGTGCCCTGGTGGCGCATCATCGACGATGAGGGCACCCCGATTTTCGGCAACGAGTTTGGTGCTCGGGCGCTCGAGCAGTACCTCACCGAGGGAACTCCGCTTCGCCCATCGGGATCAGAACTCGGGTACGCGATCGCACTCGACGTTGCGGCTCCTGACGACGCGGCCGTGGTCGAACTCGAGCAGGCCCTCGCCGACCCGGCAGCTGATGTGCCAGCCGACGCGGTGTCGTCGTTTGACGTGACCGCGCAGCCGGTCCAGTCGCGCACCGCCGACAGCAGCCAGAACCACTCCGGCAACCGTGCCGCGGGCAGCAGCCAGTTCGATAACCTGCTGCGTGGCGATGACGCTGGCAACGACACCGAGGCCACCCCGCACCGTCAGGGATGACCCAGCCGCGCGCCGACTTCGCCACCCTGGTGTTGGAAGTCGTCGACAGCATCCCTCCCGGCCGCGTCATGACCTACGGTGATGTCGCGGCCGTACTCGGTTCCCGGGCAGCCCGAACCGTCGGCCAGGTGATGGCGTACCACGGGCACGAGGTGCCGTGGTGGCGGGTTGTGCGCGCCTCCGGCCACGTTGCGCCCGGCCACGAGGATCGCGCCCTCGAGCACTTTCGTGCCGAGGGCACTCCGCTCGTCGAAACTTCCGTCGGCTGCCGCGTAAACCTGCCGCTGGCGCGCTACCGGCCGTAGCGCGCCAGCGACATCTCAGACCAGCGACTCCCGCCACGCCGCGTGCAACCGCGCGAACTTGCCCTCACCGGCGATCAGCTCGTCTGGAGTGCCGTCCTCAATGATGCGGCCGTGCTCCATCACCAGCACCCGGTCGGCGATCGCCACGGTCGACAGCCGGTGCGCGATGATCACCGCGGTGCGATCCGCGAGCAGTGTCTGCAGGCCCTCCTGCACCAGCCGTTCGCTCGGGATGTCGAGCGACGCCGTCGCCTCGTCGAGGATCAGCACGCTCGGATCAGCCAGGAACGCCCGCGCGAACGAGAGCAGCTGCCGCTGCCCCGCCGACACCCGGCCGCCGCGCTTGTTCACATCGGTGGCATACCCGTCGGGCATCGCCTCAATGAACTGATGCGCGCCCACGGCGCGCGCGGCATCCTGAATCTGCTCGAAGGTGGCATTCGGCTTGCCGAGCGCGATGTTGTCGGCCACCGATCCGCTGAACAGGTAGGCCTCCTGGGTGACCATCACGATCGCCCGGCGGAGGTCTTTCGGATGCAGCCGACGCAGGTCCACCCCGTCGAGCAGCACGGCACCCTCGGTCGGGTCGTAGAACCGCGAGATCAGCTTGGCGAGCGTCGACTTGCCGGCGCCGGTGGTGCCGACGAGCGCGATCGTCTGCCCGGCGGGGATCGCCAGGTCGAACGAGGGCAGCACCGGGCGCTCCGCTGTGTAGCCGAAGGTGACGGTGTCGAACGTGACGGCGCCCTTCGCCTGCCGCAGGTCGACCGGTTTCACCGGGTCGGGCACGCTGGGCAGTTCCTCAAGCACGCCGGAGATCTTTTCCAGCGCCGCTGCGGCCGACTGGTACGAGCTGTAGAACATCGCCATCTCCTCGGCGGGGCCGAAGAAGTTGCGGGTGTAGAGCAGCACCGCGAGCAGCACGCCGATGGCCAGCGAGCCATCGGCCACGCGCAGTCCGCCGACCAGCAACACCACAGCGAGGGTGACGTTGCCGATCAGCATGAGGCCCGGGTCGTAGAGGCCGAACGCCTGGATGACGCTGGCGTTGACCTCCCGGTTGTCCTCCACCAGGTCGCCGAACTCCTTCTCGTTGCGCGTCTCCTTGCGGAACGCCTTCACCGCGCGGATGCCGGTCATCGTCTCGACGAACTGCACGATCATCCGCGCCGACGCGACGCGGGTGCGGCGGAACAGCTTCTGCGAGCGCAGCTGGAACCAGCGGGTGAGGATCAGCAGCGGCACGAGCGCACCGAGCAGGATCAGTCCTGACACCCAGTCGACGGTGAACATCGCGATCGCGACGAACACCATGTACAGGCCACCCTGCACCAGCTGGGTGAGGCCGTCGGAGAGCAGTTCTTTGATCGACTCGAGGTCACTGGTCTGCCGGGAGATGATCCGCCCCGACGTGTAGTTCTCGTGGAATTCGAGGCTCAGCTTTTGGGTGTGCAGGAACACCCGCTTGCGCAGGTCGATCAGCATCGCCTGGCTGATGCGGGCGGTCAGCACCGTGTACCAGGCGAGCAGCACGGCGCCGATCAGCCCGGTGAGCAGGTAGGCGAACACCGTGGCGATGAGCGGGAACCAGTCCTGATTGAGCAGGGCGGGCAGGCCTCGGTCGATGCCGATCGCAATAAGCGCGGGACCGGCAACCTGGGCGATGGTGCTGATCAGGATGACGACGGCGGTGAGCGCCACCGTGCCGCGCACCGGGCGCAGCAGTGACCCGAGCAGCCGCAGCGAGCGCTGACGAACCTGCTTGCTCTCGGCTGCGGTGAAGTCGTCGCGCTCTTCTCCTTGTACACCGGTGACGCTCACGCGCTGACCTCCAGTTTCGATGCACCCTGATCGTCGTCAAGGGACGAGATGACGAAGCGGTAGTGCTCGCTGGTGGCGAGCAGTTCGGAGTGGGTGCCGACCATCGTGACCCGGCCGCCCTCGAGTAGCGCCACCCGATCGGCGAGCTGCACGGTCGAGGGGCGGTGGGCGACGATCAGCGCGGTGGTGGAGGCGAGCACGTCGCGCAGGGCCGCCTCGACCAGCGCCTCGGTGTCGACGTCGAGCGCCGACAGCGGGTCATCGAGCACGAGCACGGCGGGCTTCGCGGCGACCGCGCGGGCCAGGGCGAGACGCTGCCGCTGACCCCCGGACAGGCTGAGTCCTTCCTCGCCGATGGTGGTGTCCAGCCCGTTCGGCAGGTCGTAGACGAAGTGCGCCTGCGCGATCTCAAGCGCCTCGGTCAGCTCCTGCTCGGTGCCGTGCGCACGGCCCAGCATCACGTTGTCGCGCACCGACGCCGAGAACAGGGTGGCGTCTTCGAACGCCATGGCGATGTGGGTGCGCAGTTCGTGCCGGCTGAGGTCGCGGATGTCGACCCCGTCGAGCAGGATGCGGCCGCCGGTCACGTCGTACAGGCGGGTCGCCAGCGCGGTGAGGGTGGTCTTGCCCGATCCGGTCAGTCCGACCAGCGCCATGGTCTCGCCGGGCTCCAGCGTGAGGTCGACGCCGTCGATCAGGTCGGGCACCTGCGCCGGCGAATCCTGGTAGCGGAAATGCACGGCGTCGAAGGTGAGCCGACCCTGCGGGCGCTCGACGATGGTCGGCGCGGCCGGATCGGTGATCGTGTTCTCCTCGTCCATCACTTCGAAGAACCGGTCGGTGGCGGTGCGTGCGTCGAAGGTCATCGACAGCAGGAACCCGATCGACTCCACCGGCCAGCGCAGCACGGTCGCGGTGGCGAAGAACGCCACCAGGTCGCCGACCGACAGCACCCCGTTCGCTGCGAGCACGACCCCGCCGAACAGCGACAACGCGAAGGTGATGTCGGGCACGAGCAGCAGCCAGAGCCAGATTCCGGCGATGGCCTTGGCCTTCTCGATCTCGGTGCCGCGCAGCTGTTCGGCCTGCTTGGTGAATCGCTCCAGCGCGTGCTTGCCGCGCCCGAACGCCTTGAGCACCCGGATGCCGTGAACCGACTCCTCCACCGTGGTGGCGAGGTCGCCGGCCTGGTCCTGGCTGCGCCGGGCCACCGTGGAGTATTTGCTCTCGAAGACGAAACCGTAGATCCAGAGCGGGGTCGAGCACAGCATGAACAGCACCCCGAGCATCCAGCTGATGTTCACGAGGAACACGAAACCCACGCCGATGGTGACGATGTTGACGACCAGCAACACAATGCCGAATGACAGCCAGCGGCGGATGAGGGAGAGGTCCGCGTTCATCCGCGACAGCAACTGCCCGCTCGGCCAGCGGTCGTGGAACGCGACCGGGAGGTCTTGCAGTTTGGCGTAGAAGTCGTTGCGCATCCGGGCTTCGACGTGGGTTCCGGGGGTGAGTACAAGCCAGCGTCGGAGTGCCACCATGACCGCTTCGAGCACGCCGAGCACGAGCACGAGCGCGACGGCGGGTGCGATCGCGCTCACGTCACCGTCGCTGAGTGAGCCGTCCACCAGCGCCCGCAGCACCTGCGGGATCAGCAGCGAGACCAGGGCGCCGGCGAGCGCGGCGATCATGCCGAGGATGATGCGGGGCATGGCTGGGCGCGCGTAGGGGTAGATGCGCGCGATGGCGCAGGTGGTCGAGATCTTCTGGGGCGGCGCCGCGGACATGGGCGGAGTCGAAGTCGACGGCATCGGTCGTTTCCTTTGGTGCAGGCTCAGCGTCGAGGCGCACGGAAAGGCGTGCGCGACGCGGAAGTACGAACGGGGTGGGATCCCGTCGTGATGCCCGACCGCGGAACGGCGCGAGGCAGCTTTTCAGCTTAGGGGTGGGATCGCTACCGGCGCAACAAGGATCTTGCCCAGGTCAGGAAACGCAAAAACCGCCACGAACCACGCCTGAGGCGCGTTTCGTGGCGGTTCGGATGCGAGCAATTAGTGGGTCGGGAAGCCCAGGCTGATCTGGCTCTCGTTCGGTTCCGGCCAGCGGGTGGTGGTCACCTTGCGGCGCGTGTAGAAGTTGAACGACTCCGGTCCGTACATGTGCGTGTCGCCGAACAGCGAGTCCTTCCAGCCGCCGAACGAGAACGCGCCGATCGGCACCGGGATCGGAACGTTCACGCCAACCATGCCGACCTCGATGTCGAACTCGAACTGGCGGGCGGTCTTGCCGTCCCGGGTGAACACGGCGGTGCCGTTCGCGAACCGGTTGGAGTTGATCAGGTCGACCGCCTGCTGGTAGGTGTCCACCCGAACCACCGAGAGCACCGGCCCGAAGATCTCATCGTCGTACACCTTCATGCCCGGCTTGACGTTGTCGACCAGGGAGACGCCGATGAAGTAGCCGTCGGAGTCGAAGGATTGCTCACGGCCATCGACGACGACGGTGGCGCCGTCGACCACAGCGCTGTCCACGTAGCTCGCCACCCGGTCGCGGGCGTCCTGGGTGATCAGCGGGCCCATTTCCGACGCGGGGTCGGTGCCGTCGCCGATCACCAGGCCGGTGGTGCGCTGCTTGATCCGATCGACGAGGTCGTCGGCGATCGCTCCGACCGCCACCACGACCGAGACGGCCATGCAGCGCTCGCCCGCAGATCCGTATGCGGCGGAGATCGCGGCATCCGCTGCAGAATCGAGGTCGGCGTCCGGCATGACGACCATGTGGTTCTTCGCTCCACCGAGCGCCTGCACGCGCTTGCCCGCCTGCGCCGCCGACGTGTACACGTACTTGGCGATCGGCGTGGAACCGACGAAGGACACTGCCTTGATGGTCGGGTTGACCAGGATCTCGTCGACCGCTTCCTTGTCGCCGTGCACGACGTTCAGGATGCCGTCAGGGAGCCCGGCATCCCGGAACACCTGCGCCAGCCACACCGCCGCGGACGGGTCGCGCTCGCTCGGCTTCAGGATGACGGCGTTGCCGGCCGCGATGGCGGTGGTGACCATCCACAGCGGCACCATGGCCGGGAAGTTGAACGGGGTGATGCAGGCGACCACGCCGAGCGGTTGCCGGGTCTGGTGCACGTCGATGCCGGTGGCGACCTGCTCGGAGTACTCCCCCTTGAGGTGGTGCAGCAGGCCGGTGCAGAAGTCCACGTTCTCCAGGCCTCGGGCGATTTCGCCGGTGGCATCCGAGAGCACCTTGCCGTGTTCCGCGGTGATGATCGCGGCCAGATCGTTCTGGCGTTCCTCGATCAGCTGACGCACCCGGAACAGCACCTGCGAGCGCTTGGCGAGCCCGGTCTTGCGCCAGCCGGGCTGTGCGGCGGCGGCCACCTCGACGGCGTGCCGCACGGTGTCGGCGGAGGCGAGCGCGACCTGCCCGGTCTGCTGCCCGGTGGCGGGGTTGAAGACCTGGCCGTAGCGGGCGGAATCGGTGACCGAATCGGCTCCGATCAGGTGCCCGATGGTCTGGATCTCGGTGGTGGTGAGGGTGTCGGTCATGGTTTTAGGCCTCCTGGTAGCCGCGGACTGAGCCGTCCGGGGAAATTTGCTTGACGATGAGGGAACAGTCCTTGTCGGCGAGGCCATCAGCGATGAGGGCGTCGAAGTGGTCGCGGGCAAGGCTCGCGGCGGGCAGCTTGACTCCGGTGAGTGCGCCGGCGTCGAGGGCAAGCCCCACGTCCTTGCGGGCCAGGTCGACCCGGAAGGTGGCGTCGAAGTTGCGGTTCGCGGCAGCGCTCTCGACGATGCCGGGTACCGGGTACCAGGTCTGCTGTGCCCAGGAGCGGCCGGATGACACGGACGCGATCTCCCAGAACACCTTCGGGTCAAGGCCCAGATTTTCGGCGAGTTGCGAGCCCTCGGCCGACGCCATCAGGTCGATGAACAGCATCATGTTGTTGCAGATCTTGGCCGCGATGCCCATGGTCGCCGCCCCAGCGACGATGGTCTTGCCCGACATCGGGGCGATGAACGCGACCGCGTCGTCGACGGCCTCAGGCTCGCCACCCACCATGAACGCCAGAGTGGCGGCGGAGGCGCCGCTGATGCCGCCGGACACCGGGGCGTCCACGAAGCGGAACCCGCGCCGGGCGGACTCGTCGTGGCAGAAGCGCGAGGTTTCCACGTCGACGGTGGAGCTGTCCGCCAGCAGCGTGTCCCGACTGGCCGTGGCCCAGATGCCATCCGGTGCCTCATAGACGCTGCGCACATGCTCACCCTTGGGCAGCATGGTGAACACGACATCCGCACCCGCGACAGCCTCGGCAACGCTACCGACAATCTCGACGCCGTTCGCGGCGGCAGCGGCATTCGCGGCCGGGTTCAGGTCAAACCCTCGCACCGTGTGACCGGCCTTCACCAGGTTCGCCGTCATCGGGCCACCCATGTTGCCCAGACCGATCCATCCGTATTGAGCCAATGGGACCTCCTCGTCCACTTGCTGCTTCACCGCGCGGCTTCGAGCGGTGATGCCTACCGTATTCGGCAATCCTCTGCATATCAATGCACATCGAGCGGCGACAATTGCACCCCCAGTCCGCATTCATGCACACTGGATGCATGCGCGACGCTGCCGACTATCACCACCATCTGGAAAGCCTGATGACGTTCCTGGCGGTGGCCCGGCTCGGCCGCTACACGGCGGCCGGTGAATCGCTGGGCGTGAACCACTCCACGGTGTCGCGCCGCATCCGTGGTCTTGAGGCCGTGATGGGCGGCCGAGTGCTGACACGCACCCCGGCGGGCTGGGAAGTCACCGAGCTCGGTCAGCGGGCACTGGCCAGCGCCGAAGAGGTGGAGCGCGCCCTGGCCGGCCTCAGCCGGCATGCCGACGGCGGCGAGATCTCGGGAATGGTGCGCATCGCCGCACCGGACGCCTTCTCGACCTACGTGGCGACACCGGCGTTCGCGGCCCTGCAGCGGGAGCACCCGGGACTGGTGGTCGAGGTGATCAGCGCCACCCAGCGAGTGCGGCAGAACCGCTCTGGTGTCGACCTGGAGATCGTGATCGGCAAGCCGTTCGTGCACAAAGCGGTCGCCGCGCACGTGCTCGACTACTCGCTGGGCCTGTACGCGAGCCCGGAGTATCTGGACCGCGCCGGCCATCCGCGCACGATCGACGACCTCGCCGAGCATCGGCTGAACTACTACATCGAGTCCGCGTTGCGGGTCGACGACCTCGACCGGGCGACCGACAGCCTGCCGCCGATGCGCCGCGGAATCTTCTCGACGAGCGTGTTCGCGCAGGTGGCTGCCACGGTCGCCGGTGCCGGGATCGGCCTGCTGCCGACCTTCCTCGCCGACGGCCGCGACGACCTGCTGCGGGTGCTGCCGGATCTTTATAACCATGAGCTGTCGTACTGGGCCGTCGTGCGCGAGGAGGCCCTGCGCAGCCCGGTGGTGACCGCCGCGTTCGCGGCGCTGCGCGAGGCCGGGGCGCACGCGGCATCCGTCGTCCGCGACTGAGCCGCGAGCTCCGGGCAACGAAAAGGGAGGCCCGCTCGCGCAGGCCTCCCTTCGTCGTACTGTCGGTTACTTGCGACCGGCGGCGTTCAGCTCCGCGGTGCGCGCGCGGTCCATGTCGTCTAGGTCGTGCAGCGACGAGCCACGGGTCTCACGCAGCGCCGCCACGGCGATCAGCGTGACCACGGCGGCGATCACAATGTAGATCGCGACCGGGATCCACGACTTGAACTCGAGCAGCAGCGCCGCGGCGATGATCGGGGCCATGGAGCCAGCCACGATCGAGGTCACCTGGTAGCCGAGCGAGACGCCAGAGTAGCGCATCCGGGTCGGGAACATCTCGGCCATGATCGACGGCTGTCCCGCGTACATCAGGGCGTGGATCATCAGGCCGAGGATGACCGCGGCCAGGATGATCGGGGGCTGAGCGCTGTCGAACATCGGGAACGCCAGGAACGGCCAGACGATCATCAGCGCCGCACCGGTCGCGTAGATCGGGCGACGGCCGAAGCGGTCGGTGAGACCACCGACGATCGGCACCACGATCAGGTGCGCAACGTGCGCCAACAGCATCAGGCCGAGGATCGACGTGGTGTCGATTCCCACCTGGGTAGCGAGGTACGTGATCGAGAAGGTGACCACCATGTAGTACAGGATGTTCTCACCGAAACGCAGCCCCATCGCGGTGAAGACGCCACGCGGGTAGCGCTTGAACACCTCGATCACGCCGTAGCCGGCTGCCTGGTTCTGCTCGAGTTCGGCCTTGGCCTCGACGAAGATCGGGGCATCGGAGATCTTGGTGCGGATGTAGTAGCCGATCGCCACGATCACGACCGACAGCCAGAAGCCGACACGCCAGCCCCACGCGAGGAAGGCTTCATCGCTCAACACAGCCGACAGCGTGAGCAGCACGATGGTGGCCAGCAGGTTGCCGGCGGGAACCGCGGCCTGCGGCCAGCTTGCCCAGAATCCGCGCTCCTTGTCCGGCGAGTGCTCGGCAACCAACAGCACGGCGCCGCCCCATTCGCCACCCACGGCGAAGCCCTGGAAGAAGCGCAGCACGATCAGCAGGATCGGAGCGGCGTAACCGATCTGGTCGAAGGTCGGCAGGCAGCCCATCAGGAACGTGGTGACACCGACCAGGATGATCGCCACCTGCAGCAGGCCCTTTCGGCCGTACTTGTCACCGAAGTGCCCGAAGACGATGCCACCGATCGGGCGGGCGACGAAGCCCACCGCGTAGGTCAGGAACGCCTTGATGATGTTGTCGAGCGGGTCGGCACTCTCCGGGAAGAAGATCTTGTTGAACACCAGGGTCGCGGCCGTGGCGTACAAGAAGAACTCGTACCACTCCACGACGGTGCCGGCCATTGAGGCGGTGACGACGCGGCGAAGGCCACGCCTCGCCTCTGGCGTGGCTCCACCTCGCGGCGACGATTTGACGGACGAACTCACGGACTACCTCCTTGTAGTGTGCGCGGCCCCTGCCGGGGCATGCGCGGGGGGCGACTCTGCCCCCTGTGTGCGTCGTGACCTGCAACCTGAATCGGCTGTCACGTCAGACATCTTTACACACTTATGAGTCTTGATGTTCGTCCGTAGGAGAACAACGGAATTCGATGCCCAGTGCCCGTGCGTTATGTCGAGCCGTTACCCGCAATCCGCCGGCCCGGACGGTTCGCACCGTCTCGGACCGGCTGATGCCGGGTTGTGTCGCCTAGTGGAAGAAGTGGCGCTCGCCGGTGAAGTACATGGTCACGCCGGCTTCTGCCGCCGCAGCGATGACCTCGGCGTCCCGCACCGAGCCGCCGGGCTGCACGACCGCCGACACGCCGGCGTCGAGCAGAACCTGCAGGCCGTCAGCGAAGGGGAAGAAGGCGTCGGATGCCGCGACACTTCCCGTCGCTCGCTCCCCGGCGCGGCTCACCGCGAGGTGGCACGAATCCACCCGGTTCACCTGGCCCATGCCGACTCCCACCGAGGCACCGCCGGAGGCGAGCAGGATGGCGTTGGACTTGACCGCCCGCACCGCACGCCAGGCGAATTCGAGGTCGGCGAGCGTCGCGGCATCCGCTGCCTCGCCCGCGGCGAGTGTCCACTCGCTGGCCGGTGTGAACTGGGTGTCCGGGTTCTGCACCAGCAGGCCGCCGGAGATCTGCCGCAGCTCGATGTCTTCACGCTCGTAGCCCTCGGGCAGCTGCAGCAGTCGCACGTTCTTCTTCTGGGTGAGCAGCTCGAGCGCCTCCGGCTCGAAGCCGGGCGCCACGATCACCTCGGTGAAGATGTCCTTGATCGCCTCGGCGGCCTCCGCGGTGATGGTGCGGTTCGCGGCGATCACTCCGCCGAATGCCGACACCGGGTCGCAGGCGTGCGCCAGTCGGTGCGCCTCGGCGATCGTGTCGGCGGTTGCGATGCCACACGGGTTGGCGTGCTTGATGATTGCGACCGTCGGCGTGCTGTGGTCGTAGGCGGCGCGCAGCGCGGCATCCGCGTCCACGTAGTTGTTGTACGACATCTCCTTGCCGTGCAACTGGGTGGCCTGCGCGATTCCGGCGGCTCCCTCGCCCACGTACAGCGCGGCGCTCTGGTGCGAGTTCTCGCCGTAGCGGAGCACGGTCTGCAGCTCGGCGTCGAGGATGATGCCCTCGCCCCATTCGCTGTCGGATGCGTCCTCGTCGAGCTCGTCTTCCAGCTCGTCGAGGTCGTCATCGGCATCCTGCCACGGGTCGTACAGGTTCTCGGCGAACCACAGCGCCACGTTCATGTCGTATCCGGCGGTGTGCTCGAAGGCGAGCGAGGCGAACTTCTGACGGGTGGCGAGGGTGGTGCCTCCGTCGACCACGGCGGCAGCGAGCTCGGCGTAGCTGTCCGGGTTCACCACGATGGCGACGTTAGCGTGGTTCTTCGCGGCGGCGCGCACCAGGGTCGGGCCTCCGATGTCGATGTTCTCGATCACGTCCGCGGCATCCGCCCCGCTCTGCACCGTCTGCGTGAACGGGTAGAGGTTGACGACGACGACCTCGAACGGCGCGATGCCCAGGTCGGCCAGCTGCTTCTCGTGGTCTTCGAGCCGCAGGTCGGCGAGGATGCCGGCGTGCACGGCGGGGTGCAGGGTCTTGACCCGGCCGTCGAGCGATTCGGGGAAGCCGGTGACGCTCGACACCTCGGTGACGGTAAGGCCGGCGTCGCGCAGCGTGGACGCGGTGGAGCCAGTGGAGACCAGCTCGACGCCGGCGCCGGCGAGCGTCGTGCCCAGCTCTACCAGGCCGGACTTGTCGCTGACAGAGATGAGTGCGCGTTTGACGGGCACGACATCCCGTTCACGGTAGAGGCTCGGGTCGTGACTGCTGGGACCGCTCATGCGCTCGCAAGCTCCTTCAGGTTGATGTGTCCATTGGCGATATCGAGCACGGTCTGCACCAGCAGTTCCCGTTCGACAACTTTGATGCGCTCGTGCAGCGCAGGCTCGGTGTCACCGGGCAGCACGGGAACGCGCTGCTGGGCGATGATCGGTCCACTGTCGACGCCGTCGTCGACGAGGATGACGCTGGCCCCGGTCTCGGTGGCGCCTGCGGCGAGCGCGTCGCGCACCCCGTGCGCGCCGGGGAACTCGGGCAGGTAGGCCGGGTGCGTGTTGATGATGTTCGGGCTGAGTGCCGCGACCACGCGGGCGGGCAGCAGCCGCATGAAGCCGCTCAGGATGACGAGGTCGGGCTCCCACTGCTGGATCTGGCTGAGCAGTTCGTCTCCCCAACTGTCGCGGTCGGCGAAATTGGAGCGAACGACGGCGAAGGTGGGGATGCCGAATGCCTCGGCATGGTCGAATCCATCGGCGGGCCTGTCGGCGCCGATTGCGACGACGCGGGCAGGGAATTCGGCGTCCTCGGACGCTTCGAGCAGGGCCCGCAGATTGGACCCGCCCCCGGAAATCAGAACGACGAGTCTTAGCACCCGACTAGCCTACAGCCGCCTTGTCGCGCAGCTTCGAGAAGTCGACAGATGAGGAGAGCGCTCCCAGCGTCGCGGCGACCGCGATCTCCACGCCGAACCAGATGCCGACGGTCACCGGGTCGGAGCCGACCGTCATGAGCCGGCCGGGTCCGGCCGATCCGGATGCCGCCCAGGCGACCAACCCGAGCAGCGTTCCGGCGACAATTCCGGTGCCGATCCCGGCGGCGGCCCGCCACCGCCAGTCGAGTTCGGCGATGCTTCGTCGCAGCAGCAGTCCGGCGAGGAATCCGATCAGCACCGGGATGATGAGCACCAGCACCCCCGCTGCCAGGTCACCGGTGGGAATGGCGCCGAACGCCGGCACGGCCGGCAACGGTCCGAGGTTGGTGCCGAGCGGGCCGACGCTGGATCCGGTGCCGATGGCAAAGCCCGGCCCGACCAGCCACGATGCGGTCCAGGCCACGAAGTTCGGCAGGAACGCAAGCTGGCCGAGTGTGACCACCGATCCGCCGAGCGCGCCGGTCTGCACCGACTCGTAGAGATGGATGATCTCGGCGTAGTTGACGACCAGCGACACGGCGGTGGCGAGCCCCGCGACCGCGAGCAGCGCCGCGGCGGCGGCGGTGCTGGCGCGGAACACTCCGGCGATGGCGGTGCGCACGTCGGCGGGCCAGTCGTTGATCCAGTCGCGCAACGAGCTGCCGTGGTTCTCGGCCGGGTTGTGCAGTCGTTCCCTGGTCGATCCGACCAGCAAGCCGAGCGCGAAGACGGCCGTCGGCAGCAGGATTCCCTGCCAGAGCGACGGGCTGGCGTACGGGTACTCGGCGCTGAGGGCGACCGCGAAGGCCAGAGCAGCGAAGGTGACGAGGGCGACTCCCTCCCCCAGCATCCGGTTCGGCGTCTGGGCGACGCGGCGTCCCGTTCGAAGCGCGAGCAGCCCGGTGAGCAGGGCGAAGCCGAGCGCGGCGATGCCGAGCACGAACGGGGTGCCCGCTTCGGGCAGCGCGAGCGCAGCGGCGAGCACCGGGTCGAGTTGCATGCTGATGTCGACGCCGTGGCCGAGTAGCCAGATGTCCACGGCCGCGCGCCAGAAGACCACCCAGTCGAGGCCGAGCTGGAAGTGGAAGCCCCAGAGCACGGTCAAGGGCACCAACGGGACCGCGATGCCGATGGCGGCAACGAGCGCCGACTCGAAGGCGGCGAGGAGGGCGGTGACGCGACGATTCATACGGCTTTGAGGTTACCTTCCGCCGGCGCTGCACTCGGGCCGCATCGCCGCGTGCGCCCCGTGTCGCTCCGCTCGCGTGAGGTCTGGCCCATCTGCAGACCTCACCACCGCCGCGGCATCCGGAAACGACGGAAGGCCCGCCACGAGGGCGGGCCTTCCGGGTGAACGGATGCCGCGGCAGCCGTTCGGGTTGAGCGAACGCTAGAGCGCCGCGAGCACTCCGCGCATCAGCGCGGCGGTCTCGGACGGCGTCTTGCCGACCTTGACGCCAGCGGCCTCGAGCGCTTCCTTCTTCGCCTGGGCGGTGCCGGCCGAGCCGGAGACGATGGCGCCGGCGTGACCCATGGTCTTGCCCTCGGGCGCGGTGAAGCCCGCGACGTAGCCGACGACCGGCTTTGTCACGTTCGCCTTGATGAAGTCGGCGGCGCGCTCTTCGGCGTCACCACCGATCTCACCGATCATGACGATCGCCTTGGTGTCGGGGTCCGCCTCGAACGCCGCGAGGGCGTCGATGTGCGTCGTGCCGATGATGGGATCGCCGCCGATGCCGATCGCGGTCGAGAAACCGAGGTCACGCAGCTCGTACATCATCTGGTAGGTCAGGGTGCCTGACTTCGAGACGAGCCCGATCGGTCCCTTACCGGTGATGTTCGCGGGCGTGATGCCGACGAGCGCCTCACCGGGCGTGATGATGCCGGGGCAGTTCGGCCCGATGATGCGGGTCTTGTTGCCCTTGCTCTGCGTGTAGGCCCATGCCTCGGCCGAGTCGCCGACGGGCACGCCTTCGGTGATGACGACGAGCAGCGGGATCTCGGCGTCGATGGCCTCGATCATCGCGTCCTTCGTGAAGGCGCCGGGGACGAAGGCGATCGACACGTCGGCGCCGGTCTCCTTCATGGCCTCGGCCACGGAGGCGAAGACGGGGAGCTCGACGGCGTTGCCGTCCTTGTCGGTGTGCGAGACCGTGGTGCCGGCCTTGCGGGCGTTCACGCCGCCGACGACCTGGGTGCCGGCCTTCAGCATGAGTGCCGTGTGCTTGGTGCCCTCGCCGCCGGTGATGCCCTGGACGATGACCTTGGAGTCCTTGTTGAGGTAGATCGACATTCTTCTAGTCCTTCAGTCTCAGCGCCGGGTCAGGCGTTGGCGAGCTCGGCGGCCTTGTCGGCGCCCTCGTCCATGGTGGCGGCCAGGGTGACGAGCGGGTGCGCGTACTCGGCGAGGATCGCGCGACCCTCGTCGACGCGGTTGCCGTCGAGGCGCACGACGAGCGGCTTGGAGGCGGTGGCCCCCAGCGTCTCGAGGGCGCCCTTGATGCCGTTGGCGACGGCGTCGCACGCCGTGATGCCGCCGAAGACGTTGACGAACACGCTCTTGACCTGCGGGTCGCCGAGGATGACGTCGAGGCCGGCGGCCATGACCTCGGCCGAGGCGCCGCCGCCGATGTCGAGGAAGTTGGCCGGCTTGACGCCGTTGTGGTTCTCGCCCGCGTAGGCGACGACGTCGAGCGTCGACATGACGAGTCCTGCGCCGTTGCCGATGATGCCGACCTCGCCGTCGAGCTTCACGTAGTTGAGACCGGATGCCTTGGCCTTGGCCTCGAGCGGGTCGGCCGCATCCTTGTCCTCGAGCGCTTCGTGCTCGGGGTGACGGATCTCGGAGGCGTTGTCGTCGAGCGTGACCTTGCCGTCGAGCGCGATGATGTCGCCCTCTTCGGTGCGGACCAGCGGGTTGACCTCGACCAGCGTCGCGTCTTCGCCCTTGTAGACGTCGAAGAGCTTCACGAACACGTCGGAGACCTTCTCGACGAGGTCTTCCGGGAAGTTCGCCGCACGGGCGATCTCGACGGCCTTCGCCTTGTCGATGCCCGTGAGCGGGTTGACCTCGACGCGCGCGAGCGCCTCGGGACGCTCGACCGCGAGCTCCTCGATCTCCATGCCGCCCTCGACCGAGCAGAGGCTCAGGTAGGAGCGGTTGGCGCGGTCGAGCAGCACGGAGAAGTAGAACTCCTCGGCGATGCGCGCACCCTGTGCGACCATGACGCGCTTGACGACGTGGCCCTTGATGTCGAGCCCGAGGATGGCCTTCGCCGCCTCGTATGCCTCGTCGGGGGTCTTGGCGACCTTGACGCCGCCCGCCTTTCCACGGCCGCCGGTCTTCACCTGAGCCTTGACGACGACCACTCCGCCGATCTTCTCGGCAGCCGCCCTCACCTCTTCAGGGGTGTCCGCGACGATGCCGGCGAG
>JBEVDR010000105.1:0-16802 GCA_040513215.1 Microbacteriaceae bacterium | reverse complement strand
CGGCGTGCGCGAGAGGGTCAGCGAGTAGCCCGCGGGCACGCTCACTCCCGACGGTGCTGGGTTTCGTTGACGATGCGCCGGCTGTGGTCGCCGCGCCGTCAACCAAACCCAGCGCCGTGCCAACCGCCGAGAGCGATGCGGCTCGGCCACCGGATCGCTGCCCAGCTGCCCCTGCCCGGCACCCCGACCAGCGCCGCGACGAAGGGCGCGCGTAAGCTAGGGGGCGTGCCAGCAGTCAATCTCGGTATGCCGAAGATCCCCGAAGTCCTGAGCCCCCGACGCAAGACGCGCCAGATCAAGGTGGGCAAGGTGCTCGTCGGCGGCGACGCGCCGGTGAGCGTGCAGTCGATGACCACGACTCCCACCCCCAACATCAACGCCACCCTGCAGCAGATTGCCGAGCTGACGGCATCCGGATGCGACATCGTGCGCGTCGCCGTGCCCAGCCGTGACGACGCCGAAGCGCTGCCGATCATTGCCAAGAAGAGCCAGATCCCGGTGATCGCCGACATCCACTTCCAGCCGAACTACGTGTACGCGGCGATCGACGCCGGATGCGCCGCGGTGCGGGTGAACCCCGGCAACATCCGCAAGTTCGACGACCAGGTCGGCGAGATCGCCCGCCGTGCCAAGGAAGCCGGCGTCTCGATCCGCATCGGCGTGAACGCCGGATCGCTCGACCCGCGCCTGCTGCAGAAGTACGGCAAGGCCACCCCGGAAGCCCTCGTCGAGAGCGCCGTCTGGGAGGCCAGCCTGTTCGAGGAGCACGACTTCCACGACTTCAAGATCTCGGTCAAGCACAACGACCCGATCGTCATGGTGAAGGCCTACCGGTTGCTCGCCGAACGTGGCGACTGGCCGCTGCACCTTGGCGTCACCGAGGCCGGCCCCGCGTTCCAAGGCACCATCAAGAGCGCCACCGCGTTCGGCATCCTCCTCTCCGAGGGCATCGGCGACACCATCCGCGTCTCGCTGTCCGCCCCGCCGGTCGAAGAGGTCAAGGTCGGCCTGCAGATCCTGCAGTCGCTGAACCTGCGCGAGCGCAAGCTCGAGATCGTCTCCTGCCCGAGCTGCGGGCGCGCCCAGGTCGACGTCTACACGCTCGCCGACGAGGTCACCGCCGGCCTCGAGGGCATGAGCGTTCCGCTGCGCGTTGCCGTGATGGGCTGCGTCGTGAACGGCCCCGGCGAGGCCCGCGAGGCCGACCTCGGAGTGGCCAGCGGCAACGGCAAGGGCCAGATCTTCGTCAAGGGTGAGGTCATCAAGACCGTGCCCGAATCCGAAATCGTCGCCACCCTGATTGAGGAGGCCAATCGCCTCGCCGCCGAGATGCCGGCGAGCGACACATCCACGGGCAGTCCTGTCGTTTCGGTCGGCTCCTAACCTCCCGAGCTCCATTCATCAAACAATCAGCCAACTCTCAGCAGACGTGGACGTAGGCTGATTTCACCTCGCAGCCACGGGTGAGGGCGAAAAGGATCCAGGTGAACGGCAACGCGAACTTACGACACCGCAACACCTCCCTTCTTGCGATAGCGGCAACGATGGCACCGGTCGTGGTGACCTCCGACGAAATTGACCGCAAACTCGCCTCCTCACTCAAGCGGCTTCACCTGCCTAAGCGGCTGCTGCAGCGGGTTGCCGGCGTGCATGAGCGCCGCCAGTGGGACTCCAGCATGAGCTTCGATGAGGCGGCGGCGGATGCTGCACGCCGAGCCATCGCGGACGCCCAGATCGACCCGTCCGAGGTCGGCCTGCTGATCAACACCTCGGTCACCCGCAAGCACCTGGAACCGTCCGTCGCGGTCGGCATCCACAACAGCCTCGGGCTGCCGTCATCGGCGATGAACTTCGACATCACCAACGCCTGCCTCGGCTTCGTCAACGGCATGAGCCTCGCCGCGCAGCTGATCGAAGGCGGACAGATCAAGTACGCGGTCATCGTCGACGGTGAGGATGCCGACGAGCTGCACGTGAACACGCTGGAGCGACTGTCCGGCGACGAGCTGACCAAGGACGACTTCATCGAGGAGTTCGCCAGCCTCACCCTCGGCTCGGGTGCCGCGGCTGCCGTGCTCGGCCCGGCCGACCTGCATCCGGAGGGGCACCGCGTGCTCGGTGGCGTCACGCGTGCCGCCACCGAATACCACGATCTCTGCGTCGGCGACGTGAAGGGCATGTTCACCGACGCCAAGCGCCTGCTGGCCAACGGCATGGATCTGGTGATGGCTGCGTGGGAAGAAGCCAAGTCCGAATGGGACTGGTCGAAGATGGACCGCTACATCACCCATCAGGTGTCGTCGGTGCACACCGGCGGCATCATCAAGGCCGCGCGTCTTGACGCCAAGCGGGTGCCGATCACCTACCCGACCTGGGGCAATGTCGGGCCGGCCTCGCTGCCGATGACCTTGGCCGCCGAAGCGAAGAACCTGCGCCGCGGTGACCGGGTGCTCTGCATGGGTGTCGGATCCGGCCTCAACACGGCGATGACGGAGATCGTCTGGTGACAGCCGGGAAGCTGTCCCCGCTCGGCCTTCCCGGGCTCGAATCCCGTTTCTCCCGTTTCGTCACCGTGTCAGGCGCCGCTGCCGAACACGCTGCCGTCGAACACCGCTGGCACCTGCTCGACAACGCCGAGCCGCTCGCCGAACTCGGGATCACGCCGGTCGGCACCATCCTTGCCGTGCACGGCAACCCCACCTGGTCGTATCTGTGGCGGAGCCTCGTCTCCGCCGCAACCGCGCAGGCCGAGGCGGGCGGCCCCGCCTGGCGGGTCATCGCCGTCGACCAGCTGGAGATGGGCTACTCCGAGCGCACCGGTCGTACCCTCACGCTCTCCGACCGCATCGATGACCTGGGCGCCCTGACCGACGCGCTCGGCCTCCAGGGCCCGGTCGTCACGATGGGACACGACTGGGGAGGAGTGGTCTCGCTCGGCTGGGCCACCCGGCATCCGCAGTTGCTCGCCGGCGTGATGGCGCTGAACACCGCGGTGCATCAGCCGAGGGATGCTCCGATTCCCGCCGCGCTGCGACTCGCGCTGAAGCGATCCTTGCTCACCGGCAGCACCGTGCACACACCGGCGTTCCTGAACGTCACCCTGTCGCTCGCGCAGCCCGCCCTGTCGCCCCAGGTGCGCGCCGCATACGCCGCTCCGTACGCCACCGCCGAACGCCGCCGCGGGATCGGCGCCTTCGTCGCCGACATCCCCGTCGACTATCGGCACCGCAGCTTTCCCGAGCTGGAACGAGTCTCGACCGGGGTCAGCCAGTTGACCGTGCCCGCGCTGCTGCTCTGGGGCCCGAAAGACCCCGTGTTCAGCGACCGTTACCTCGCCGACCTGGTGAACCGGATGCCGCACGCCGACGTTCACCGGTTCGAGGGCGCCGGGCACCTCATCGCCGAAGACATCGACTTTGCGCCGATCGTGCTGCAGTGGCTCGACCAGCGGCTGCTGTCGAGCGCCGCTCCCGACACCGAGTCGAGCGCCGCACTTGCACCGGAGTCGATCGCCGCAGCTGGTGCGGACGCGACGACGGCGCACCCTGCCGCCCCGAGCCGGCCGCTCTGGGCCTACCTCGACGAACTCCGCGACAGCAGCGACACCGCACTGGTCGAAATGGCGCCCCGCGGTGGCGGCGGCCCCCGGGAAATCAGCTGGCGGCTGCTCTCGCGCCGGGTGCGCGAGATCGCCGCGGGACTGGTGGCGCATGGCGTGCGTCCCGGCCACCGGGTGTCCGTGCTCGTGCCCGCCGGCGCCGATCTCACCGCCGTGCTCTATGCCTGCCTGCGTATCGGCGCCATCGTGGTCGTCGCCGATGCGGGCCTCGGTGTGCAGGGGCTCAGCCGCGCGGTGCGCGGGGCGTGGCCCGACCATGTGATCGGCATTGAGAAGGCCTTGCTCGCCGCGAAGGCGTTCGGCTGGCCAGGACAGAAGTTCTCCGCCACCCGCCTCGCCGCGCCTGCAGCTCGCGCCCTCGGCGTGACGGCGAGCCTCGGCGAACTGGCCAAGGCCGGTCGCGCCGCGGGCGACGCGCTCCCGCCGGAGCCGCAACCCGACGTTCTCGCCGCGATCCTGTTCACCTCCGGCTCCACCGGACCCGCCAAGGGCGTCGCCTACACGCACCGCCAGCTGGGCGCGCTCAGCGAGACCCTGTCCGCCCAGTATGGGCTGAGCGTCGGCACCGGCCTCGTCGCAGGCTTTGCCCCGTTCGCGCTGCTCGGCCCGGCGCTCGGCGCCCGCTCAGTGACCCCGGACATGGATGTCACCGCACCGGCCACCCTCACCGCAGCCGCGGTCGCGGATGCCGTGGCCGCCGCGGACGCCGGCATCGTGTTCGCCTCCCCGGCGGCACTGGTCAACGTGCTGGCCACCGCCGGCAAGCTGACGGCCGGCCAGCGCGCCACTCTCGGCACCGTGCACACCCTGCTGTCGGCCGGCGCCCCGTTGCCGGTGCCGCTGCTTGAGCGGGTCTCCGAGCTGCTGCCCGCCGCGACCGTGCACACTCCGTACGGGATGACCGAGGCGCTGCTGCTCACCGATACCACCCTGGAGGGCATCCTCGCCGCCGAGCAGGACGCCTCAGCGGCCGGGGGAGTCTCGGTCGGCGCCCCGAACGGCGCCGCGATCGTGCGCATCAGCCCGCTGGACGACACCGGCGCGGCATCCGGCGCCCTCACCGACAGTGCCGACGTGACCGGCGAGATCGTGGTCTCGGCGCCGCACGTCAAGGACCACTACGACCGGCTCTGGATCACCCAGCAGGGGAGCATCCGGGACAGTACCGCTGCGCAGCGCTGGCACCGCACCGGAGACGTCGGCCACCTGGACTCGGCCGGCCGCCTCTGGGTGGAAGGGCGCCTGCCGCACGTCATCGTCACCGCCGACGGCGTGATCACCCCGGTCGGCCCGGAACAGCGCGTCGAGCGCCTGCCCGGTCTCGGCCGCGCCGCCGCTGTCGGGGTGGGCCCGAGCGGCACCCAGCAGGTGGTGCTCGTGGTGGAAACCACCCCGCCCGCCCGCCGGCCGAAGCTCGCCTCGGCCGAGCTGACCCAGGCCGTGCGCGCCGCGGCGGGAGTACCGGTCGCCGCCGTGCTGGTAGTGCCGCTGCTGCCCACCGACATCCGGCACAACTCCAAGGTCAACCGCAGCGCCCTCGCGCGCTGGGCGAGCGGAGTGCTCGCCGGCGGACGGATGCGGCGACCGTGAGAGTCCTGGTCACGGGCGCCAGCGGGGCGCTGGGACGGGAAGTCGCCAGCGCCCTGATCGCGGCCGGCCACGACGTGCGCACCCTGCAGCGGCGGCCGTCGCAGGTCGCCGGCGCCGAGGACATCCTGGGCAGCGTCACCGATGAGGCCGCCGTCACCACCGCGACGGCGGGCATGGATGCCGTGCTGCACCTCGCCGCGAAGGTGTCGGTGACCGGCCCGCTCGCCGAGTTCGAGGCGGTGAACGTGGGCGGCACCACGCGCCTACTCACCGCCGCACGCCGCGCCGGCGTGCACCGCTACGTGCAGGTGTCGTCGCCGTCCGTCGCGCACGGCGGCCTGGCGATCATGGGCGACCCCGCGCTGCCCGCCGATCCCCGGCACGCCCGCGGCAACTATGCCCGCACCAAGGCGCAGGGCGAGCTGATTGCCCTCGCCGCGGACTCTGCCGATTTTCGCGTCGTCGCGGTGCGGCCGCACCTGATCTGGGGGCCGGGTGACACCCAGCTGATCGGTCGCATCGTCGACCGTGCCCGCCGTGGTCGACTGCCGCTGCTCGACTCGGGTGCCGCGTTGATCGATACGACGTACCGGGACAACGCGACATCCGCCATCATCGCGGCGTTCGAGAATGCCGAGACCGCGCACGGCCGGGCCTGGGTGGTGACCAACGGGGAACCGCGCACCATCGCGGAACTGTTCGACGGAATCTGCCGCGCCGCCGGGGTCACGCCGCCGCGCTGGCGGATTCCCGGACGGCTGGCCCGGGTGGCCGGCGCCGCGATTGAGGCAGTGTGGGCGGTGCGCCCCGGCTTCGACGAACCGCCGATGACCCGGTTCCTCGCCGAGCAACTGTCCACCGCGCACTGGTTCGATCAGCGCACCACCCGGGAGGCGCTGCACTGGCATCCCGAGGTGTCGCTGGACGAGGGACTCGCGCGGCTCGCCGCGTCCTATCGCCGCGACTGACACAGACTTAGCATGGTCGGGTGATCGATCTCACGCGGGTGCAACGTCGTACCGTGCTGGTGCTCTCCGCCGGACAGGTGCTTGGCGGGCTGGGCGTCGGCGCCACCCTGTCCCTCGGGGCATTACTCGCGGCTGAGGTCTCCGGCGACGAGGCGCTTTCTGGTCTCGCCGCGACGATGTCGACCCTCGGCGCTGCGATCGCGTCGATCCCGCTGGCCCGATTTGCGGCCAGCTTCGGCCGCCGCCGCGCCCTGTCGCTCGGTTCGAGCATCGGAGCGGCGGGCGCCATCCTCGTCATCTACTCCGTCGTGATCGACGTCTTCCTGCTGTTGCTCGTCGGGATGGCCATGCTCGGAACCGCGGTCGCCGTCGGCCTGCAGTCTCGGTTCGCCGCGACCGATCTCGCCGCACCGGATCACCGCGGACGAGACCTGTCCCTGGTCGTGTGGGCCACCACGGTCGGCGTGGTCGTCGGGCCCAACCTGCTCGCCCCGGGCGAGGTGCTCGGCGCGGCGCTCGGCATGCCGAAATACACCGGCGCATTCCTGTTCGCCATCGCCGCACAGCTCGCCGTCGTGGCGCTGTACATGCTCACCTTGCGGCCCGACCCGCTGCTGACCGCGGTGGAGCAGGGAACCCGGAAGGTCGTGGAACCCGGACAGGCGCCGGTTGCGAAGCGAAGCCTCCCGAACATCCTGAGAGCGCATCCCACGGCCGCGGTCGCGATGCTCGCGATTGCCCTCAGCCACATGACGATGGTGTCGATCATGGCCATGACACCGCTGCACATCGTGCAGCACGGCGGCACCATCGCCCTGGTCGGATTGACCATCAGCATGCACACCGCGGGCATGTTCGCCCTGTCGCCGGTGTTCGGCTGGCTGAGCGACCGGGTGGGGCGCCCCGCCGTGATCCTGCTCGGCCAGGGGCTGCTGGCCGCCGCGCTCGTCACCAACGGGCTCGGCCGCGAGAACCACGTGTTCGTCGCCATCGCGCTGGCGCTGCTCGGCCTCGGCTGGTCCGCGTCCACCGTCGCCGGCTCCGCAATGCTCACCGAATCGGTTGACCTGCTGGAACGCCCGAAGGTGCAGGGCTTCTCCGACACCGCGATGAACCTGTTCGGGGCGGCCGGGGGAGCGCTCGCCGGCTTGGTGATGGCCAGCATCGGCTACGGCGCCCTGAACGCGGTGGCCATCGGACTGGTTGCCATCGTGGTCACTGCGCTGCTCATCCGCACGCGGGTCGCCGTCGCCGCGTGACCGGCGGCTGCCCGGCGCTCGCCTAAACTGGCCGGGTGGTCACACGTCTCTCTCACCTTTTCGTCCGAACCCTTCGCGAAGACCCCGTCGACGCCGAGGTAACCAGCCACAAGCTCCTGGTGCGTGCCGGCTACATCCGCCGCCAGGCACCCGGCGTATTCGCCTGGCTGCCGCTCGGGCTCAAGGTGAAGCGGCGCATCGAGAACATCATCCGTGAGGAGATGGCGGCCGCCGGCGCGCAGGAAGTGTATTTCCCCGCGCTGCTGCCGCGGGAACCCTACGAGATCACCAACCGCTGGACCGAGTACGGCGACGGCATCTTCCGGCTGCAGGACCGCCGCGGCGCCGACTACCTGCTTGCGCCCACCCACGAAGAGGTCTTCACCCTTACCGTGAAAGACCTGTACTCGTCATACAAAGACCTGCCGCTGTCGATCTACCAGATCCAGGACAAGTACCGCGACGAGGCCCGTCCCCGTGCCGGCCTGCTGCGCGGCCGCGAGTTCACCATGAAGGATGCCTACTCCTTCGACTACACCGATGCGGGGCTGGATGTCTCGTACCAGCAGCAGCGTGACGCCTACGAGCGCATCTTCCAGCGGCTCGGCCTCGAGTACGTGATCGTCAAGGCGGATGCCGGTGCCATGGGTGGATCGCGCAGCGAGGAGTTCCTGCACCCCACCCCGGTCGGCGAAGACACTTTTGTGCGCTCCGCGGGCGGATACGCCGCGAACGTGGAGGCGTACGAGACCCCCGCGCCCGCAGCGCTGTCGCTCGACGGTCAGCCCGACCCGGTGATCTTCGACTCACCGAACACCCCGACCATTCAGACCCTGGTCGACCTGACCAACGTCGAACAGCCGCGCGACGGCCGCCCCTGGACCGCCGCAGACACGCTGAAGAACGTCGTCCTGGCGCTCAAGCACCTGAACGGCACCCGCGAACTCGTGGTAGTCGGCATGCCCGGTGACCGTGAGGTCGACCTGAAGCGCGCCGAAGTGTACTTCGCGCCCGCCGAGGTGGAAGCCGCACACGAGGCCGACTTCGAGGGCAACCCGCTGCTCACCAAGGGCTACATCGGACCCTGGACCCCGCAGGGCCCGCTGCTCGGCGAAGAGTCGGCCACCGGCATCCGGTTCCTGCTCGATCCGCGCGTGGTCGACGGCACCGCCTGGGTGACCGGCGCGAACATCGACCAGAAGCACGTGCTGGGCCTCGTTGCCGGGCGTGACTTCTTCAGCGACGGCACCGCAGACATCGCCGACGTGCGCGAGGGCGACCCGGCACCGGACGGAACCGGCCCGATCGAAACCGCCCGCGGTATGGAGATCGGCCACGTGTTCCAGCTCGGCCGCAAGTACGCCGAGGTGCTCGGCCTCAAGGTGCTCGACGAGAACGGCAAGCTGGTCACCGTGACCATGGGCTCGTACGGCATCGGCGTGACCCGGGTGATGGCGGTCATCGCCGAGTCGAACAACGACGAAAAGGGCCTGATCTGGCCCGAGAACGTCGCCCCGTTCGACGTGCAGGTGGTGGCCACCGGCCGCGACGCCGTGGTGTTCGAGGTTGCCGAGAAGCTCTCGGCGTCGCTCGAGGCGGCAGGCAAGGACGTGCTCTACGATGACCGCCCCAAGGTGTCGCCCGGTGTCAAGTTCGGCGACGCTGAGCTGATCGGCGTACCGGTGATCGTGATCGTCGGCCGGACCGCCGGCGAGGGCATCGTCGAGCTCTGGGATCGGCGCACCGGCAACCGCGAATCGATCGCGGTCGACGAGCTGGTGCAGCGGCTCTCATAGGGTTCGGAGAAATCGCCTCCCAGACTCAGGTACCGTAGAGAGACGATTTTCGACGCATTGATGTGTCGGCGTCTTAGATCTGAATAGTGGAGGCCCTCAGTGGACATTGACCTGAGCGTGCTGCGGCTCATGGAGCGCGAGCGCGAGATTCCGTTTGACGAACTCGTGCAGATCATCGAACAGGCGATCCTCACGGCTTATCTCAAGCACACTGCACCGGCTGAGCATCACCGCTCCGAAGGCGGTCACAGTGAACACCGTGTCGACCACGAGACACCCCATGCCCGGGTCGAGCTGGACCGGAAGACCGGTCACGTGACCGTGTTCGTGCCAGAACTCGACGAAGACGGCAACATGGTCGGCGAGGCCGTGGACAGCCCGAGTGACTTCGGTCGCATTGCGGCATTCGCGGCCAAGCAGGTCATCAACCAGCGGTTGCGTGACATTGCGGATGACGCGGTACTCGGCGAGTTCCGCGGACGCGAGGGTGACATCGTCGCCGGCATCATCCAGCAGGGTCCGAACCCGCGGATGATCCACGTCGACCTCGGCTCCATCGAGGCGATCCTGCCCCCCGAGGAGCAGGTCCCCGGTGAGAACTACGCCCACGGAACCCGCATTCGGGTGTACGTGACCAGCGTGTCGAAGGGCCTCAAGGGCCCGCAGATCACCGTGTCACGCACCCACCCGGCGCTCGTGCGCAAGCTGTTCGCGCTCGAGGTTCCCGAGATCGCCAGCGGAGTGGTCGAGATCACCTCGCTCGCTCGCGAAGCCGGCCACCGCACCAAGATCGCGGTGCGTGCCACCGAGCCCGGCGTCAACGCCAAGGGCGCCTGCATTGGAGAACTCGGCCAGCGTGTGCGCGCCGTGACCGCCGAGCTCAACAGCGAGAAGATCGACATCGTCGACTACTCGGAAGACCTCGCCACGTTTGTCGCGAACGCCCTGTCGCCCGCGAAGGTGACCAGTGCGTTCGTTGTCGACGAGTCGTTGAAGGCGGTGCGTGCCCTCGTTCCCGACTACCAGCTGTCGCTGGCGATCGGCAAGGAAGGCCAGAACGCGCGGCTTGCCGCGAAGCTCACCGGTGCCCGAATCGACATCCAGCCGGACTCCGTTCTCGAGGCCTAGACCGGGCACTCAGTGAAGGGGTCTACAATGGAACCCGTCAGAACCTGCCTGGGGTGTCGGCAGCGCGACTCGCGAACAGCTTTGTTGAGGTTCGTAGCGCGCGAGGACATGGTCGTCGCGGATACCGCAGCTTCCCTTCCAGGTCGAGGAGCGTGGGTGCATCCCACCCGCTCGTGCCTCGATACCGCAGTGAAGCGCAAAGCCTTTGGTCGTGCGTTGAAGCTCGGCCAGGGAATCGACGTGTCAGCAGCGCTGGCATACCCAACCAACAGTTAAGAAATGGCTGAAACGGCTTATGGACAACTAATGAGCGGCTCGAAATGAGACCCGTCCGTAACTAATGGTTTGCCCCTGCTCGGGTGCAAACCCGAACAGGAGAAATGTGGCTGCCAAACCACGCGTACACGAAATCGCCAGCGAATTCGGTGTCGACAGCAAGACCGCCCTTGAGAAGCTCAAGGAGCTCGGCGAGTTCGTCAAGGGCCCGTCATCCAGCATTGAACCGCCCGTCGCACGGCGCCTCCGGGCTGCCCTCGAAGCCGACGGTGTGAAGGCGCCTGAGAAGGCCGCCGAGAAGAAGGCTCCGGCGCCGTCCGCGAACAAGCCGGGCCCGAAGCCCGCGCCTGCCGCACCGGCAGCGCCCGAGCCGGAGCCGGTGCCCGCCCCCGCGGCAGTGGAGCATGCCCCTGCTGCCCCCGCCGCGCCGGCAGCTCCGCTGTCCGTCGCCGAGCGGGAGGCCGCAGCCAAGGCTGCTGCCGCCGAGAAGGCCGAGGCCGACAAGGCTGCAGCCGCCGCCGAGAAGAAGGATGTCGTCACTCCCGGTGCGACGCCCGGATCCGCGGCGAAGGACGCTCCGGCGCCTCGCCCCGACGCACCGCGTCCGGGAGCTGCCCGTCCCGGCAACAACCCGTTCAGCAGCAACCAGGGCATGCCTCGCCCCGGTGGCCCGCGTCCCGGTAACAACCCGTTCGCCAGCAACCAGGGCATGCAGCGCCCGACGCCGGGTTCCATCCCGCGTCCGGCAGCTCCGCGCCCGGGTGCTCCGCGTCCCGGCGCTCCGCGTCCGGGTGCCCCCCGTCCCGGCGGCTTCCGCCCGGGTCAGCCCGGTGGCGCCCAGCACCAGCAGCGTCCCGGCGGTGCCGGTCGTCCGGCCGGCGGCGGCTTCCAGCGTCCCGCCGGTGCCGGTGGCGGCGCAGCCGGTGCTCCCGGTACTGGCTTCAGCGGACCCCGCCCCGGTGGCGGCGGTGGCCGTGGTCGTGGACCCGGCGGTGGAACCGCTGGTGCGTTCGGTCGCGGTGGCGGCAAGAGCCGTGCCCGCAAGTCGAAGCGGACGAAGCGGCAAGAGTTTGAGATGCGGGATGCCCCGTCGCTGGGCGGCGTGAGTGTTCCCCGCGGCGATGGCAACACCATCGTGCGACTGCGCCGTGGCGCCTCGATCTCGGACTTCGCAGACAAGATTGATGCCAGCCCCGGCAACCTGGTGACCGTGCTGTTCCACCTTGGTGAGATGGCCACGGCGACCGAGTCGCTCGACGAGGCCACCTTCCAGGTGCTCGGCGAGGAGCTGGGCTACAACATCCAGGTCGTCTCTCCGGAGGACGAGGACAAGGAGCTGCTCGAAGGCTTCGACATCGACCTCGACCAGGAGCTTGAGGACGAGGATGACTCGGTGCTCGAGATCCGTCCGCCGGTCGTCACGGTCATGGGCCACGTCGACCACGGTAAGACCCGACTGCTCGACGCGATCCGTAGCGCTCACGTTGTCGACGGTGAAGCCGGCGGCATCACCCAGCACATCGGTGCATACCAGGTGTGGACCGAGCACGAGGGCATCGAACGCGCCATCACCTTCATTGACACCCCCGGTCACGAGGCGTTCACCGCCATGCGTGCCCGTGGTGCTCAGGTCACCGACATCGCGATCCTCGTGGTCGCGGCCGACGACGGCATCATGCCGCAGACGGTTGAGGCGTTGAACCACGCCCAGGCCGCCGGCGTGCCGATCGTCGTCGCGGTGAACAAGGTGGACAAGCCCGACGCCAACCCGGCCAAGGTGCGCCAGCAGCTCACCGAGTACAACCTCGTCGCGGAAGAGTACGGCGGAGACGTCATGTTCGTCGACGTGTCGGCGAAGAACAACGTCGGCATCCAGGACCTCCTGGACGCCGTGCTGCTCACCGCCGACGCGGGCCTCGACCTGCGGGCGAACCCGTCCAAGGCTGCCCGCGGTATCGCGATCGAAGCCAAGCTCGACAAGGGCCGCGGCGCCGTCGCGACCGTGCTGATCCAGTCCGGAACGCTCCGGGTCGGAGACGCCATCGTCGCCGGAACCGCCTATGGCCGCGTGCGTGCCATGGCCGACGAGAACGGCGACTCGGTCACCGAGGCCTACCCGTCTCGTCCGGTTCAGGTGCAGGGCCTGTCGTCGGTGCCTCGCGCCGGTGACACGTTCATCGTCACCGAGGAAGACCGCACCGCCCGCCAGATCGCTGAGAAGCGTGAAGCGGTCGAGCGTAACGCCCAGCTGGCCAAGGCGCGCAAGCGCATCAGCCTCGAGGACTTCACCCGTGCACTCGAAGAGGGCAAGGTCGAGTCGCTCAACCTCATCATCAAGGGTGACGTTTCCGGTGCCGTTGAGGCCCTGGAAGAGTCGCTGCTCAAGATCGAGGTCGACGAGAGCGTTCAGCTGCGCATCATCCACCGTGGTGTTGGTGCCGTTACCGAATCCGACGTCAACCTGGCGACGGTCGACAACGCGATCATCATCGGCTTCAACGTGCGACCTGACACCAAGGCCCGCGAACGTGCCGCCCGTGAAGGCGTCGACGTGCGGTTCTACTCGGTCATCTACGCCGCACTCGAGGACATCGAGAACTCGCTCAAGGGCATGCTCAAGCCCGAGTTCGAAGAGGTGCAGTCGGGTGTTGCCGAGATCCGCGAGGTGTTCAGCTCCTCGAAGTTCGGAAACGTCGCCGGTGTCATCGTGCGCAGCGGAACCATTACCCGCAACGCCAAGGCCCGCGTCATCCGCGAGGGCATCGTCATCGCCGATGGCCTGGCCATCGAGTCGTTGCGTCGCTTCAAGGACGACGTCACCGAGGTCAAGACCGACTTCGAAGCTGGTATCGGCCTGGGCAAGTACAACGACATCCGGATCGGTGACGAGATCGAGACCATCGAAATGAAGGAGAAGCCGCGGGTCTAACCCCCTCGGTTCTGCCGGTCGGGTCGCGCGAGTCGCGGCCCGGCCGGTTCCTTCGTTCCTGGACCTTCGCTGGTTGAGGACGCCGTTCACGGCCGGCTCGAAACCCGGCCCGATTAACTACTAACCTCCCAACAAGGCAGGATTGAAAACATGGCTGATCCGCAGCGCGCCAGAAAGATGGCAGACCGCATCAAGGAGATCGTCGCGAGGCGTCTCGAGCGGGGAATCAAGGACCCGAGGTTGGGGTTCCTCACAATCACCGACGTCAAGGTGACCGGCGACCTGCAGCACGCCTCCATCTTCTACACGGTGTACGGCAGCGACGAAGAGCGCGACGACACAGCCGCCGCACTGAAGTCGGCGACCGGGATGCTGCGCAGCGAGGTGGGCAAGAACATCACCGCACGCCTGACGCCGTCGCTGGAGTTCATCCACGACGCGCTGCCAGAGAACGCCGAGCACATCAACAAACTGCTCGACGAGGCTCGCCTGCGCGACGCCGAGGCGCAGACCCTGGCCAAGTCGGCGCAGTATGCCGGCGACGAGGACCCGTACGTCAAGCCGCGCGTGATCGGCGACGACGACTTCAACGAAGCCCTGGCCGAGGAGGCCGCCGGCTTCGACGAGGAACCGCCCCGCTAGTTACGCATCGCTGATGCGGCTGAGGCTGCTTCGCTCTGCGCTGGCTCAGCCGGCTTCGCCGCATCCGTACTGCGCAGAACGGCAGCGATCCACGACGACACGCCGTTCGCCGGCGGTGCACCCCGGCGCGCCGGAACGGAACACTGCTGTTCTGCGCGCGCTCGGAGTCGTGAGCGCAGCCGACACGGTCAGGGCAGCCGGTAGCCCGAGGCTGCATCGCCGACCGCGAGCCCATCTTGCAGCAACCCCGCCAGCGCGCGCTCGCGCTGCGCGGCATCCGTCCATACCTGCTCGATTTCGGCGTGACTGACCGGGATGTCGCTCGCCCGCAGTTCCGCCATGATCAGGCCGCGCACCTGACGGTCGCTGCCCTCGAACTTCTTCTGCACGGCCGCCTTCGGACCCTCGTACTCGGGGTATCCCGCCAGCCGCCAGGCGCAGAGTTCGGCGATCGGGCACGCCTCGCAGCGCGGTGCCCGGGCTGTGCAGACCATCGCGCCGAGCTCCATCAGGGCCGCGTTCGCGAGCTTCGCGTCGGCGGGATCCTCGGGCAGCAGCGCCTGCATCGCGGCAAGATCCACGCGGGTCTTCGGTGGTCCGGCCTCGCCCTGACCGTCGATGGCCCGGGCGATCACCCGGCGCACGTTCGTGTCGACCACCGGATGCCGCAGCCCGTAGGCGAAACTCGCCACAGCGCGCGCGGTGTAATGTCCGACGCCCGGCAGCGCGAGCAGCTCGTCCACGTCCTGCGGTACCACCCCGCCGTGCCTCTCGGTGATCGCGACCGCAGCCGCATGCAGGTTCAGGGCACGTCGTGGGTATCCGAGCCGGGCCCAGGCGCGCACCGCCTCGCCCGGTGCGTCGGCCGCGAGGGCGGCGGGGGTCGGCCAGCGTTCCAGCCACTTCTCAAGACGGGGGATCACCCGGACCACCGGAGTCTGCTGCAGCATCACCTCGCTGACCAGGATGCCCCAGGCCGGAAACCCGGGTTCTCGCCAGGGCAGCTCGCGGGCGTGCTCGCGAAACCAGGCGATGACGGGGAAAGCGATCGGCACCGATCCAGCCTAGGCGGGTGGGAGCGCGGCATCCTCTCGCCCAGGTCGTGAGTAGGGGGTGAGGTCTGCGGTTTGGTCCTCCTGGGTGCGGACGAAGGACCGAGTAGTATCCCGTTAGGTCCATACCCGAGAACTACTCCCATCCGCAGCGTTGCCGAAATCTGGAGATCCTCACCGTGAACACCACCGACAAAGTCGTCATCGTGAACGGCGCCCGCACCCCCGTAGGCAGCTTCGGCGGCGTCTTCCGCGACACCCCCGGCTATCTCCTCGGCGCGCAGGCGAGCGTCGAGGCGCTGCTGCGTGCCGGCATCGAGAAGGACGAGGTCGACGAGGTGATCATGGGCTGCATCGGCCAGGTCGGCCCGGACGCCTACAACGCCCGCCGGGTTGCGCTCGAGGCCGGGCTCCCCAAGAACACGCCCGCGTACACGGTGAACCGGCTCTGCGGCAGCGGCCTGCAGTCCATCTGGTCGGGCGCGATGCAGCTGATGTGGGGAGCCAAGCAGTCCGGTGGCGCCGATGTCGTGCTCGCCGGCGGCAACGAGAACATGAGCCGCATGCCGTTCTACGACTTCAATGCCCGGTACAACGACAAGCTCGGTGACCGCACGCTGCAAGACGGCACCATCGCCATGCTCACCGACCCGTTCAGCAACAAGCACATGGGCGTCACCGCCGAGAACGTCGCCGCCAAATACGGCGTCTCCCGGCAGCAGCAGGACGAGTTCGCCCTGCAGAGCCAGCACCGGGCCGCGACGGACGCCGCGAAGGCGGCGTTCGCGGAGGAGATCGTGCCCGTGACCACGGCCGGCCGCAAACCGGTTGAGGTCAACGTTGACGAGCACCCGCGGCCGGACACTACCCTCGAGGTGCTCGCCGGGCTCCGGCCCGTGTTCCAGGCGGAGGGTACCGTCACCGCAGGCAACGCGTCCGGGATCAACGATGGCGCGGCATCCGTCGTGCTGATGCGGGAAAGCGACGTGCGCGCCCGCGGCCTCGGCGGCCTTGCCACGATCGAGCACGTCACCACGGCGGCAATGGAACCCGAACTGATGGGCTACGCACCCACGCTGGCGTTGAACTCGCTGTTCGAGGCGACCGGGCTGAGCCCGAAGGATGTCGGCAGTGTGGAGTTGAACGAGGCATTCGCCTCCCAGGCTGTCGCCGTGATCCGCGACGCCGGACTCGACCCCGACCGCACGAACCCGTACGGTGGGGCGATCGCGCTCGGGCATCCGGTGGGCGCCACCGGCAGCATCCTGACCCTGCGACTCGCCCTCGACCTGCAGCGCCGCGATCTTGAGTACGGTGTTGTCACGATGTGCATCGGCGGTGGGCAGGCCCTCGCGGCGCTGATCCGGCGCTACGACGCCTGACCGCTCGCTATCCACAGGAGGATTACTGTGCTGAAACTGGGATTGAAGGCGTCTGCTGAGCAGTTCGCCCCGCGCGAGCTGGTCGAGCTCGGCGTGATGGCCGAGGAGTACGGCTTTGACAGTGTCACCGCCAGTGACCATTTTCAGCCGTGGCGGCACAA
>JBEVDR010000104.1:0-25044 GCA_040513215.1 Microbacteriaceae bacterium | reverse complement strand
GTTCGTCTCGGGCGACAGCCACCCCACCGAGGGCACCTCGAGCTTCACCTGGGCGCCGCCGGCCGGGTTCGAGCCCGCGACCGGTTCCGCGACCGCTCCCACCTGCGAGCCGGCCGCGGAGCCCACGCCGACCGCGGAGAGTACCGCCGGTGCGGCACCGAGCACCGAACCCTCGACCGCGCCCGACGCTTCTGAGAGTGCGTCGGATGCTTCAGACACCGAGGATGCCGCCAACCCAACCCCGTGGATCATCGGCATCGGCACGGTGCTCATTCTCGGCGGCGTCGCCTACGGGGTGGTCCGCCGGCGCGGCGAGAAGTCCGGCGCTGCCACGCAGGACGACGACACCAGCAGCAAGTAACCGATTCCCGCCCGCACGCCGACCGGCTGCGGGCGGGATACTGGGTGCACACTGACTACCCGACTCCCTAGAGTCCGCCGTGTACCTGGGCGCCTGCGACACCGGCATCGACGACGCGGTGACGCTCCTCTGGCTGCTCGGCGACCCGGGCATCGACCTGGCCGCGATCACGGTCACCTTCGGCAACGTCACCGCCGCGCTGGCCGCCGACAACGACGAAGGCCCGCAGACAGGTGCCGGCGGGCCTTCGAACGGTGAGCGCTGGTTACTTCTTGACGAGCTGCGGAACACCCTTGCGGCTGGTCAGCACCTGGTCGATCAGGCCGTACTCCTGCGCCTCGGCGGCGATCAGGATCTTGTCACGGTCGATGTCGCGTGACACGGTCTCGACACTCTGGTTGGAGTGCCTGGACAGGGTCTCCTCGAGCCACTCGCGCAGACGCTGAATCTCACGGGCCTGGATCTCGATGTCAGAGGCCTGGCCCTGGCCGGCCTCGCCGATCGCCGGCTGGTGGATCAGCACGCGAGCATTCGGTAGGGCGAGACGCTTGCCCGGGGTTCCGGCGGCCAGCAGCACGGCAGCTGCCGAGGCGGCCTGACCGAGCACAACGGTCTGGATCTCCGGACGGATGTACTGCATGGTGTCGTAGATCGCCGTCATCGCGGTGAACGAGCCACCGGGTGAGTTGATGTACATGACGATGTCGCGGTCGGGGTCCTGGCTCTCCAACACGAGCAGCTGGGCCATCACGTCATCCGCCGACGCGTCGTCGACCTGCACGCCAAGGAAGACGATGCGGTCTTCGAACAGCTTGGCGTACGGGTCCTGGCGCTTGTAGCCGTAGGCGGTGCGCTCTTCGAAGCTCGGCAGGATGTAGCGGGAGCTGGGCATCGCGGCGCCGGTTACGCCGCCGAGAGCGGTGAAGTTGGGGGTTTCCATGTCGGTTCTCTTATCTCTCTCGGCGCTTAGGATTCGGTTCCGCCGCCGCCGATGACGTCGGACGCGGACTCGCGGATGTGATCGACGAAGCCGTACTCGAGGGCTTCCTTGGCGTTGAACCAGCGGTCGCGGTCACCATCGAGGTTGATCTGCTCGACCGTCTTGCCGGTCTGGTTCGCGGTGATCTCGGCGAGGCGCTTCTTCATGTCCAGGATGAGGGCAGCCTGGGTCTGGATGTCGGACGAAGTTCCGCCGAATCCACCGTGCGGCTGGTGCAGCAGCACCCGGGCGTTCGGGGTGATGTACCGCTTGCCCTTGGTGCCGGCGGTCAGCAGCAGCTGTCCCATCGACGCGGCCATGCCGATGCCGACGGTGACAATGTCGTTCGGGACGAACTGCATCGTGTCGTAGATCGCCATGCCGGCGGTGATCGAGCCACCGGGCGAGTTGATGTACAGGTAGATGTCTTTCTTGGGGTCCTCGGCCGCGAGCAGCAACAACTTCGCCGCAATCTCGTTGGCGTTGTCGTCGCGCACCTCGGAGCCGAGCCAAATGATGCGGTCCTTCAACAGTCGGTCAAAAACACTGTTCGGCATTGCCGGTTCGGCCATGGTTCGAGCTCCCATTCAGTTGTCGCTTGCTTCGAATCTACTGGAGCTAACGCACGGGAACTGCCGTGTTCGCCCTCGGCAGACTGGCGCGCCGCGCAGGCGGTGCCGCCCGCGGCGTGTGCGCCGTCCTCGGCTCAGCCGGGGAATGTCGCATCGAGCGCGGCGCGGATATCGGCGATGAGGTCATCCGCATCCTCAAGTCCGATCGACAACCGCAGGTGCCCGTAGCGCTGGAACTCGGCCGGGTAGTGCGCCACCCTCGGTCCGCTGGTGCCGACGTGCACGATGAGGGTCTCATCGTGGCCGAGCGACACGGCTGAGGTGATCACCCGCAGGTTTGCAACGAAGCGGTTCTGCGTGTCGGCATCGCCCTCGACAGCGAATGCCATCATCGCGCCACCGCCGTTCGGCAGCACTCGGCGCGCGAGTTCATGTTGCGGGTGCGACGACAGTCCCGGGTAGTGCACGTAGGCGACGCGGGAGTCGGCGTCGAGGAACTGGGCGACCCGCTCGGCGGATGCCACGTGCTGGCGCAGGCGCAACGGCAGCGTCACCGAGCCGCGCATGATCAGCCAGGCGTTGAATGGGCTGACCACTCCCCCGACATCGACCATCGCGTCGGCCTTGATCGCCCCGATGAGCTCGGCCGATCCGATGACGGCACCGCCCATCGCGTCGCCGTGGCCGTTGATGTACTTGGTGAGCGAGTGCACGACGAGGTCGGCGCCGGCCTCGAGTGGTCGGCTGAGCGGTGGAGGGGTGAAGGTCGAGTCCACCGACAGCAGCGCCCCGGCTTCGTGCGCGATCGCGGCGAGTGAGGCGATGTCGGCGATCCGGGTGGTCGGGTTCGCGATCGTCTCGGTATGGACCAGCCGCGTAGTCGGACGGATGGCCGCGCGAACCGCGTCCAGGTCCGCCGTGTCGACCAGGGTGGCATTGATGCCGTACTTCTCGGGCAACAGGTCGGTGAACAGGCGGAAGGACGCCTCGTAGGTTTGGTCGGCGAGCACGACATGGTCGCCGGTGCGCAGCATGGTGAAGAACACCGCGTGCAGGGCGGCGACACCACTCGCGAGTACCACGGCATCCTCACCGTGTTCGAGAAGGGCAAGCTTCTGTTGCAGTGCCTTCTGGTTGACCGCGCCGTTGCGGGTGTAGATGCTGTGCTCCGAGGTTGACCAGCTCAGAGACGAGGGGTCCTCGGGCAGCGCGTACGAGTTCGCCATCACAATCGGCGTGCGGAGGGCGCCGGTGCCTGCATCGATCGCATTGCCGGCGTGTACCGCCTGGCTCATCGCGCCGAGAGATCGCGGGTCGTGCTTGTCTGGTCGTGTTGTCTCAGTCACCCTGGCACGATACCGGCCGGCCGCGAGAACGACGAAGGGCCCGAGGCATCAGCCCCGGGCCCTTCGCTACACGGTTCTAGTGGTTGTGACCGGCGTGCTCGTCAACCTCGGCGTCGTCGTCGCCGAACTCGACGACATCCTCGGGTGCGTCACCCGCGGTGGCGGTGAAGTCCGACACGTCGACGTCGTTGCCCTTGTCGTCAACGACCTTGGCCTTGCTGAGCACCACAGCGAGAGCCTTGGAGCGGGCAACCTCGCCGACCATGGCCGGGATCTGGCCGTTCTGGTCGAGCACCTGGATGAACTCGCCGGGCTCCATGCCGTACTGCGCGGCACCCTGGATCAGGTACTGGGTCAGTTCGTCCTGGCCGACCTTGACGTTCTCCTGCTCGGCGATGGCGTCGAGCAGGATCTGCGAGCGGAACGTGGCCTCGCTGGATTCCTTGACCTCGGCGCGGTGCTCGTCGTCCTCGAGGCGACCTTCCTGCTCGAGGTGACGGTGCACCTCGTCTTCAACCAGCTTCTCCGGAACAGGGATCTCGACGAGGCCGAGCAGCTTGTCGACGATCTGGTCGCGGGCCTGGCCGACCTGACCGAAGGTCTTCGACTTGCCGGCCTGCTCGGCGAGGTCAGCCTTCAGCTCGTCGATGGTGTCGAACTGGCTGGCGATCTGTGCGAAGTCGTCATCGGCCTCGGGAAGCTCGCGCTCCTTGACAGCGTTCACGGTCACGGCGATCTCCGCGGTCTCGCCGGCGTTGTCGCCGCCGACCAGCTTGGACTCGAACGTGGTGCTCTCACCGGCGGTAAGCGAGTCGAGGGCTTCGTCGATGCCCTCGATCAGTTCGCCGGAGCCGAGCTCGTAGCTGATGTTGTTGGCGGTGTCGACCTCGACGCCGTTGATGGTCGCAACCAGGTCGATCTGCGCGAAGTCGCCGGTCTTGGCCGGGCGGTCGACGGTGATCAGCGTGCCGAAGCGGGCGCGCAGGTTGTTCAGCTCGGTCTCGACCTCGTCGTCGGTGACCTCGACGGCGTCCACGGTGAGGAGCATGTCCTCGTACTTCGGGATGTCGAACTCGGGACGGACATCGACCTCGACGGTGATGATCAGGTCGCCGGTGAAGTCCTTGACGTTGGGCCACTCGGAGACGTCGGCCTCGGGACGACCCAGGGTGCGGATCTCCTCGGTCTTGACGGCGTCGCGGTAGAAGCGGTCCAGGCTCTCGCTGACAGCGTGGTTCAGCACTTCTTCACGGCCAACACGCTGGTCGATGATCGGTGCCGGCACCTTGCCCTTGCGGAAACCGGGAATGTTGACCTGCTCAGCGATGTGCTTGTAAGCGTGGTCGATGCTGGGCTTCAGCTCTTCCGGGGTGACAGCGATGGTGAGCTTCGCGCGCGTCGGGCTCAGTTTCTCAACCGTGGTGTTGACCAATGTGGGGCTTCTCCTGTTTATTGACGAACTGGTGTGGTCGGGGTGACAGTATTCGAAACTGCGACCTCCCGCTCCCAAAGCGGGCGCTCTAGCCAAGCTGAGCTACACCCCGGTAACCGATGTGTTCGGTGGCGAACAAAGCGGGAAACCGGAGTCTCCCGCGAAATTGGCCTCGCCAAGTCTAGCCGAGTTCCACCGGGCAAATGTCAGAAGCACTCGCGAGCATGTATTAGGCTTGCTCTCGCGCATCCGGCGATGACCGGTTGTTTGCGGGGATGTAGCTTAATGGTAAAGCCTTAGTCTTCCAAACTAATGACGCGGGTTCGATTCCCGTCATCCCCTCCACTAAAACGCAGGTCAGGCCCCGGTTTACGAACCGGGGCCTGACCTGTTTGCGGCATCCTGCACCGTGAATGGGGTTCGCCTTTTCTCGTCACACGGCGTGTCGCTCTTGCACGCCTCACGCGGAGGGCAATAGCATCAGGGCACCCTAAACCCGAATACTCGTCGCAAGTCTTACCCCCAATTCTTCGGACATGCGCGAGTTCCTGCCCCCAGGAGCACACTCATGACTGCTGCAGCCTTGTCAGCCGCGCCCGCAGGCTGGTACCCCGATCCCCTTGGCACCATGCTGTTGCGTTGGTGGGACGGCGCAAGCTGGACCGACCGGGTCGAGCAACGCCGCCCGGAGATTCAGCTGGCGCCCGGCGCCGTCGACTGGCGCTCGCAGTCCCGCTATCGCGTGGCCAGCTGACGACCCACGTCAGATTGTTTGGTGAGTGAACCGCCCGCCGAGCATCGTTGCCGCGACCGGCATCGTGCGCAGCTCCTCTGCGCTGACCGTGCGCGGGTCATGCTCCAGCACCACGAGGTCAGCTGGCTGACCGACGCCGATTGACGACCGCACGGAGGCCGCAATCGCTTCGTCCACGGTGATGGACTGTTCGGGGTGCCAGGGTTCCCGTCCGTCTTTGGTCCGCGACACGGCGGCGGCGATTGACACCCACGGATCCAGCGCCGCGACCGGCGCGTCGGAACCGAAGCGCACCTCGGCGCCGGCGTCGATCAGTGAGCGCAGCGCGAAGGCCCGGTCGGTTCGGCCGTGCCAGTAGCGGTCGGCGACGTCCCGATCGTCCATCGCGTGCTCGGGTTGAACACTCGCGACAATGCCGAGCTCCGCGAATCGGCTGAGGTCCTCACGGCGCAGCAGTTGCGCGTGCTCGATTCGACCGCGGCATCCGACCGTCTCGAACGCGTCCAGGGCAACCCGGTTCGCGTCATCGCCGATCGCGTGCACCGCGGCGCGCAGCCCGTGCCGGGTGGCCCGCGTGAGGTAGCCGACGAGCTCGTCCGGCTGCACGGTGAGCATGCCATGCGGTTGGTCGTGCACATCCGGGTAGGGGTCGACGCAGTAGGCGGTGCGGGTGTTCAGCGATCCGTCGGTGATCATCTTCAGCGGGCCCACGGTGAGCAGGTCGTTCAGCCGCTGTCCGCTGCGGTAGTCGGCGTCGATCGCCCGCTGCAGGTCGTCGGCGTAGAAGCCGACATCGACCCGCAGGGTGTCAACGCCGGCGGCGATGCGGGACTGCCAGGCGTCGATGTTCCAGCCGAACTCGAGCTCGGTGATGCCGACGATCCCGCGGGCTGCCGCGGCGGCCGCGGCATCCGCGATTGCGCCCTCGATCTGCTCTGGCGCAACCGAATCAAGCTGCCGCACCACGGCGAATGACTCGTCCTCGCGCAGCAGGCCGTCGGTGCGTCCGGCGAAGCCGAATCGCTTGAGCGCCGCGGAGTTCAGCCAGCAGCTGTGCACATCGCCGCTCACCAGCACGACCGGGATGTCGGGGGCCGCGGCATCCAGCAGGTTTACGGTCGGGATGTCGGGCCAGAGTGCGTCGCGGAAGCCGGCGCCCACCAGCACGGGCGGCTCCACGTGCCCGTGCCCTCCGAAATGACCATGCCCTCCGAACAGGCGCCGTGGGGCGTCGGGTGTGGTGATCTGCGACGCCGCCACGGCGACGAGCTGCGCGGCTTCCGCAGCGGATGTCGCCGACTGCAGGTCCAGCCGGCGGCGGGCCAGCGACCACTGGGTGAAGTGCACGTGCTCGTCCCAGAGCCCCGGGATCACATAGCGGCCCTCCAGGTCGAGTCCCTCGCCGCCTAGCACGCCGAGTTCGGTGATCACCCCGTCCCGGATTCTCAGGTCGAGGAGTGCGTCTCCCACCCGGGCGTTACTGATCAGCACGATGGACCCTCCTCATCTCACGCGCGAGTCGGGGCTCGGCGTACTGCTCATCGGATTCGAGCGAGGTGATGATGCGCTCGATCACCTCGGAACTCTTGTTCTGGCTGAGCTTCTGCCGGGCATCGACGCGGGTGACGCGCAGCCGTACGCCTACCGTGCCGCGGGCCACGGCCCGGGCGACCCGCTCGTCCTGCTGCAGACGCTGCGGTTCCGGCATCCGGTCCTCGAAATGATCGACCAGGTTTCCGAGGATCCGGAAGTTCTCGTCGGCGTCGAGCAGTTCGGGTACCCCGTACAGGTGGGCGGTGACGTGGTTCCAGGTGGGGATGAAGTCGCCCGGGGTGTACCAGCCGGGCGACACGTAGCCGTGCGGGCCTGGGATGATGACCAGGATCTCGTGCTGCCCGAGCTCGTGCGCGACATCGTCGGGGCGACCGAAGTGGCTGACGATGCTGAGGCCGGCGGCATCCTCCTCCACCAGCACCGGATAGTGCGAGGCGACGAGACCCGCGGATGTCGATGACACGAACGTTGCCCACGGATTCTCGCGGATCAGCCGTTTGACCTCGTCCGGGTCCTCAAGCAGAAAGTGAGCCGTTGGCAGCATGGCTCAAGTTTGGCAGTTCGCGCACCAGTAGAGCTTGCGGCCCGCCGCCGTTTCCATCGAGATATTCGTGCCGCACACTCGGCAGGGCAGTCCCTCGCGGTGGTACACCCAGTGCCGGTCGTCCCGATGCGCAAGCGCCTTGCGGTAGGCGTCGTCGTCGAGGTCGTCCATGGTCATCATCTGCCCGGTGTGCACGCCGATGTCGAGCAGGTGCGCCCAGTCCTGCCAGAGCGCCCGCGCGAGATCCTCTGGCACGTTCTTTCCCGGGGTGTGCGGGTCAAGGCGTACCCGGAACAGCAGTTCCGCGCGGTAGACGTTGCCGATGCCGCTCGCCACTGACTGGTCCATCAGCAGCAGCCCGATCGGGGTCGACTTCTTACGCACGGCGGTGACGAAGCGCTCTTCGGCGTGCTGCGGGTCATCGACCATCGGGTCGGGCCCCAGCTTCGCGATGGTGTGGGCGACGGCCTCGGAGTCGATGACCTCGCACGCTGTCGGCCCGCGCAGGTCGGCGCAGGACACCTCGGTCAGCAGCCGCACCCGCACCTGTCCGATCGGCTCCGGCGGGAACGTGTCAATGTCGGGCTGCAGCTTCTCCTGCTCGGACATGCGCAGACGGGTGCGCCGGGGCGCTCCGATGCTGTGCAGCGAGTCTTCACCTGCGGCATCGAGGATGGTGCCGCGCTGGTTGGCCTGGCCGATCCGGCCGTTGGCGGATGCCGTGGTGGCGTCGGCCGTGATGTCGCCGGCGAAGTCCCAGGCGCCGTAGATGCCGAGATGCACGCGCAGCCAGAGCCCATTGTCGAACTTGAGGAACATCTGCTTGCCGACCGCCATCGCCGCGATCATCGTGGCACCGTCGATGCGGGTGGCGCCGGCAGCGAATCGGCCCTGCGGCGACGACACCGACACCGGATGCCCGACGAAGTGCAGGGCGAACTGGCGGGCGATGCGGTGAACGGAGTGACCTTCAGGCATGCGTTACCCGATCGTTAGACGACGGAATGGCCGGCGATCGACCCGGTGGCCTCGTACTCGGTGAGCTGAGCGATGCGGCGAGCGTGGCGCTCGTCGCCGGGGAACGGCGTGGCGATGAAGGCGTCGATGAACAGGACAGCCTCGTCGATGGAGTGCTGCCGCGCCCCGATCGAGATCACGTTGGCGTCGTTGTGCTGCCGGGCCAGCTTCGCGGTGTCAAGGTTCCAGACCAGTGCCGCGCGGGCACCCTGAACCTTGTTCGCGGCGATCTGCTCGCCGTTGCCCGAACCGCCGAATACGACCCCGAGAGCCTGGACCCCCGCCTGCTGGTCAGCGACCACGGCGCGCGCCGCGTTGATGCAGAACGCCGGGTAGTCATCGAGCGGGTCGTAGCTGGTAGGTCCGTGATCGATCACGTCGTGGCCCTCGCGCGTGAGGTGCTCTTGAAGGTCCTGGCTGAACTCGAGGCCGGCGTGATCGGTGGCGATGTGGATGCGCATCGCACCAGTTTAGGAGGGCTGTGGATCACCCAAGAGCGTCGCGCTAACCGTTGAGTTTCGGCACCGGTGAGCGCACAGTAGAGCTAGTCGGTCACGTTGTTCGAGGAGGTACTTCATGACCAGGTCACCGGAGACACTCGATGTGATGCCAATCCTGTCTCCAGGTAGGCACCGCAACCCCAAGCGGGGCGCCTGCTTCATGGAGTTCGCCTCGTACCTAGCCGGCGAAAAGTGGAGCGATCACCCGAAATGCACACATGCAGGGCTCGCCCATCTGGCTCGCATGGTGAACGACTGCACGAGCGATTCGGCCCGCAGCAGACTGGCCTCGCATATCCCCTCGGTCATCGGTCTGACAACCGACGACAAACGACTCGACATGGTGTTGGCTCTGCAAGCGGCAGCCGCGGCGATCCCGGTGGCGTTCGAAGAGCGGCAACGCTCCCTGGCGGTCGGCGCGATCGTCTGCCAGAGCGCACTGTCCCGGATGCCGGCAACCAGCGTGATCGACGCCGAGAGCATGCTCGAGCACGCCTTTGCCACGGCTCCTGCCGCTGAACGGTGGGCCAGGGCGTTCGTCAGCGCGAACCTGAGGCATATGCCGACGGACATGTCGGCGCGGCACAGTCACATGATCATCCAGAGCGCCGTCGACGGTATCGCCACCGCCTGCGTCTTGGACCCGGACGATCGGCTGTACTCGTTGCTGACCTCGGCCATCGCAACCAGCCGCCGCTTCGTCGTCACCGAAACACCGGTGGTACAAGCCGCACCCACTCGGACCGGAGCCCGGGGGTACGCCAGCACCTGAGCACCTGAGCACCTGAGCTGCACTAGCCCGGCGTAGCGGGCAGCTACGATCACGACGCCCCATCCGGTGAGCACCTGCTCCCCTGATGGGGCGTTCGTCGCGCGGGTACCTCGGTAATTCGCCTGCGAACGATAGGTTGGTTCACGGTGTTGTCGCCTGCTGTGCGCACCACCGACATATCTCGTTCGCAGAACCCCAGGAGCACCCGTGCCAGGAGAGAACCTCACCCGCGTCGAAGCGGAAGAGCGCAAGGCAATCGTCGACGTCGAAAGCTACGACATCACGCTCGACCTCACGACCGGAGACGAGACGTTCTCGTCGACCACCACGGTCGCCTTCACGGCGGCCGCCGGCGCCTCCACCTTCATCGATGCGTTCACCCGCACCGTGCACCGGGTCACGCTGAACGGTGTGGACCTCGACCCGGCCGCCGTCAGCGACGGTGTGCGCATCCAGCTTGACAACCTGCAGGCCGAGAACCTGCTCGAGGTGGTCGCGGATGCCGAGTACACCAACTCCGGCGAGGGCCTGCACCGCTTCGTCGACCCGGTCGACGGCGAGGTGTACCTGTACTCGCAGTTCGAGGTTCCCGACTCCCGCCGCGTCTTCGCGGTGTTCGAGCAGCCCGACCTCAAGGCGCTCTTCACGTTCACGGTGACCGCACCGGCGCGCTGGCAGGTCGTCAGCAACTCACCGACCCCCGCGCCCGAGCCGATCGACGGCACCGACAAGGCGGTGTGGCGGTTCTCCCCCACGCCCCGCATCTCCTCCTACATCACCGCCCTCGTCGCCGGTCCGTATGACGTGACCCGCAGTGAGCTGACCAGCCGTGACGGTCGCACCATCCCGCTCGGCGTCTTCAGCCGCGCCTCGCTGTCGCAGTACATGGACGCCGACTACATCTTCGAGAAGACTCGGCAGGGATTCGCGTACTTCGAGGAGAAGTTCGACTACGCCTACCCGTTCGAGAAGTACGACCAGCTGTTCGTGCCCGAGTTCAACGCGGGCGCCATGGAGAACGCCGGCGCGGTGACCTTCACCGAGACGTACGTGTTCCGCAGTAAGGTCACCGACGCAATCAAGGAACGGCGCGTCGTCACAATCCTGCACGAGCTCGCCCACATGTGGTTCGGCGACCTGGTCACCATGAAGTGGTGGAACGACTTGTGGCTGAACGAGTCGTTCGCCGAGTGGGCCTCCACCATCGCCACCGCCGAGGCCACCGAGTGGACCGAAGCCTGGACCACCTTCCAGGCGATGGAGAAGAGCTGGGCCTACCGCCAGGACCAGCTGCCGACGACCCACCCGGTCGTCGCCACGATCAACGACCTCGAAGACGTGCAGGTCAACTTCGACGGCATCACCTACGCCAAGGGCGGATCGGTGCTGAAGCAGCTGGTCGCCTGGGTGGGCCGGGACGCCTTCTTCGCCGGAGTTGCCGCCTACTTCACAAAGCACGAGTACCAGAACACCGAACTACGCGACCTGCTCGCCGAGCTCGAGGTGACCAGCGGTCGCGACCTGTCCGGCTGGTCGGCGAAGTGGCTGGAGACCGCGGGCGTCAACACCCTGCGCCCCGAGATCAGCACCGACGATGGCGGAATGATTACCGGGTTCGCGGTGCTGCAGTCCGCGCCCGAGGCCTACCCGACGATCCGCCCGCACCGCCTCGCGATCGGCTTCTACAATCTGAACGGCAGCAAGCTGGTCCGTGACGAGCGCTTCGAGCTCGACATCGACAGCGAGCGAACGGATGTCGCGGAGCTGGTCGGCAAGCGCCGACCCGATCTCGTCCTGATCAACGACGACGACCTGGCGTACGCGAAGATCCGCCTCGATGAGGAATCGCTGCACACGGCGATCGCCCACCTGAGCGACATCGAGAACCCGCTCGCCCGCGCGCTGGTCTGGGGCTCGGTGTGGGACGCCACCCGCGACGCCGAAACCAGCCCTACCGACTACATCCGGCTGGTGCTTGGCAACATTGCGACGGAGACCGAGTCCACCACCATCCGACTCACCCTCAGCCAGCTCGCCACCACGGCCCGCACCTATGTCGTGCCGGCCGAGCGCGCCGCAGCCATCGAGTTCATCGGCTCCACCCTGTGGCAGCTGGCCGAGAACGCGACCGCCGGCTCTGACGCCCAGTTCCAGTTCGTCAAGTTCTTCGCCAACCTGGCGTCGACCGGTGAGCATGTCGCGACGCTTCGCGGCCTGCGCGATGGCACGATCGTGCTCGACGGCCTCACCATAGACACCGACCTCGGCTGGGAGCTGCTGGAGGGTCTGGTGCTGAACGGCGCGGCGACCGACGCGGACATCGCCGCCGAGCTGGAGAAGGACAACACCGCCAACGGCCAGCAAGCCGCCGCGCGGGCGCGCGCCACCTTCCCCACGGCCGAGGCGAAGCTCGCGGCATTTGGCGAACTGGTCGAGAACGACAAGCTGCCGAACGCCATCGTGCGCAACACCACGCTCGGCTACCAGCATGTGAACGATGCCAGCACGCTGGCGCCCGTTGCGGACAAGTACTTCGAGGCCCTCACCACAATCTGGGAGACCCGCAGTTACCACATCGCCGAGACGCTGATCGTCGGCCTGTACCCGGCACCGCTGGCCTCGCAGGACCTCGTCGACAAGACACGCGCCTGGCTCGACGCCAACCCGGAGACGCCGGCGCTTCGCCGCCTCGTCACGGAAAACCTCGCCGGGGTCGAGCGCGCGCTGTCGGTACAGGCCCGCGACGCCGGCTGATCCCGGTCGCCCATCCGTGACCGGGCGACTCAGAAAAGACCCGAGTACCGTTCCGTACACTTGTCGGCAATATGGATGGATTCGACTGGGTTAGTTTCTGGGCCGGGTGGGCAGCGTTTTGGACGGTGTGGCAGCCGGTCATCACGATTGTGATGACGCTGGTGATCGCGTTTGTCGCGCTGAAGGTGGTGCGCTTCGCGATCGACCGGGTGGTCGGCAAGATCGTCTCCGGGGCTAAGAGGAAGCAGAACGCCGACGACACCCAGGCGCTCATCAACTCGCCGCTGACCGCAGCACGCACCGTGCAGCGCACCCGCGCGCTCGGCAGCGTGCTGAACAGCGTCGCCACGGCGGTGATCGTGGTCATCGCCGTCCTGGCGCTGATCTCGACCCTCCTCCCGAACGCTACGGGTGCGTTCGCCGTGATCAGCGCCGCCGTCGGTGCCGGCCTTGGTTTCGGCGCCCAGAACATCGTGAAAGACGTGCTGAACGGGTTGTTCATGGTGGCGGAGGACCAGTTGGGCGTGGGTGACGTCGTGGATACCGGATTCGCCACCGGAGTGGTCGAGGGTGTCGGCATCCGCATCACGCAGGTGCGAGACGTTAACGGGACACTCTGGTTCGTGCGCAATGGCGAGATCCTGCGGGTAGGCAACATGTCACAGGGCTGGGCGCGCGTCATCATCGACCTCGCCGTACCGTATGACGCAGAGGTCGAGTCGATCCAGCAGCACCTGCTGAAGACGGCCACCACCATGGCGAACGACGGGCTGTGGCGTCACCGCATCCTGGAGAAGCCTGAGATCTGGGGTATCGAATCCGTTTCGGCGGAAGCCGTCGTGGTGCGACTAGTGGTCAAGACCCGGTCCGCCAGCAAGGATGATGTCGCCCGCGAGCTGCGCGCGCGCCTGAAACAGGCCCTGGATGACATCGACGTGAGACTGCCGGCCCTGAACAGCATCGTCGTCGCCGGCACCGAGAACAGCAAGCGGGGTACCCGGGTAGCCAAGTCGGCGCTCCCGGTACCCGCGAACCAGGCCGCTAAGACCGGCGCGAAAGGACAGGACTCGTGACCGAGCAGTCGATTCCGAGCACGCCCGCCCCGGTGACGCTGCGGACCGGACCGGGCCAGGACCGCGTCGGCGGCAACTTCTACGACGAGGTGGGCGGCAAGCCGGTGTTCGACCGACTCGTGCGCGCGTTCTACGAGCGGGTACGGCACGACGACCTGATGTGGCCGATGTACCCGCAGGACGACTTTGAAGGCGCCATTCACCGCCTCAGCACGTTCCTGATTCAGTACTGGGGTGGGCCGACCACCTACGGCGATGAACGCGGACACCCCCGGCTGCGGATGCGGCACGCCGCGTTCCGAGTGAACCCGGCCGCCCGGGACCGCTGGCTGCTGCACATGCGCGCCGCGGCCGACGAGCTTCAGCTGAGTCCCCTGCACGACGCCACCCTGTGGGCGTACCTGGAGCGCGCCGCGCACGCCATGGTGAACACCTTCGAGGAGTAGACCGCCAGCAACAGTGCTTCACCCAAGCCGCTTCACCAACAAAACCGCCCTCCCGCGAACTAGCGGGAGGGCGGTTTCTGGTTGAGTGCTACCTACGCGGCGTCAGCCTCGGTGTCGCCGAGCGCCTCGGCGAGGCCGTCTACGAGCGGCGTCGTGGGGCGACCGATCAGGCGAGCGAGCTCGCCGGTGGTCTCCGCGAGCAGGTTCTCCCGGGTGTTGGCGTCCAGTCCGACGAAGAACCCTGCGGTGCCCTCGTCGAATCCGGCGCCGGTCAGGATCTCCACATGCTCCTCGGAGGTGACCGCACGGTACGCGACCTCCGTGCCCAGCACTTCGGATGCTGCCGTGGCGAGATCCTGCGGCGTCCAGGCCACGTCGCCGCCAAGCTCGTACACCACGCCGTCATGGCCGGACTCGGTGAGCACCACCGCGGCGGCCTCAGCGTAGTCCTTGCGGCTCGCGCTGGCTGTCCGGCCCTCGCCGGCGCTTGAGACGATCGCCCCGGTCGCGGCAGCGGCCTGCACGAGCCCGACCGAGTTCTCGGTGTACATGTTGTTGCGCAGGATCGTGAACGGGAGGCCCGACTCGCGGATAAGCTGCTCGGTCGCCTTGTGCTCCGGGGCGAGCAGGTGTGGCGTGCTGTCCGCGTTGGTCAGGCTGGTGTACGCGAGAAGCTCCACGCCCGCCTGCTTCGCGGCATCGATCACCGCAGCATGCTGCGGGATTCGTCCGCCCACCTCACTGCCGGAGATCAGCAGCACCTTGTCAGCGCCGGCGATCGCCGCGGCGACAGTCTCGGGCTGGCCGTAATCGGCCGCCCGCACCTGGACACCCTGCTCGGCGAAGTCGGCAAGCTTCTCGATCGACCGTCCGATAGCGATGATCTGGTCGGCGGCGATGCCGCGAGCGAGAAGGGAGTCGAGCACGAGGCGTCCGAGGTTGCCTGTGGCACCGGTTACAGCAATAGTCATCATTAATCCTTTCGAGAGACACGGGAGATAACCGGCGGTCACTGGAAATTGTTCCCGATCCGATCACTAGATTGAGAACAGCCACGAGACGAAGGAGCTCTGGATGTCGCGTCCCGCCCCCGGCATGACCGGACACGTCGATGCGCTCATCATCGGTGCCGGGCTCGCCGGGCTGGTCGCCGCCGGTGAACTGTTGGACGCGGGCAAACGGGTGATCATCCTCGAGCAGGAGCCCGAGTCCAACCTGGGCGGGCAGGCGTGGTGGTCGTTCGGCGGAGTGTTCCTGGTGAACTCGCCCGAACAGCGCCGCATGGGCGTGCGCGACAGCCATGCGCTCGCCCGTCAGGACTGGCACGGCAGCGCCGGCTTTGACCGGGAGGACGACTCCTGGGCGCGCGACTGGGCCGAGGCCTACCTCGCATTCGCGGCCACCGAGAAGCGGAACTGGTTGCGCGAGAAGGGGGTGCGCTTTTTTCCCGTCGTGGGCTGGGCCGAGCGCGGCGGTTACGGTGCGATCGGGCCGGGCAACTCGGTGCCGAGGTTCCACATCGTCTGGGGCACCGGGCCGGGGCTGCTGGCGCCGTTCGTGCGCCGGGTCAGGCAGGGCATTCGCCGGGGCATCGCCGACATCCGGTATCGCCACCGGGTCGACGCACTGGTGATGGATTCCGGGCGCGTGGTGGGTGCCCGTGGCGCCGTGCTCCGCCCCGACAACGCCAAACGCGGCTTCGCCAGCAACCGCGAGGTGGTCGGTGAATTCGAGCTGCGCGCGGATGCGGTGGTGGTCGCCAGCGGCGGCATCGGCGGCAATCATGACCTCGTGCGCTCCTGGTGGCCCGGGCGGCTCGGGCGACCGCCGGCCCACCTGCTGAGCGGGGTGCCCGCCCACGTGGACGGGCGGATGCTGCAGATCACCGAGAACGCCGGCGCACGCCTGGTGAACCGAGACCGGATGTGGCATTACACGGAGGGCGTCAGCAACTGGGATCCGGTGTGGGCCAGACACGGGATCCGGATCCTGCCCGGCCCGTCGTCGCTGTGGTTCGACGCCACCGGCCGCCGCCTGCCTGCGCCGCTGTTCCCGGGCTACGACACGCTTGGCACGCTGGCTCACCTGCGCTCCACTGGGCACGACCACAGTTGGTTCGTTCTCACGCAGCGGATCATCGAGAAGGAGTTCGCGCTGTCCGGGAGCGAGCAGAACCCCGACCTCACCGGCCGACACGTGGGTGGGCTATTGCGACGACTGCTGCCAGGCGCACCACCGACGGTGGAGGCGTTCAAGAAGCACGGGGCAGACGTCGTGGTGGCCGCAACTCTCGACGAACTCTTCGCGGGTATGCAGGCCCGCTCCCCCGGGGTCGCCCTGAACGTGGCGAACATTCGGCGGGAGATCGAGGCTCACGACCGGGCGCTCGACAACCGGTACAGCAAGGACGCGCAGATCACCGGGATGCGCGCCGCCCGCAAGTACCTGGGCGACCGGCTGATCCGGGTAGCGAAGCCGCACCGCATCCTCGACAAGAAGGCCGGGCCACTGATCGCGGTGAAACTGCACGTGCTCACCAGGAAGAGCCTCGGCGGCATCCAGACCGACCTGGACGGCCACGCGATCGGTGTGCATGGCCGCCCTATTCCCGGCCTGTACGCCGCCGGTGAGGCCGCCGGGTTCGGCGGAGGCGGCATGCACGGCTATCGCGCGCTGGAAGGCACGTTCCTCGGCGGATGCCTGTTCAGCGGTCGCACGGTGGGTCGCGCAATTGCGACCGGCGGGCACTCTACCGGGCGAGCGTCCACGCGCGGCGTTTGACCAGAACGTGGCCTCGCTCGGTGGTGAGCCGGGTCCAGGGACCGACCTCGAGCACCTGGACCTCGTCGTCCGCGAGGAAGCCGAGGCTGAGCGCGGCGAAGGCCGCACCGGCCGGCACATGCTCGAGTCCCTCAATCGGGCGACCCCACACTTCGCTGCGCACCTTGTGCACGATCTGCTCGCCGCGGCCGCTCGGCACTGCGGTCGCCACCTCGTCGATCCCGGCGTGAGCCGTGCGCTCGAGGAGCGCCGCAGACGTGGAGTCGTGGGTGCGCCAGCCGCCCTTCGGCGGAGAGATGGCCGCCCAGGTGACGGTGTTCACCTCGAGCGGCAGCGTAACGGTGACCGGGGCCGCGGCATCCGTCGCCTCGCCCTTCAACCGCTCGAGCCGCTGGATCAATGACCGGACCGGAACCACGGAGTCGAACTCAGGCCGGTCTTCCAGCGCGAAGGTACGCAATCCCAGCACCGTCGGGGTCTCGTCGAGCAGCCCCGCCGGATACAGTACGGCGACGTAGACGGCGAGCACGCCGGAGCTGGCGATCAGCCGCACCGACCCCTCTTCGACTCGGCTGGCGCGACCAAGGAACACGTCCAGGTCGCCGAGGGCAAGGGCATCAACAAGGGTGAATTCGCGCGTCATGTCCCCTCAAAGCTACAGGCACTTCTAGACTGCCAAGGGTGACCGACCCCATTCGCCCTCCCGCAGCAGGCATGTTGACCGCGCTCGACTTAACCGCGATCGGTGATGAGGCCGGCATTGACCGGTTCCGCGGGCCCAGCGTTTCGATGCCACACGGCCGTGTCTTCGGCGGTCAGGTGCTCGCCCAGTCGATCACGGCGGCGATGCGCACCGTCGACGAGTCGCGGGTGATCCATTCCATCCATGGCTACTTCCTGCGCCCGGGCGATGACAAGCAGCACATCGACTTCGGTGTGGACCGCATCCATGACGGGCGCTCGTTCAGCACCCGCCGTGCGCAGGCCTACCAGAACGGCAGGCCGATTCTGTCGCTCATCGCCTCGTTCCAGACCGAGGATGGCGGACTCGACCACCAATGGACCATGCCGGAGGGCGTGCCGGAGCCGGAGTCGCTTCCCGGAATCGCGGAGCAGCTGGCAAGCCTGAACAGTGAACTCGCCAACCGGGCGATCGCCGCGGCGGCGTTCGATCTTCGCCACGTTCCCTCACGCGCCGGTGCCGACGGCGCACCCACCATCCAAGCCGTGTGGATGAGAGCCCTCGACGACCTGCCGGACGACCCGAACCTGCACCGCGCGGCGCTTGCCTACGGCAGCGATTACACGCTGCTCGAACCGGTTCTGCGACGGCACGGCATCCCCTGGCTGACCGAGGGGCTGAGGATCGCCAGCCTCGATCACGCCATGTGGTGGCACCGTTTCGCGCGCGCAGACGAGTGGCTACTGTACGTGCAGGAGTCCCCGAGCGCCTCGGGCGGGCGTGGCCTTGCTCAAGGCCGGATGTTCACTCGCGACGGCATCCTGGTGGCAAGCGTCGCTCAGGAAGGGATGATCCGGCTGCCGGAGTTCGCCCGCTGACCCACAGGGCCCGGTGCGGCGTGCCCTAGTCTCGCTTCGCGAACTTCACCGGAGTGTCGACGTAGGGCTGCCACGCCTCGCGCTCGCTGTCGCGGATGCGGCGCGGCCGTCCAGACTCGGAGTCGACCAGCACCACGGTGGTCGCCGCCCTGGCGTACAGCACGAACGGGTTCGCCCCGATCGGCGAGCACACCTCGTAGCAGACCTCGATGCTCGCGCCTCCGATGCGCCCCAGCCACAGCTGCACGTCGAGCGGCTGGCGCAGGTACGGCACCGGAGCCAGGTATTCGATCTCCTGGCGGGCGACCAAGGTGATCGTGTCCGAGCCTGGCCGGGCATCGATCACCGCGGTCGACGCCCCCGCAGCGTGTTCCTGGCCGACGAGCGAGTCGTCGAGCCAGAACGCCTGCACGCGCACCTCTTCGAGCAGGCGCAGCATCGTGGCGTTATTGACGTGCCCGTATGCGTCGAGGTCTGCCCACCGCAGGCGGATGGGCACGTGCAGGCGTGCCATTAGTTCCTGGTGAGCTTCCGGTACGTGGAACGGTGCGGTTTCGCGGCATCCGGTCCGAGGCGTTCGATCTTGTTCTCCTCGTACGCCTCGAAGTTGCCCTCGTACCAGTACCAGTTGCCCGGGTCGTCTTCGGTTCCCTCGTAGGCCAGGATGTGCGTGGCGATCCGGTCGAGGAACCACCGGTCGTGGGTGATGACCACGGCGCAGCCGGGGAACTCGAGCAGCGCGTTCTCGAGGCTCGACAGGGTTTCCACGTCGAGGTCGTTCGTCGGCTCATCGAGCAGCAGCAGGTTGCCGCCCTGCTTGAGGGTCAGTGCCAGGTTCAGCCGGTTGCGCTCACCGCCGGAAAGCACTCCGGCCTTCTTCTGCTGGTCCGGGCCCTTGAACCCGAACTGCGAGACGTACGCCCGCGAGGGGATCTCCGTCTTGCCGACCTGGATGAAGTCGAGCCCTTCGGAGACGACCTCCCAGAGGGTCTTGTTCGGGTCGATGCCACCGCGGGTCTGGTCGACGTACGAGATCTGCACGGTCTCGCCGACCTTCAGGTCGCCGTTGTCGAGCGGCTCCAGTCCGACGATGGTCTTGAACAGCGTGGTCTTACCGACACCGTTCGGGCCGATCACGCCGACGATGCCGTTGCGCGGCAGCGTGAAGCTGAGGCCTTCGATGAGCTTGCGGTCATCGAAGCCCTTCTCGAGGTTCTTGGCGTCGATCACGATCTGGCCGAGGCGCGGACCGGCCGGGATGACGATCTCTTCGAAGTCGAGCTTCCTGGTGCGCTCAGCTTCGGCCGCCATCTCCTCGTAGCGGGCAAGGCGGGCCTTCGACTTGGCCTGGCGGCCCTTGGCGTTGGAGCGTACCCAGTCCAGCTCCTCGGCGAGGCGCTTGGCGAGCTTCTGGTCCTTCTTGCCCTGAACCTGCAGGCGCTCGGACTTCTTCTCGAGGTAGGTCGAGTAGTTGCCCTCGTAGGGGTAGAGGCGGCCGCGGTCAACCTCGGCGATCCACTCGGCGACGTGGTCGAGGAAGTACCGGTCGTGGGTGACGGCGATGACAGCGCCGTGGTACTGAGCCAGGTGCTGTTCCAGCCACAGCACGCTCTCCGCGTCGAGGTGGTTAGTCGGCTCATCCAGCAGCAGCAGGTCGGGCTTCTGCAGCAGCAGCTTGCAGAGCGCGACGCGACGCTTCTCACCACCGGACAGGTAGCCGACCTCGGCATCCCCCGGCGGGCAGCGCAGTGCGTCCATGGCCTGCTCGAGCTGCGAGTCGAGGTCCCAGGCGTCTGCGGCGTCGATCTCTTCCTGCAGGGTGCCCATCTCGGCGAGCAACGCGTCGAAGTCGGCATCCGGCTCAGCCATCGCGGCCGAGATCTCGTTGAAGCGATCGAGCTTGCCCTTAATCGGGCCAACGCCCTCCTGCACGTTCTCGAGCACGGTCTTGGTCTCGTCGAGCACCGGCTCCTGCATCAGGATGCCGACGCTGAAGCCGGGAGTCAGCTTGGCCTCGCCGTTGCTGGGGGTGTCGAGGCCCGCCATGATCTTCAGGATCGTGGACTTTCCGGCGCCGTTCGGGCCGACCATTCCGATCTTTGCCCCCGGCAGGAATGCCATGGTGACGTCGTCGAGGATGAGCTTGTCGCCGACCGCCTTGCGGGCGCGGACCATCGAGTAAATGTATTCGGCCATGCCGACCAGTCTAGGTGGGATCGGCTGACCGCTGCCCCTGAGCCGATGTCAGCCGTTCCGCGTGCCCGGCCGTGGCCTTCCTAGAACGGGGTACGCGACCCGCTGGCATCCGCGTACTGGTCCGCGCCGCTGGCGTCCAACTCCGGGCTGGCGTCGTGAGCCAGCTCGCCGGTGGCAGCATCCGCGCTCGGGAACTCGTCTGTTCCTATGGATTCTGCGTCTGTCGACGACTCGTCCTCAAACGCCCGCTCCTCAGCCGATTCCCGTGCGGGGACGCTGGCGAAACGGCCGGCGTCGGAGTTCCGACCCGAGGTGCTGCGGGTGAACGCACTCGTGCCGAACGTCAGGTCGTGGCCGATCGAGTCGGCATCCACCTCCACGGCGGTGCCGCTCTTGGTGGCGTTCTCCCACTGTTTCACCCGAAGTCTGCCGCTGACGATCACCTTCTGGCCCTTCTTGATCGAGATCATGCTGTTGAGAGCGAGCTGGCGGAACGTGTTGATCCTGTACCAGTTGGTGTAGGAATCCACCCACTGCTGCGTGTCTTTGTCGAAGCGGCGCTGCGTACAGGCGAGGCGGAATTCCGTGATCGGTACCGCCTTGTCGGTGAGGCGGTGCTGCGGCTCTGTCGCAACAAATCCGGTGAGCGTGATGGTGTCGGTCATGTCCGGTCCGTTCTGTGAGGGATGACGCGGGTGGACGAACCCCGACGGCGATGCTCGTGCCGGGGATCTCGCTCGCCGGGGTCCGTCTGCACAGTGTTGCCGAGCGGCGGGCAGAACGAACGCCGGATGCGTCCCGGTGGGGACACATCCGGCGTTCGAGAACCTGTGGAGGTCTAGATGACGCGACCGTTCACCTAGTGCTCACGGAACTCCGGCCGCCCCGTTCCCGGCGGAAGGCTCGCCACGAGCGCGTTCTTCACCACGTCGAGCGTGGGATACACGCCCCGTGTCTGCTCATCTCCGAGCAGTTTGAAGGTGAAGCCCTCGTCCGTGCGGTGCACCGAACCGAGCGCCCCCGCCGGCCCGATAGCAACCCAAGTCTGCAGCACGCCATTCGCGTTGTCGTTCATCAGTGAACCCCTTTCCCTGTGCCGCCTGCGACGCTACGCCGGTTAGGACCGGCTGTCGACCGCGGGTCAGAGCGGCTTGATGTACTCCGTGTAGCTGGCGCGAATCTTGTTGACCTTCGGCACGGCGACCGCCATGCAGTAGCCCTGGCCGGGGTTCTTGGCGAAAAAGTCCTGATGGTAGTCCTCGGCCTCGAAGAACACGCCGAGCGGCTCGAGCTGGGTGACGATGCCGCCGTCCCAGTACTCCGACGCGCGCTGCAGCGCCGACTCGAACAGGGCCTTCTGCTCCTCATCGGCGTAGTACATCGCCGACCGGTATTGCGTGCCGATGTCGTTGCCCTGACGGTTCAGCTGACGCGGGTCGTGCAGGGTGAAGAACACGTCGAGGATCACGTCGGCGGGGATCACGTCGGGGTCGAAAGTGACGGCGACCGCTTCGGCATGCCCGGTGGTACCGGTGCACACGAGTTCGTAGTTCGGGTTCTGGGTCGCTCCCCCGGTGTAGCCCGACACGACGTCGGAGACACCCTTCAGCGTGCGGTACACCGCGTCGAGGCACCAGAAACAACCACCGGCGAGCACAAAAGTCTGCATAGCAAAACCCTATGCTGTGCCCATGACCCCTGTTGACGCGTTTCAGCGTTATGCCAGCGTGCCGTGTCGCGCGCTCGTCACACGTCCGCTGCCGGATGACGCGGTGGCCCCGCCACACGCCGTGCCCGGCACCGGCAGACGCTGACCGTGGGCTACGTCTACGCCCTGCTCGCGGCGGTGCTCTTCGGGGTGAACGGCACCGTGACGAAGGTCACCATGCAGGCGGGCCTCGATCCCATGCAACTCACCCAGTTCCGTGTGCTCGGCACCGCGATCCTCGCCGGCGCGGTGCTCCTGGTCATCGAGCGGGGAGCCTTCCGGGTCTCCGGCCGTCAGCTGGCCTGGTTCGCCTTCCTCGGCGTGTTCGGTGTCGCTCTCTTGCAGGCGAGTTACGCCGTGGCGGTTCAACTGCTGCCGGTCGGCATCGCCCTGCTGCTGGAGTACATGGCCGTGTTGATGGTCGCCGTGGTGGCGTACTTGTTCTTCCACGAGCGTGTGAAGGCGCGTCTCTGGGTTGCGATCGGCTGCGTCCTCGCGGGGCTGGCGCTCGTCGCCCAGGTCTGGGCGAGTCAGCTGAACGGGCTGGGCGTGCTGATGGCACTGTTCGCCGCGGTCATGCTGACCATCTACTTCCTGGTGGGCGAGCGACAGGTCGCCACGACATCCCCGCTCGCCGTGTCCTTCTGGTCGATGGCATTCGCCGCCGTGTTCTGGGCGTTTCTCAGCGGCTGGTGGCGCATCGATCCGGCAATGTTCGTCACCCCGGTCTCGCTCGGCGGAAACCTGGCCGCGGTCGAGGTGCCGATGCTGGTCCCGCTGCTCTGGAACGTCGTGTTCGGCTCGTTCGCCCCGTTCCTGTTGAGCTTCTTCGCGCTGCGCCACCTGCCCGCCACCGCCGCCGGCGTGGTGGCATCGTCCGAGGTGCTGTTCGCATTCCTCTTCGCCTGGCTCTGGCTGGGTGAGTCGCTCGACGCCGTGCAACTCGTCGGCGCGGGGGTGGTGCTCGTCGGGATTGCGCTGGCGCAGACCGCCCGGGTGGGCAAGGTGGTCGACGCCGATCTGGCGCTGCCCGAGCTGGTCGCCCGCCGCTGACTACGTTGACGGCCGTTAACTAACCCTCGAACAGCGCGGCATCCGCGCAACCCGCGGCATCCGCGGATTTCGAGATTGCGCCTGTCATTGCGCGGCACGCCCGCAACGCCGGGCTATTGTGCCCATCATGCAGTGGTGGAACAACTTCGTGAACTGGCTTCTTTCCGACGACGGATGGCGGGTCTTCTCCACCGCGATCCTGCCCTTCATCGCGATCGTCCTCGCGGGCCTGATCGCGGCCCTCATCGGCCGGCGCATGGCCGAGCGGGTGCTGGCGTTCCAGGACCGTGAGCTCAAGGCGTCCGCCGTTGCGGCGCTCATCGGCGCCGGTCGCAAGGCCGCCGTCTGGAGCACCCTCACCGTGCAGGAGCAGGCGCACTTCGACAACCAGATCAGCGAGTCGGATGCCCGCGTGCGCCTGTTGCCCGTGTCCGGATCTGCGCTGGCCGCCGACTGGGCCGCACACCAGCTGGTCGAGATGAAGAAGAACTCGGCCATCTTCAGCTTCCAGGCGGATCAGACCCTGGACGAGTTCCGCGACCGGCTGATTGAGTGGCAGCACCGCCCGAGCCGTGCCAAGAAGCTGTTCAAGCAGGACCTCGAGCAGTGGAAGTACGCGCAGCCGTCGCCGGAGCAGGAGCTGTCGGTGCAGCAGCAGGAGTGGGCAGCGTCGAATCGTGCCGTCGAGGTCGCCGCTGCGGCGCTTCCGGCCGACCGCTACAGCGTCGACCGTCACAGCACGGCCGAGCCGCGCGACGTGACTCCCGCGGTGCCGCCGGTCACCCTCGCGTCGTCCTCGCCGACCGCCGAGACTCCCGCGCCGCTGGCTCCCGCGGTCACCCCTCAGCCCGCCGTCACCGAGTCGGTACCGAGCCCGGTGGAGCCGAAGCCGTACGCGACGTCAGATCTCGACAGCTACTCGCCGCCGGTCACGGCCAGCACGGTCCGTCAGCGGATCAACCCGCCGACCGACGACTAGAGCTCGTCTTCGGCCGCGTGCTGCGCGGTGATCTCGAGGTAGCGATCGGCGTTCGCGACCAGCCCGGCGATCTCGTCAGGGCTGAGTTCGCGGCGCACCTTCGCCGGCACTCCCGCGACCAGCGAACGCGGCGGCACCACGGTGCCCTCCAGCACCACGGCACCGGCAGCGACCAGCGACTCTGCGCCGATTTCGGCGCCGTTCAGGATGGTGGCGCTCATACCGATCAGGGAGTTGTCGCCGATCGTGCAGCCGTGCAGCACGGCACGGTGACCAACCGACACGGAGGCGCCGACGATCGTCGGCCGTCCGGGGTCGCCGTGCACCACGACGCCGTCCTGGATGTTCGACCCGCGGCCGATCTCGATACGATCCCGGTCGCCGCGGAGCACCGCGCCGTACCAGATGCTGGCGCCGGCCGCGACGTGCACGTCACCGATCAGCGCGGCCGTGGGTGCCAGCCAGGCCTCACCATCGACATCGGGAAGCTTTCCGTTTACAGCACGCAGCAGTGCGGTGTTCTCAGACATGTGCCCCCGGCAGGAATCGAACCTGCGACCAAGAGATTAGAAGGCTCCTGCTCTATCCGCTGAGCTACGGGGGCGACGGTGATTACGATACCGTGCGAGCCAGCGCCACCAGCACTTGATTGACCGACGGCAC
>JBEVDR010000103.1:0-3152 GCA_040513215.1 Microbacteriaceae bacterium | reverse complement strand
GGTCAGAGGAGCAGTGCGATGCCGCAGGCCACGAGCCACAGTGACCAGGCGATGTAGGTGATCGGGGTGAGGGTGGCGGCGAGCTTCCAGCCGTCGCGCTCGGCTGGGCCGACGAACTCCAGGGAGCACAGCGCGAGGACCGCGCCGATGACGATCCCTGGGATTCCGAGCCAGCCGGGCGCAACGGTGGTCTGGGTGAACGTGATGCCGACCAGGACGGTCCAGGTGCCGGTGAGCAGGTAGCCGAGGTGCTCGCCAACGGCGACGCCCAGGTAGCGGTTGAAACTCTGGAAGACAATGTCGACCGCTTCACGTTGGGCGGGGCTTGCGTCGGGGTCGGCGTCGACACGGGCGAGGTAGGGGATGAGGAACGGCCACCGGATGAGGCCGAGCAGCTGCACCAGCCCGGCGAGCACCCCGACTGTCGCGCCAACGATGAGCAGGATCCCGCTCGCGTCGTCGAGCGCCTGGGCGACCAGGACAGCGAGTGGCGCCAGGGCCGCCGCGGTCAAGGCGAAGATCCACCACCACAGCAGCAGCTTCGTGCCACCCTCGCGGAAACGGGCCAGAACCTCGTGGGTGGGGCGACGCAGGATGTCGGGGTAGTCGAACGTCGCGGCCAGGACGCCGAAGGCGACGTTAAAGGCAGCCGGGAGCGCCAGCAGCAGCACACCGGCCACGGTGACCGTACTCATCGATGGGCGACAACCGGTGCCGCCGCGGCCACCTGCCTGCGTGACCGCTCCCGGTCGCCTCGGCTGGCGAGAATCCGGCGCAGGACAAGGCCTGCGGCCCGATGGTGGCTCAAGGCTTGAGCGCCTCCGCCTCGGTGCGGCGGAACATCACCTCGAGGAGGACGGCGGTCAGCAGGGCGTACAGAACGCAACCGCTCGCGCCGAAGTTCGTGAAACGCTCATCGATGTTTGCGCTGATCACGTACGAGCTCACCAGCCAGGCGAGCGCCCAGACTGGCGGGTTCGCTACGGCCCACCAGGCCGCACCGGAGATGCCCTGTCGTGCGAGCACCAACGCCTGCAGCCCTCCGACAACAACTCCGGTCACGGCACCCATCAGCATGAGGTCTCCCCGGCCGATCCCGTAGTCGACGAGTGCGGCGCCCAGGGTGAGACCGACCGCCATTCCGATGCTGGTGGCTGCGATCCAGATCCAGGGGACGAGCCGACGGAGCGCAAGCCATTGTGCGGCGCCGACGACCGCGCCCGCGATCAGGCCGCCGGCTAGTGCTGCGCCGACCGAGTCGACCGGGCCGACAATCAGGTTCGCGATGTAACCGCCGATCGGAAAGCCCAGGAGGATCGCGACCGGCCACGCCCAGACACGCGGGCGGCTGAACGTTGGCACTGGCACCGTGGAAGTCGTGCGCGATAGGGAGGTCATGGGGTCGGTTCCTTTCGGGGGCGGAGCGGGCACTGACGCCCGCGGCGCGCCGGACTGTCGACGCGCTTCTCCTCCCAAGTCGGAGATTTAACGATAGTATCACGATTCATGAAAAGCGTTTCCGGTAATGGAGACCATGGTTGGGCCTTTGTCACCAACTACGCGCACGTGCTCGTATGCGTCGCGGCCGATCCCGGTGCACGCCTCAGAGACATTGCGGAGACCGTAGGCGTCACGGAACGAACGGCCGCTCAGCTGGTCAAGGATCTCGAGCGCGCCGGCTACCTGACGAAGACCCGCCAGGGACGCCGCAATCAGTACGAAATCCACGACCAGCTCCCACTTCGCCATCCCCAGCACCGCCACCACACCGTCGGCGAGTTGATCCGATTTCTCGAAGCGCCAGCCACTGGAAGGTGACACCGAGCCCGCCAGCGCTGCAGAACCGCCCGGATTTACCGCTGACAGCGCGGTCGTGCCGATGTCAGGAAGGTTCCACCCATCCCGACACATAGTTGGTCCTGCGGCAGTTCTGTCGCCGCGCACTACGGCACGTCGCCGCGCTCCCACGGACCGGACGCGAACGCGGAAAGAGCCCAGGCATACGCCTCGGCGCACTCGCCCGCGCACTGAGCAGGCAGGGCGACGTCGAAGGCGACAACGTCACCGTCGACCGAGTAGTCCACCACCAGGTCGCCGTCATAGCCGAACTCGGTCGCGTGGGAGGGGAAGCTCACCGTGTCGTCATCGACAACCTCAAAGTCTCCGCCATCGACCTGGTCGCCGTGCTCATCGTGTGACCCGAAGGCCCCGGCGTTGGTGAAGAAGTGATCGTGCTCCAATGGCCCGCGTGCTCCTGCGCACAGGTCGCCAGTCGTGGGTCCGGGTTAACCCCCGTAGAAGCTTCCTTGGAGCCACTCGATGTGCGATTCGGCGCGTCCCGCTGCTTGGAACGCGGCGAGCATCTCAGCGCAGGTCTGCGCGCGATGCCAGGACCCGATTAACTCCGTCGGACCATCCGTCGACGACGCGCTGGTCGAATCCGCGGTCGTCACCTCCGACGCCGAGTCGGAGTCATCGTCACACCCGGCCGCGACGGTCAGGCTCACCAAAACCATGCCGATCACGATGCGACTTCGCATTGCGCCCCCTCGCCGGTGCACATGGTGCCCCGTCTGGTGTTCGCGTGCACGGGCAACGCCGCGATTTGCGCAGACAGCGAACGCTGCGGCAATCGGATCTGCCGCGATGAGCGGAAGATCACTTGGTGCGGAACTATGCCGTTGAGTGCATCGCTTCTCGTTGTCGCGAACGTCGCCGAGGGGCCGCGCGGTGGGGCGCGGCGAAAGGCAAACGGCGGTTGTCGGTGGCATAAAGCGCCGTCCGACGCACGCCGTTTTGTCCTTCCCGCAAGAGGCACCTGTGCGACACAGCATCATCGGGAGGGTGTTACGGGACGCCGACCACCGGGATCCGACGCTGGTCGCGGACGGCAGGTTCATGTGCCGCAGCAGGTTCCTCTTGTGGGGAAGCGACGTGTCCCCCTGCCCGGCTCGCGTCGATCCCCGCCGCTCCGCTCCTAGGGGAGCGTGCCCGACAAGACGTCCCCGAGCACCTCGATGCCGCGCAGGATCCGTTCCTCGTTGACGTTCCCGAAACCGAGAACCAGGGCCGGAGGCACGTCCGCCTCGCCTGCCCTCGGGGCATCGACCCGGTAGCGCGACAGGCCGTATACGCGGACGGCGCGGCGCAGT
>JBEVDR010000102.1:0-3163 GCA_040513215.1 Microbacteriaceae bacterium | reverse complement strand
CGTCGCTGGTGGAGAAGGCCAAGAGCCTGGGCCGGCTCGACGCGCTGACCCGGCAGGTGGCGCTGAAAGCCATGGCCGCCGCCGCCGACTTCCGGCTGGTCGAGCCGAGCATCGTCTGCATGACCATCAACGTGGAGGCCGGCCAGATCCTGCCGCAGCGGATGGGCACCTTCGTGACCGAGCTGGCCGCGCGTTATCCCGAGATCTCCCTGTGCCTCGAGCTCAACGAACGCTCCGTCGCCCGGGTGTCCACCGCGGTGCGTGCCCAGGCCGACACCCTGCGGGATATCGGCATCATGATCGCGTTGGACGACTACGGGTCCGAGGATTCCTCCGTCGACGCCCTGGTGCGGGTGCCGATGGACATCCTCAAGATCGACAAGAGCCTCGTCGACGACCTCGAGGACGTGCGCCAACAGCACGTCCTCACCGCCCTGCAGGGCTTCGGCGACAACCTGGAGTACTCCATGATCGTGGAGGGTGTCGAGAACGAGGCGATGGCCAGGCACCTCACGGCTCTGGGCATCCGCAGCGCCCAGGGCTTCCACTACGGGGTGCCGCAAAGCCTGGAGAAGACCCTGGCCCGCCTGGACGAATTCGGGGCCGCCGCGGTTTTGCCCGTGCGCGCCGAGTCTGAGCTGTCGCTCTAGAACGCTAGGGTCACACTATGGTCGAGCACATATCGAGGATGCCGCGTGGCGGTGTGCGCGAGCGGGTGGAACGCAGCGTCTTCCTCTCCCAGCTGCTCCTGGCCGCGGCCACCCTGCTGCTGGTGGCCGTGTCCGTGGTCACCCGGCCCACCATGCTCGCCGACCCGCTGTACTTCCTCGGCGTGATGACCATCTTCGGCAGCACCGGCCTGGCCGCCGCGGTGCCGTGGCGCCGGCTCCCCAAGGCCTACATCGTGGTGCTTCCGCTGCTGGACATCGTGGGTCTGGCCCTGGCGCGGATCGCCGAACCCAACCTCGGTGTGAGCTTCCTGCTGGTGTTCCCGATCATCTGGATGTCCACCCACTTCGGCCAGGCCGGCGCCACCGGCAGTGTCATTTTCGCGGCCGTGCTGCTGTGGGGCGGCCTTCCGCTGCGCTACTTCACCCATCCGCTCACCGCCGACAACTACGCCACCTCCCAGGCCCCGCTGCTGGCCGTCGTGACGATCATGCTCGTTTTCGTGGCGTCGGTCACCTACACCTCCACCCGCCGGGGTGCCGCGCAGCGGGTGCTGCTCACCCAGCAGGCCGGCCTGTTCGAGACCGCGTTGCAACGCTCCCGCCGCCAGGAACAGACCCTCGACGAGATCTTCAACACCGTCGACTTCGGCGTGGTCGGTTACGACCGGGACGCCAAGGTCAACTTCATGAACCGGGCCCAGCGCCTGCTGCTGAGCCGCTACGGCGTCAGCGGCGGCATCGGCCTGGCCGAGATCGTCTACCGGGAAGACGGCGTCACCCCCTTCGACGGCCCCGAGCGGCCCTACCAGCGGGCCCTGCGCGGCGAGACCGTGGACCGGGTCACCGTGTGGGTCGGCTCGCCCGACCAGCAGCAGACGGCGGTGCTCGTGTCCTCGCGGCCCATCCGCGACCACAACAACCGCTACGACGGCGGCGTGCTCGTCACCCGTGACGTCACCGCCGAGGTGCGGGCGGTGAAGGCCAGGGACGACCTGGTCGCCTCCGTCTCGCATGAGTTGCGCACCCCGCTCACCTCCATCCTCGGTTACCTCGAACTGGCCCTGGACGACGACCGGGTCGACCCCGAGACGCGGCGGATGCTCGAAATCGCGTCGAAGAACGCCGACCGGCTGCTGGAGATCGTGTCCGGCCTGCTCACCGCGGCGAGCGCATCCAATGAGGGCCTGGCCCTCGACCTGGAATCCTGCGACATGGCCGCGATCCTCACCGAGGCGGTGGAGTCCGCGGAGCCGCTGGCGTCGCAGCGCAACATCAGGTTCGAGCTCGGCGACCTGCCGGAGACCCGGATCGTCGCCGACGGGTTCCGGCTGCGGCAGGTGATCGACAACGTGCTCTCCAACGCGATCAAGTACAACGTGGACTCCGGCATGGTGAGCGTGAGCCTGCACGAAAGCGAGTGCGGTGTCGAGGTGCGGGTGGCCGACACCGGCCGCGGCATGAGCGAAGACGAGCAGAGCAATCTTTTCGACCGGTTCTACCGCGCCGATTCGGTGCGGGGGTCCAGCGTGCACGGCACCGGACTGGGCCTGAACATCAGCCGGGAGATCATGCGCGAGCATGGCGGAGACCTCCGGCTGGAATCCATCAAGGGCAAGGGGACCACGGCAATCGCCACCCTGCCGGTAAGCAGAAGTTGAGCGTGGCCCGCCCCGCCCGACAAGGAGCATCATGCAATTAGACTCAGCCACCCTGCAGATCATGTGCGGCCTGCTGGTCATACTGTGCGGCGTTTCGTTCATCTTCAACACGGCGCTGAACCGCAACGACCCACCCGGCCGGCTGTGGAGCCTCGCGTTCGTCGGCGGCATCATGGTGACCCTCGCCTACGCGGTCTACCTGGTCAGCGCCGATGCCTGGTGGACGATCGCGTTCGGCAACGCCGCGCTGGTGTTCTGCGTGGGCTCGCTCTGGGCGGGCTCCCGGGTCTACAACGGCCGGAGTTCCGGCTTCCTTCTCGTCGGCGGGCTCGCGCTGGTCATCACCGTGATCTCCTTCCTGCCCGGCGCATCCGGCGGCGAATGGGCCGGGGCCGGGCCGCTCTGGCTGGTCGTGGCGCTTCTGGGCGGCCTGGGCGGCGCGGAGTCGCTGCGCGGCCGGCTGCGGCGCAACGTGAACGGCCGCATCCTCGCATTCGTGCTGCTCATCGTGTCCGTTTACTACACCGCGCGGGCCCTCGCCTTCCTCCTGGAAGGCCCCGACAGTGCCGTGTTCACTGCGTACTTCGATTCCGATACCACGTCGGTGCTGAACATGTCCCTCATCGTCACCGCCAGCATCGCGGTGTCGATCCTCCGGGCGGAGGGAGTCGGCAGCAACGCCGTCGGTGACATCACCGTGGGCATCCACTCCGCTGCGGGAGTGCTGAGCGCCACGTCGTTCCAGCAGGCCGCCGCCGACCACCTGGAGCGCGCCGGCCGCGCCGAGCTCGGCCTGGCCATCATCGGCGCCGACATCGACAACCTGCCCGAGAT
>JBEVDR010000101.1:0-7512 GCA_040513215.1 Microbacteriaceae bacterium | reverse complement strand
CCGACCAGCTCTTCGATCAGGTCTTCCATCGTCACCAGCCCGGCGATGCCGCCGTGCTCGTCGACCACCATCAGCAGGTGGTTGCTCTCGAGCTGCATCTGCCGCAGCGTGGCGTCGGCCTTCTTCGACTCCGGGATGAAGCGGGCGGGCCGGGCGAGGTCACGCGCGGTGAGCCGGTCGAAGTCGAGCGGCCGCTCGTAACTGAGGCGGGCGACATCCCTCAAATACAGGATGCCGAGCACCTCGTCGGCGTCCTTGCCCTCCACCGGCACCCGCGAGACGCCCTTGCTGAGGAACAGTGCGGTGGCGGTGCTGATCGACGCGTCGTCGTCGATGGTGACCATGTCGGTGCGCGGGACCATCACCTCGCGCACCACCGTCTGGTTGAACTCGAAGATGGAATGGATCAGCTCGCGGTCATCCTCTTCGAGCACCTGCAGCTCGGTGGCCTCGTCGACCATGCTGAGCAGCTGCTGCTCGTTCGCGAACGCCACGCTCTTCGGACGTCCGGGCGTCACCTTGTTGCCGAGGAACACCAGCGCGTTCGCCAGTGGGCCGAGCAGCACCCGGATGCCGCGGATCAGCACCGCTGTGGACCGCACGAGCACCTCGGGGTGGGCGCGGCCGACGCTGCGGGGGCTGGAGCTGACCAGTACGAAGGATGCCGCGGTCATGATCAGCGCGCTCAGCAGCAAGGCCAGCCACCACGGGTCAATCGTGGACGCCAGCGCGAGGGTGACGAGTACGGCCGCGGTGGTCTCCGACACGATACGCATGAAGTTCAGCGCGTTGATGTGGGCGCCGACGTCGGTGGAGATGGCAAGGATCGACTTGCGCGCCCGGCTGTGGTGCGCCAGTTCGACCAGGTCGTTGCGGCTGAGTGTGGTCAGCGCGGAGTCGGCGGCTGCGAGCAGACCACCGAACGCGACGAGCAGCACCGCGACCGCGATGAAGACGGGGATCATCATGAAGGCGTTACTTCGACCGTTCGGTCATGTGGAATCCGATCAGGATGTCGCGCTGCAGCCCGAACATTTCCTTCTCCTCATCCGGCTCCGCGTGATCGAAGCCGAGCAGGTGCAGCAGCCCGTGGGTAGTGAGCAGCAGCAGTTCTTCCAGCGTCGAGTGCCCGGCGGTTTCGGCCTGGGCAGCGGCGACCTGGGGGCAGAGCACGATGTCGCCGAGCAGCCCGGCGGGGGTGACGGCATCTTCGGTGCCGGGGCGCAGCTCATCCATCGGGAAGCTCAGCACGTCGGTGGGGCCTGGCTCGTCCATCCACTGCACATGCAGCTGTTCCATCGCGCCCTCGTCGACGAGCACGATGGCGAGCTCCGCTTCCGGGTGCACGTGCAGCTGCTCGAGCGCGTACGCGGCCAACCGTTGCAGGGCGGCCTCGTCGACCTGGATGGTCGATTCGTTGTTGATCTCAATGCTCATCTCTAGCGTCCCCATCTGCGCTCGGGGCGCGGCGATCGTGATTGGTGGTCGCGCGGCGTGGAGCCGCGGCGTTCGGCCCGGTTTGCCGCCTCGACCGCTTCGGTGTGCGCCTGCTTGCGCTCGAATTTCTGCGCCTGCTTCTCGGCGTCGAACTTGGTGTAGGCGTCGACGATGCGGCCGACGAGCGAGTGGCGAACGACATCCTCGCTAGTCAATTCGGCGAAGTGGATGTCGTCGATCTTCCGCAGCACCCGGGTGACCAGTTGCAGGCCGCTGGCACCGAGTGGCAGGTCGACCTGGGTCACGTCACCGGTCACCACCATCTTCGAGCCGAAGCCGAGCCGGGTGAGGAACATCTTCATCTGCTCCGGCGTGGTGTTCTGCGCCTCGTCGAGCACCACGAACGAGTCGTTCAGGGTGCGACCGCGCATGTAGGCGAGAGGTGCCACCTCGACGGTTCCCGCCGCGAGCAGCTTGGGAACCAGCTCCGGGTCCATCATCTCGTTCAGGGCGTCATACAGCGGACGCAGGTATGGGTCGATCTTGTCGGTGAGCGTGCCGGGGAGGAAGCCGAGGCGCTCCCCCGCCTCGACAGCGGGTCGGGTCAGGATGATGCGGTTGACTTCCTTGCGCTGCAGCGCCTGTACCGCCTTGGCCATCGCCAGGTAGGTTTTTCCGGTTCCGGCAGGGCCGATGCCGACCACGATCGTGTTCGTATCGATCGCGTCCACGTAGTTCTTCTGGCCGAGGGTTTTCGGGCGGATGCTCTTGCCTCGGCTGGTGAGAATCGCCTGGCTCAGCAGGTTGGCGGGGCTGCCAGCGCCGCTCTCCAGGATGCGGGCCGAACTCGTGACGTCGGCCTGTTCCAGATCGCTGCCGTTCTGCACCATCAAGATCAACTCCTCGACCAGCCTCTTGGCCGCTTGTACCTGATGCGGGTCGCCGCTCAGGGAGATCTCATTGCCTCGCACGAGAACCTGCACGAGGGGAAACTGTCGTTCGATCGTGGTCAACAGGCGGTCCTGCGGACCCAGCAACCGCACCATGGCGACGCCGTCGACCTGCATTTCGACTCGGCCTTCGGCGGCCGTCGACGGGTGGGCGTTGTCGCTATCGACCAAGTGAGCCTTCTTCGAGAGCGCCGCTCAACACGTGCGCGTGAACATGGAACACGGTCTGACCCGAGGACGGGCCCGTGTTGAAGATGAGGCGGAACTCGCCGTTGGCGTGTTCCTCGGCGATCTGCTGCGCCGTGGCCACGAGCTCGGCGAGCAGCTGTGGGTCGCCCGCCGCCAGCTCCACCACGTTGGCATAGTCCTCGGTCTTCGGCACAACGAGGATGTGGACCGGCGCCTTGGGCGCGATGTCGCGGAATGCGATCATCCGGTCGGTCTCCAGCACGATGTCTGCTGGAATCTCGCGGTCGATGATGCGCGAGAAGATCGATGTGCTCATGTACCCATCTTAACCGGGTGGGGTTATCCCCCGCGGAAGTTTCGTGATGGCCCGGTCGAACAGCACACACCCCCGCCAATACGGTTGATGACATGAGGAAAGTCGCGCTATCAACCTGGGTCTCGGCGATCGACCTGCTGCTCGACGCCATTCTCGGCGCGATCTGGCTGACGATCATGCTGACGCTGCTGATCACCGGTGTCTCGCTGCTGCCGGTGCTCGGCATCGGCGTGCTGTTGATCTTCGCCGCCGCACTGCTAACCAGGTTCACCGGAACGGTCGAACGACTGCGCGCGAACGCGCTCTACGGCCTCGACATCCCACCCGCGCCGCGTAAGCCGTCGTCGATGACGGGCTGGCGGCGCGTGTTCAGCCAGGCGGCCCTCGACCTCACCTCGGTGAGCACCTGGCGCATCATGCTGCACCACCTGGTCACCGCGATTCTCGGCTATCTGGTGTTCACCGTCGCGGTGTGGGCGATCGTCAACGGCGTGCTGTTGCTGGTCTACCCCTCTGAAACCCCCGCCGGCCTCACCCTGCTGGTGCCGCTGCTGCAGGACTGGCTCGGCGCCGCCGGGCGACCACTGGCGATCATCGTCGGCCTCATCCTCCTCGGAGCCGTGCCCGTGCTGATCTACTTCGCCGGGCACTTTGACCGATCTATTCTCGCTCCGCTGCTCGGGCCGCCGGTCGTCGAGGGACTGGAACAACGCATCGAAACGCTGGCGGATGCCCGCCAAGGTGCGGTTGACGCCGCTACCTCAGAGCGCCTGCGGATCGAACGCGACCTGCACGACGGGGTGCAGCCGCGCCTGGTCTCCGTGGCCATGACACTCGGCATGGCCCGCAACAAGTTCGAGAGCGACCCCGCAGCCGCCCTCGCCCTGGTGGAGCGGGCCCACGAAGACACCAAGGACGCCATCACCGACCTGCGGCAACTCGCCCGCGGCATCCACCCGGCCGTGCTCACCGATCGCGGTCTGGACGCGTCCCTGTCTGCGCTGGCCTCGCGCTGCGTGGTGCCGACCACCGTGTCGTTCACCCTGCCGTCCCGGCCGCCGGCGGAGATCGAGGCGGTCATCTACTTCACCGTCGCGGAGTCACTCACCAACGTGGCAAAGCACTCGGCGGGCACGCTCTGTCACGTCGACGTGACCCAGCAGAACGGCCTGATCCGGGCCACGGTCACCGACAACGGCCGCGGCGGCGCTGCCATCCCGCCGGCCGGCGGCGGTCTCTCCGGCATGCGCGATCGTGTGCGCTCCGCCCACGGGTCACTGCGGGTCGACAGCCCGACCGGCGGCCCAACCATCGTCACCGTGGAGGTGCCATGCGTGTTGTAATCGCCGAGGATTCGGTTCTGCTTCGAGCCGGTCTGGAACTGCTGCTCACGGATGCCGGTCACGAGGTGATCGCCGCCGTGGACGAACCGGGCGGGCTGCTTGCCGCCGTGAACGAGTACTCTCCCGATCTGGCGATCGTCGACGTGCGGATGCCGCCGACCTTCACCGATGAGGGAGTGCGGGCCGCCGCCCTGATGCGGGCCCAGAACCCGGAGGTCAAGGTGCTGGTGCTCTCTCAGTACGTGGAGGAGCGCTACGCCAGCGAACTCATCGCCGGCGGCACGAGCGGGTTCGGTTACATGCTGAAAGACCGCGTGGCCGACGTCAACGAGTTCCTCTCCGCGGTCGACCGGGTCGGCTCCGGAGGCACCGCGCTCGACCCCGAAGTGGTGTCCCAGATCGTGATCCGCTCGCGCCGCACCGACGGCCTGGAGCGGCTGACCGAGCGGGAGAACGCCGTGATGAAACTCGTCGCCGAAGGCCGCTCCAACAACGCCATTGCCGGCGCGTTGTTCATCGGAGAAGGATCGGTGGAAAAGCACATCACCGCCATTTTCAGCAAGCTCGACCTGCCCGCCGAAGACAGCGGCAACCGCCGGGTCCTCGCGGTGCTGCGCTACCTCGAGAGCGCCCGCTAGGCCAGAGCGCCGCACAACTCCCGTCATCCCTTTCACCTAACAGGAAGAATCGCCATGTCTAGGCCCGTACCATCAACGCAGCCGCAGCCGCCGCGCAAGTCGCACGCGCTGCGGACCACGCTGATCGTGATCGGCTCGGTGCTGCTGCTGTTGCTGATCGTCTCGATCACGATGAGCATCGTGACGGCGCTCACCCGCACCGATGCGTCCGGCAGCTACGAGGTGCGCGACTCATTCGAGTCGGTCCGCCTCGAGGTCGACGCCAGCGACATCGACGTGAGCTTTGCGAATGTCAGCGAACCGACCATCACGTTCGACCAGACCGACTCCAATCGCGCGGTCCGCTTCGAACAGGGTGTGCGCGGCGACGAACTGCTGATCCTGGTCAGCAGCCGCGGCGGGTTCTTCCCCTTCGGCTTCTGGCCGTGGGGCAACGGCGACTCGTCGACCCTCGACCTGGTGCTGCCGGAAGAGCTCAATGACGGCTCACTGTCGCTCGATCTGTCGAGCGCCGCGGGAAACATGACCGTGGACGGCGACTTTGCCGACGTGACCGTGTCGCTGACCGCGGGCAACCTCGACCTCGCCGGGTCGGCCGACGTGGTCACCCTGGACTCGACCGCCGGTGACGTGCGCGTCGACGACTTCGCGGCGACCGAGGTGAACATCGACTCCACGGCCGGTAACGTGACTGTCGAGCTGACCGAGCTGCCCGACGCGCTGGAGTTCTCCTCGGTGGCGGGCAACCAGCAGGTCACGCTGCCCGACGGCGAGTATCGGATCAACACCGACACCGTCGCCGGCGATGTCACGATCGACGTGCCGAGCGACCCGGATGCCGCGCGGGTGTACAGCTTCTCGTCGGTGGCGGGCGACATCCGCATCAGCGACCGCTAGGCCCCTACCAGCGCCCCAGCAGGGCGTTCAGCACGGCGACCGCCGCGGGGCCGGCGGTCGACGTGCGCAGCACGTGCTCACCCAGCCGCACGATCGAGGCGCCGCTTGCCCGCAGCAGGTCGAGTTCGGCGGGGGCAATGCCGCCCTCCGGGCCGACCACGAGCAGCAGGTCGCGGGCATCCGGCGCGGTGCCGTCGCGGAACAGCTCGGTGAGCGCCACCTCACCGGTCGGGTCGAGCACGATCAGCCGCTCCGACCTGGCGCTGAGCTGTTTGGTGGAGTGCAGCTCGGTCACCCCGGGCAGCCAGGGGCGGATCGACTGCTTGGTCGCCTCCCGCACAATGCTTGCCCAGCGCTCCCGGCCCTTGGCCACCTTCTGGCCTTCCCAGCGGCTGATCGACCGCTGGGCGGCCCAGGGCAGCACGGCGTCGATGCCGAGTTCGGTGGCCGCCTGCACGGCGAGTTCGTCACGGTCACCCTTGGCGAGGGCCTGCGCGAGCAGCAGCCGCGGGGTCGGCGGCGCGACCTCGGTCACGCTGTCGACCCGCAGGCTGAGGCGGGCGGCATCCGCTTCGGTGATCGCGCCGCTGACCACGAGACCTGAGCCGTTGCCGATCGACAGCTGTTCGCCGATCCGCATCCGGCTCACCGTGACGGCATGCTTCGCCTCGGCGCCGGTGAGTTCAACCGTTGCCCCGACGACCGCGGCCGCGAGCGCCTCGTTGAGGTAGAAGTGCGCCACCGGCTAGATGTTCAGGAACCGGTCGCGCAGCTTCGTGAAGAGCCCCTGCTGGAAGTGCGCCAGCTTCGGCGCCTCACGCCGGTGCTTCTCGGCGAACTGGCGGATCAGGTCTTCTTCCTTGCGGCTGAGCTTGGTCGGCGTGACCACCTGCAGGCCGATGCGCAGGTCGCCGCGGCCGACACCGCGCAGGTGCGTGATGCCGCGATCCTTGACGGTGATCACCTCGGCGCTCTGCGTGCCAGGCTTGATCTCCACGGTGACCTCACCGTCGAGGGTTGGCAATGTTGCGGTGGTGCCGAGGATAGCGTCGGTCATCTGCACTTCGAGTGTGGCGAGCAGGTCGTCGCCGTTGCGGCTGAACGTGTCGTGGTGGCGCACCTTGACCTCGAGGTAGAGGTCGCCGCTCGGTCCGCCCGCAGGTCCCACCTCGCCCTGGCCGGGCATCTGCAGCCGCACCCCGGTGTCCACGCCGGCGGGGATGTCGACCGGGATGTTGCGGGTCGCCCGCACGCGGCCCTGACCGGCGCAGGTCGGGCAGGGGTTCGGGATGACGGTGCCGTAGCCGCGGCAGGTGCCGCACGGGCTCGACGTCATCACGTTGCCGAGCAGCGAGCGCACCGACCGGGAGATCTGCCCGGTGCCGCGGCAGATGTCACAGGTGACGGCGCTCGTGCCGGGCGCGGCGCACGAGCCACCGCACGTGTCGCAGAGCACCGCGGTGTTCACCTCGATGTCGCGGCGGGTGCCGAAGATCACCTCGTCGAGCTCGACCTCGACCCGCACCAGCGCATCCTGGCCGCGCTCGCGGCGGGATCGCGGTCCCGCGTTCCCCGCGCCGGCGCCGAAGAAGGTCTCGAAGATGTCGCCGAAGCCGCCGAAGTTGGCGCCGGAGAACGTGGCCTGCGGGCCCAGGTCGTACTGCTGCCGGGAGTTCGGGTCGCTCAGCACGTCGTACGCGTGGGTGACGAGCTTGAACCGCTCGGACGCGTCGGCACCGGGG
>JBEVDR010000100.1:0-11864 GCA_040513215.1 Microbacteriaceae bacterium | reverse complement strand
CGGAACGGCGTGAGCCGCGTGGTCACCACGCGCCGCTCGCCCGGGGGGATGCTGATCCGCGACCGGGTCGACGCGGCCCCTGCCGACGGCTGCCAGGCGTCGCGCAGGATGCCCCGCACGCTCCTCCGCCCGGCGTTCGTCACGAACAGCTCGGCCGTGACGGTCTCTCCGAGGCGCGTGCGCCCCGGCAGCGAACGCTCGAGCCGGATGGCGCGGGGTGACCCCGCCGCGATGAGGTCGCCCGCACCGACGAGGGCGACGAACACGAGCCATCCGCCCAGCCAGAGCGGCTCGTCGAGCAGCACGAGCGGCACGACGCCCACGCCGACGAGCGCAACGAACCATCCGGAGATCGCCATGGCTACAGCGGCACCTGCACCTGCTGCATGATCGAGCGCAGGACGGCGTCGGATGACACGCCCTCGAGTTCCGCTTCGGGACGCAGCTGGATGCGGTGCCGCAGCACCGGCAGCACCATCGCCTGGATGTGGTCGGGGGTGATCGCGTCGAAGCCCTGCAGCCACGCCCACGCCTTGGAGGCGGCGAGCAACGCCGTGGTGCCACGAGGCGACACCCCCAGCTTCACCGAGGGCGACTGCCGGGTGCCGCGGGCCAGATCTACGGCGTAGGCGAGCACGTCAGCGGATGCGCCGACCCGGCCGACCGCGGCCTGCGCGGCGGTCAGCTGCGCGGCATCCAGCACCGGGGTGACCCCAGCGGCGGCGAGATCGCGCGGGTTGAACCCGGCGGCATGCCTGGCCAACACCTCCACCTCGGCATCCCGGGCCGGCAGATCGAGCACCAGCTTCATCAGGAACCGGTCGAGCTGCGCCTCGGGCAGCGTGTAGGTGCCCTCGTACTCGATCGGGTTCTGCGTGGCGGCGACCAGGAACGGCGCCGGCAGCGGCCGGGTGAGGCCATCGACCGAGACCTGGCGTTCCTCCATCGCCTCGAGCAGGGCCGACTGCGTCTTCGGGGGAGTGCGATTGATCTCGTCAGCAAGCAGGATGTTGGTGAACACCGGGCCCGGCCGGAACTCGAAGTCGCCCGCCCGCGCGTCGTAGACCAGCGAGCCGGTGATGTCGCCCGGCATCAGGTCGGGAGTGAACTGCACCCGCTTGGTGTCGAGGTGCAACGCGTGGCTGAGCGTGCGCACCAGCAGCGTCTTGGCGACGCCGGGCACCCCCTCCAGCAGCACGTGCCCGCCGGCGAGCAACGCGATGATCAGCCCGGTGACGGCACCGTCCTGACCGACGACCGCCTTGCCGACCTCCGCGCGCACCCGGCCGAAAGCATCCCGCAGTTCATGATCTGTCATCCGTGTCATTCTTTCTGTTCAAAGGTCGGACGGCTGGCGCGAGCCGCCGTGGTTTCGAGCCGGGTCAGGTCGTCGGACAGGGTCATCAGGTCGGCATCGGATGCCGGATTCGCGTCGACCAGGATCGCCCGCACCGTGGGCAGTGGCCAGCCGGTGACCGCCGCGGTGGCCGCGACCACCTCGTCGACGGTCGCCGTGCGCGACAGACCGACGTGCCCGGCGAGTCGTTGCAGCGCGCCGAGGCGCAGCGAGTCGAGCGCCCGCAGTCGCGCGGAGTTCTTCTCGTACAGTCGCGCCCGCCCCTCCGTCGTCTCGCTGGCACGCACGGTGACCGGCAGGTTCTCGACCACTAGCGGCCCGAACCGCCGACCACGCCAGACGGCCGCGGCAATCGCGACGGCGAGCAGCGCGAACGGAATCCCCACCGTCCAAGACGGCATCAGCTCCTCGGGGAGGAGCGTGGCGCTCTCGACGTCGGCCGCGGACGGCAGGTACCAGATCAGGGTGTCGGTGCCGCCGAACAACGTCAGCGCGAGGGCGGCATTGCCCTCCAATGCCACGGCCTCGTTGCTGAGGGCGGTGGTGGTGCCGAGCACCGTGACTGATGCGCCGCCGCCGGCATCCGCTGGCAGCTGAATCAGCGAGTAGACGTCGTCGCCGCTGCCGAGGCAGGTGAGGCCGGCCACCGACGGGTCGGTGAGGCGATACCCCGAGCCGTCGCCGGTGACGGATGCCGCGTTGTCGACCGCGCGAACCGTGCAGTCAGCATCCAGCACCCCGGACACGTTTCCGGCCGCTTCCACCGCCGGGGCGAGTGCGTTCAGCTGCGCGAAATACGGGTCGATCACAATCAGGTTGCTGGCGAGGTCCGCCGTCTGCCGAAGCTGGTCGTCGGTGAGCACACTCGACGGGTCGTAGAGCACGATCGTGCTGTCGGCCGCGCCGGCGGACGCCGCCTCGGCGCGGGTCTCGTTCAACGACACCGTGGGGATGACCTCGACGCCCTGGTCGCGCAGCACCTCGGCGAGGGCGCGGGAGCCCTCCGGTGCCGCGTTCGTCGGGGAGAGCGGGTCGCCGCCGGCGCTCGAGCCGATCAGGGCGAACACCAACACCCCGACCAGCACCGCGAACAGCCCGGCGAGCACCCAGAACAGCGATTTCCGTCCGGCGGCGCGCACGGTCGGTGTGCTGACGGTCACGACGGTGCTCCCGTCGGAATCGGCGTCGGCATCGCGGGACGGGCCGCGCGCAGGGTGCGCTCAAGCGCCGCGACCTGCTGGTACTGGTCGGCGGAGCCGCTCCGGCCGAGGTAGCGCACCCCGTCGAAAATGGTGGCCGCCGATTCCAGGTCGGCGGCGTGCTCCCGGAAGACGCCTCCGGTGCGACGCGCGAAGTCGTGCGCGGTGGTGCCCGGGGTCGTGGTCACGATCGTGCGCTCGGCCAACCCGCGGGCGATGGCGCGGAACATCTCCGCGATGGCGAGATTCCAATTCGACCCGGCGGCAGCCGACTCCGCCGCGCGGCGGAGCTCGGCGGCGGTGCGGGTGTCGTCGTCGCCGAAGAGCTCGCCCGCGGCGCGGCTGCGCCGGTTCAGTCGGGGCAGCCCAAAGATCAGGAAGGCAACGATCAGCGCCACCAGCACGAGCCCCCCGATGACGGCGAGGGCCAGGACGGGCGGGCCGTCGCCGTCGCCGAACTGCAGCGACGTGATCCAGTCCCAGATCGACTGCGACAGCAGGTCGAACCAGGTCGGCCGGGCGGCCTGGTAGACCGGATCCGAGAGTTCGCGCAGGATCCAGTCGCGCGCCTCGTCAGCGTCGGGGTCCAGGGGCACGTCAAGCGGCAGCGGCTGTGTTGGCAACGGCAGTGTCGGCAGTACCAGTGCCGGCAGCCTCATGCCCAGGGCGACTGCGCGGGGGCAGCCGCCGACGGGGCCGGCCGGCCCGCGACATCCGTTCGTGACGCCGGCAACAACGGGTCGGCAACACGGCCGTCCCCAGCCTGACGGGCCTCGACGAACCGGGTCAGCTCCAGGTCGAGGCCTTCCTGACGGATGCGGAGGTCGATGTAGAGCAGGCCGGTGGTCGCCGCCTGAACCACCAGAGTGATGGCGGTGATCACCAGGGTGACCGCGACGAGGATCACGTAGGTGATGACCGCAGCGATGATCGCGGTCGCGGGATCCCCGCCGATCGACAACAGCGGGATGGCGAGGCTGAACACGATGGAGACGGGCGCGGACACAATCTGCCCCGCCACGTTCAGGATCACGGTCACCAGCAGCAGGATGCCGAAGGTGCGCCAGAAATAGCCGTTGGTCAGCGACCAGGAGCGGGCCATGGCGTCGCGCAGCGACAGGCGCTCGATCATCAGCGCGCTCGGCACCATGGCGAGCTTGGTGCTGAGCCATGCGCCCAGCGCGATCAGGCCGAGCGTGCCGATGACGCCGATGGCGACCGCGGCCGGGATGCCGGCATCGCCGAGCTGGGTGACCAGGAACGTGAGCAGCACCACGATGCCGATCGCGAGGACTACCGCGAGAGTGAGCAACAACACCCAGCCGATCAGCGCGCCGATGCGGCCCCTGGCCAGTCGCCACAGCCCGCGGAAGCGCAGCTTTTCACCGACCGTGCCGCGTGCGACCTCGAGCACGATGATGCCCTGCATCATCCCGGCCGCGACCAGAGACAGCACCAACGGGATGATCGCCGACAGCAGGATGGCGGCGGTCGCGCCGGCGGTGACGGTATCGACATCCTGACCGGTTGCCATGTCCGCCCGAGAGATCGCGATCGCCGTGACCACGCCGAGCACCACCAGGGTGACCGCCATCACGATGCCCTGCATCAGCAGGGACATGCCGAACGTCGGCTTCGGGTTGCGGCGCAGCACCTGGAATGAGGCACCGAGAATGTTGCCGACGGTGAGCGGTCGCAGCGGAATCAGGCCGGGCTTTGGCGGCGGAGTCCACCCGGGAGCGGCGGACGGCAGCGGCTGGCCGAACGGGGCGCCGCCGGACTCGGCGTGCTGGCCGTACTGCGGGGGAACCGGCTGCCCGTAAGGCTGCGGCGCATACTGCGGCGGTTGGTACTGGGGCTGTGAAGGCTGAGGCTGTTGAGGCGGTGCAGCCTGCGGGGGAGCGTACTGGGGAGGAGCCGGCGGTGGCACAGGGTTGCCCGCAGGTGGCTGCCACGTCTGGTCGTCGGACACGGATGATTCCCCAATCTCACCGCAAGCGATCTCGCCCGGTAGGCGATCCTTCCCATGCTTTCACACTCCGATACTCTTTAGCCAAAGACTCAACTACCCGAGATGAGGAGCATGACCGCGCGAATCCTGGTCGTCGACGACGACACGGCCCTGGCCGAGATGATCGGCATCGTGCTGCGCACGGAAGGGTTCGATCCGCATTTCTCCGCGGACGGCAGCGCGGCGCTCGCCGCATTCCACGAGTCCACCCCCGACCTGGTGCTGCTCGACCTGATGCTGCCCGGCATCGACGGCATCGAGGTGTGCCGCCAGATCCGCGCGGAAAGCGGCGTGCCGATCATCATGCTGACCGCGAAGAGCGACACCGCGGATGTCGTGAAGGGGCTGGAGAGCGGCGCCGACGACTACGTCGTGAAACCGTTCAACCCCCAAGAGCTGGTGGCGCGCATCCGCACCCGGCTGCGCCCATCGGCCGAGACCACCGCCGAGGTGCTGCACGTCGGCGATCTCACCCTGGATGTCGCCGGGCACGAAGTGCGCCGTGGCGACACCAAGATCAACCTGACCCCTCTCGAGTTCGAGCTGCTGCTCGCTCTCGCGCTGAAGCCGCAGCAGGTGTTCACGCGCGAGATGCTGCTGGAACAGGTGTGGGGTTACCACTACAAGGCCGATACTCGCCTGGTGAACGTGCACGTGCAGCGGCTGCGCGCCAAGGTCGAGGAAGATCCAGACAACCCGCGTATCGTCATGACCGTGCGCGGGGTCGGATACCGCGCCGGCGCAACGACGTAGGGCACCATGACACGCTTCAACGGGACGGGCCGGGTGGCCCGGCTGACCCGGTTGTGGCACCGCTCGTTGCAAGCCCGCACCGTGATCATCACGGTGCTGCTGTCCGGGCTCGCCGTCAGCGTCATCGTGCTGTACATGTCGCTCAGCATCCGGGCGAACCTGTTCGACTCCCGACGTGACCAGGTGCTGGTCGAGGCGGGACGCGCAGCGCTGCAGGTGCAGCAGATCTTCGACGGCTCGACGGCATCCGAGCAGCTCACCGCGAGCGACCTGGACAGCCTGCGCAACGGCGCGCAGACCGCAATCACGCGCACCACCTCCAGCGCCAGCGGCACCCGGTTCGCCCTGGTGCGCACCACCGGTCAGGAGCCGACCCTGAACAACATGCAGGGCATCGCGAGCACCGACCTCGTGCTCGACCGGGTGATCTCACCCGAGATCCGGGGCACCGTCGCGGCCGCCGACGACCGGCTCTACTACCAATCGGTGGCGCTGGTCACCGAAGACGGGGAGCAGCCCGGCCTCGTCGTCGGCACACCGATCGAGGTGCCGACCGCCGGCCAGTACCAGCTGTACCTCGTCTACAACCTGCAGGAGACGCAGGAGACCCTCACCTTCGCGCAGCAGACGCTGGGCATCGGCGGGTTCGCCCTGGTGGCGATGATCGGCGGCATCGCCTTCGTGGTCGCCCGCTTCGTGGTCAGTCCGATCCGGATCGCGGCCGAGACCAGCCGCAAACTCGCGAGCGGCCAACTCGAGCAGCGCATCCCGGAGAAGGGCGAGGATGACATCGCCACCCTCGCCCGCTCCTTCAACGCGATGGCGGACAGCCTGCAATCGCAGATCACCCAGTTGGCGACGCTGTCGCGATTGCAGCAACGGTTCGTGTCGGATGTCTCGCACGAACTCCGAACCCCGCTGACCACCATCCGCCTGGCCGGAGACGTGCTCTATAACCAGCGTGACGATTTCGACCCGACCACCGCCCGCACCGCCGAACTACTGCACACCCAGGTGCAGCGCTTCGAGCTGTTGCTCGCCGACCTGCTCGAGATGAGCCGCTTCGACGCCGGTGTCGCCCAGCTGGAGACCGAGCCGACGAACCTGGTGCGGCTGGTGGAGGACGCCATGGAGTCGGTCACCCCGCTCGCTGTGGCGAAGGGCACCGAGCTGCGGCTGGTCGCCCCTGGCGGCTATTTCGAAGCCGACGTCGACTCCCGCCGCATCCGCCGCATCCTGCAGAACCTGCTCGGCAACGCTATCGACCACGGCGAGGGCGGGCCGATCGACGTGTACGTGGACAGTGACGAGAACGCGGTCGCCATCGCGGTGCGCGACTACGGCATCGGGATGTCCGACACCCAGAAGGCGAGGGTCTTCGACCGGTTCTGGCGGGCAGACCCGTCCCGGCAGCGCAGCACCGGTGGGTCCGGGCTGGGGCTGGCGATCTCGCTGGAAGACACCAACCTGCACTCGGGCTGGCTCGATGTCTGGTCCGAGGCGGGGGCCGGCTCCTGCTTCCGGTTGACCCTGCCGCGGCATCCGCACCACCAGCTGACGTCGTCGCCGCTCGACCTGCCGCCGACGCACGAGGTGCCGGAAGGGGAGGATGGGACCGATGAAGCGTCGTAACCGTCTGGCCGCCCTGCGAGCGGGTCTGGTGTCAATTCTCGTGTTGGCGCTGGCCGGCTGCGTGGGCGTGCCCATGACCGGTCCGGTCATCGCCGGCGACCGGGTGAATGACGAGGACACTCCCGCCTCGGTGCTGCTACCGCAGGGGCCGGAGAAGGATGCCGACCCGCAGGCGATCCTGCAGGGTTTCATCCGCGCCGGCACCGGACCGCAGCGTGACTACGAGGTGGCGCGCGAGTTCCTCACCAGCGACATCGCGGACACCTGGGAGCCCAACGCCGGGGTGACGGTCAGCCGAGCCGGCACCGACAGCTACTCGCAGACCAGCCCCAGCACCCTGACCTACAGTGTGCTGCCCGCAGCCACTGTCGACTCGCACGGCCGGTACCTGCCGTCGGAATCGCTGGGTCCGCAGGTCATGCAGTTCTCGTTCGAGCAGGAGAACGGGCAATGGCGCATCAGCGAGGCGCCGGATGGGGTGGTGCTCACCGGCTCCGCGTTCGAGCAGATCTTCAAACCGTATTCCGTGTACTACTTCGACCCCACCTTCGCGTACCTCGTTCCGGACCTGCGCTGGTTCCCGACCCCGTCGCTGGCGCGGCGCATCGTCGAAGCCCTGCTCGCCGGACCGACCGAATGGCTGGCGCCCGGCGTTGTCACCGAGTTCCCGAACGGCACCCAGCTCGGGCCTGACGGCGTGCGCATCGAGGCGAACCGGGTGATTGTCGACCTCAGCGCCGAAGCCGGCGAGGCCGACGACGAGCGCCTGCAACGGATGCAGCTGCAGCTGCAGCACAGCCTGAATGAGGTGACGTCGGTCACCTCGCTCAGCCTCTCCATCAACCAGGTCGACGTGGTGGTGCCCGAGATCATGCCACCGGGTCCGGTCGCGCAGCCGGAAGTGGACGGTCGCACGCTGCTCAGCCGCGACGACGAGTTCGGCTTCTACGAGCGGGGCGAGATCGTGCCGCTCGAGGGGATCAGCGCGGCGGCCGCGAGCCTCGGCGCCACCTCGGTAGCGCTCTCGCACACCGAACGGTACGCCGCCGTCGGCACCCCGGCGGGGGTGTACGCGGCCACGGCGGCGAGCCTGCCGGTGCTGGTGGATGCCCGTCCGGGGCTCGTCGAGCCGGCGATCGACGACCAGGAAATGATCTGGTCGGCGCAGGAGGCGTCGGCGGCGTCGCTCACCACCTATGACCTCGCTGGCACGCCGCATCCGATCGCCTCCCAACTTCCCGCAGACGCGGCGCTGCACGCGATCGAGGTGTCCCGCGACGGCACCCGGCTCGCGGTTCTGCTGGAGACGGATGACATCACGCGGCTGTTCGTCGCGGCGATCGTGCGCGAGGGCGGGGTACCCACCGCGCTCGGCCCACCACGAGAGCTGCCGCTGGCCGCCGACGCCGTCGACGCCACCTGGGTGGATTCCACCAGGATCGCCACCCTGGATGCTGCGGACGCGGACTACGCCGTCACGCTGCACGCCATCGGCGGGCTCACCACGTCGCTCGGCCAGCTGCCCTTCGGCAGCCAGGTGGAAGGCGGCAACGGTCAGGACGGGCTGCGCGTGCTCGGTAGCGACGGGCTGGTCTTCCAGCCGCGCGGCACCGGCTGGCAGAGCACCACTGTCAACGCGGAGTTCCTCGGCACCCGGCGCTAGCCGGCACTGCTCGTCCCCAGCCGCGGAAGCCGCCCAGCCGGACCGGCACGCCGGCGCGATCGCCCCGGGCACGCCCTACCGTGGGGGATGCTGCTCACGATTCGCTTCGCCCTGCTCGAGGCGGCCGCGCTCATGCTGCCGGTGCGCTGCGCCGGCTGCGGCGGTGATGACCGCGCCCTGTGCGAAGCCTGCGCTGCCGAACTCGCCCCGCAGGTGACCGCGCGAAGCCTGCCGGATGGCACTCCGGCGTTCACGGCGCTGCGTTACGAGGGAGCGGTGCGCCGCGTCATCCTGTCATTCAAGGAAGAGAACCGAACGGATGCCGCTCGGCCGCTGTCTGCGGCGCTCGCCGCCGCGATCGCCCGCGGCGTCGCCTCGGCCGCTGACCCGGGCAGCGTGGAGCTTGTCGCGGTGCCGACGTCACGCACTGCCTGGCGTCGCCGTGGCTACGACCCGGTTTCCGTGCTGCTTCGCCGCGCCGGATACCGGGCACGGCGCCTGCTGGTGCCGGTCCACCGCACCGCCCGGCAGAAGTCGCTCAGCGTCGCCCAACGGCAGGCCAACCGTCAGCACTCGATGAGCGCCAGCCGTCCGCTCAGCGGGCGCCGTGTGCTGCTCGTGGACGACGTGCTCACCACCGGGGCAACCCTGGTCGAGGCGGCACGGGCGGTGCGCGCCGCCGGCGGAATCGTGGTCGGTGCTGTCGCCGTCGCGTACACGCCGCGATTCAACTCGCCCAGCGAACTCACACATACTCGTCGGTGACTTTGCCGGGCAACGCGACTACGGTGAAGCGAAAGGCGCGAGAAGGGACGACCGCCTGAGCTTCAGGCGGCAACCGCGCCGAGAGCAAGGAGGCCGCCATGGACATCAGTATCACCGGACGCAATCTGGGAATTACCGATCGTTTCCGTGACTACGCGACTGAGAAGGCCGCGAAAGTGTCACACCTCGCCAACCGGGCGATCGCATTCGAGATCAAGGTATCCAGACATAACGAGCCGCGCGGGTCGAACCCCGAGGACCGTGTCGAACTCATGCTGATCGGACCCGGACCGCTCGTGCGAGCGGAATCGGGCGGTTCAGACAAGTACGTAGCCTTCGATCTGGCGCTCGACAAACTGCTCGAACGAATCCGTCAGGCCAAAGACAGACGCAAGGTGCACCGGGGACAACACCGCCCGACCTCGCTGAGCGAGGCATCCGCGGGCGGATTCAGCACAACTGACCTCACCCCGGCCGACGCGGAGCTGATCGACAAGGTGGCAACCGGCGCCGTCCCGATCCAGAACTCCGAGGAGCCAGTCGAAGACGACGACTACTCGCCCGTGGTGATCCGCGAGAAGGTCTTCCCGGCCGCACGGATGAGCACCGACGATGCCGTCGACCACATGGAACTGGTCGGCCACGATTTCTACCTGTTCGTCGACAGCTCGACCGAGCGGCCGAGCGTCGTGTACCGCCGCAAGGGGTGGGCGTACGGCGTGATCAGCCTGGCCGATGATGAGACAAATATGCAGGCTGTGGGCGGGAGCCACGCGTACAGGCACTAGATAGATAGGCTTGCTACGATTACGGGCCGATAACGACGTGCCGGCGCAGGTCGGCACGTCGTATCGGTGTGAGGCGTGACACCCGCACCCTCAAGACAACTATTGGAGTAGTCGGTGGCAAACGTTCTAGAGAAGGTCCTCCGTGTCGGCGAGGGCCGTACCCTTCGGCGCCTGAAGGCCTACGCCGAGGCGATCAACCAGCTCGAAGACGACTTCACCGGGTTGACCGATGAAGAGTTGAAGAACGAAACGGTCGAGTTGCGTGAACGTTACTCGAACGGTGAGTCACTCGACGACCTGCTGCCCGAGGCGTTCGCCGCGGTGCGTGAGGCCTCGAAGCGCACGCTCGGCCTACGCCACTTCGACGTCCAGCTGATGGGTGGCGCCGCGCTGCACCTCGGCAACATCGCCGAGATGAAGACCGGTGAGGGCAAGACCCTGGTCGCCACCACCGCCGCTTACCTGAACGCGATCGCGTCGCGCGGTGTGCACGTAATCACCGTCAACGACTACCTGGCCAGCTACCAGTCCGAGCTGATGGGTCGCGTGTTCCGCGCCCTGGGCATGACCACCGGATGCATCGTGGCAGGTCAGACCCCGGAGGTGCGCCGCCAGCAGTACGCCTGCGACATCACCTACGGCACCAACAACGAGTTCGGCTTCGACTACCTGCGCGACAACATGGCCTGGCAGGCCACCGACATGGTGCAGCGCGGCCACTTCTTCGCCATCGTCGACGAGGTCGACTCCATCCTCATTGACGAGGCCCGCACCCCGCTGATCATCTCGGGTCCGGCATCCGGTGAGGCCAACCGCTGGTTCACAGAATTCGCCAACCTTGTCAACCGGCTCACCCCGGGCGACGACTACGAGGTCGATGAGAAGAAGCGCACCGTCGGTGTGCTGGAGCCCGGTATCGAGAAGGTCGAGGACTACCTCGGCATCGACAACCTGTACGAATCAGCGAACACCCCGCTGATCTCGTTCCTGAACAACTCGATCAAGGCCAAGGCCTTGTTCAAGAAGGACAAGGACTACGTCGTGATGAACGGCGAGGTGCTGATCGTCGACGAGCACACCGGCCGCATCCTGATGGGCCGCCGCTACAACGAGGGCATTCACCAGGCGATCGAGGCCAAGGAGGGCGTCGCGGTCAAGGCCGAGAACCAGACGCTCGCCACGGTGACGTTGCAGAACTACTTCCGCCTCTACCAGAAGCTGTCCGGCATGACCGGTACCGCCGAGACCGAGGCCGCCGAGTTCATGTCGACCTACAAGCTCGGTGTGGTGGCCATCCCCACCAACAAGCCGATGGCCCGCAAGGACCAGCCCGACCTCGTCTACAAGAACGAGGAGGCCAAGTTCGGTCAGGTGGTTGAGGACATCGTCGAACGGCACGCCTCCGGGCAGCCGGTGCTGGTCGGAACCACCAGCGTCGAAAAGAGTGAGTACCTGTCGCGGATGCTCGCCAAGCGCGGGGTCAAGCACGAGGTGCTGAACGCCAAGAACCACGCGCGAGAAGCGGCCATCGTCGCCCAGGCCGGACGCCTCGGCGCCGTTACGGTCGCCACCAACATGGCCGGCCGTGGCACCGACGTGATGCTCGGCGGCAACGCCGAGTTCCTCGCCGTCGCGCAGATGAACGCCAAGGGCCTGAACCCGAACGACACCCCGGACGAGTACGAAGCCGAATGGG
>JBEVDR010000099.1:0-3443 GCA_040513215.1 Microbacteriaceae bacterium | reverse complement strand
TCATCCATGAGCACTCTTGCGCCCACTCGTAATTCGAGATCATGCACGGCAAGCACAGGCAAAGTCCAATTGTTTAGGCGTGTTTCGACAACACAGAAGTAGGGGGTGAGACAGATAGTCTACTTGAGCAGACCGTAAAGCTTTCTGCCCATGCACACAGTGCTCAGCCTCGGCTGGGAACAGCACCCTAGGAGCGTTCATGACGACACTGACCCTGGCCTCCGGCCGCCCGACCCTCGCCGACCGACTGTTCAGCCGCAGCCTCGCCACCGATGCCGTGCTGATCGCGGCGGGCGCCGGGCTTACCGCGATCGCCGCTCAGCTGTACATTCCGCTCGAACCGGTTCCGATCACCGGGCAGACGGTGGCGGTGCTCATCGTGGGCAGCGCGCTCGGCGCGACGCGTGGCGCCCTCTCGATGGTGCTGTACGCCGCCCTCGGACTCTTCCTCCCCGTGTACAGCGAGGGTGCGCACGGTGTCGACGCGCTGTTCGGCGCTACCGGCGGCTACATCATCGGCTTCATCGCCTCGGCGGCGCTCACCGGCTGGCTCGCGCAGCGCCAGTGGGATCACAAGATCTTCGGCGGTATCGCCTCCTTCCTCGCCGGCACGGCCGTGACCTTCGTCTTCGGCATGGCCTGGCTGGCGTTCGCGCTCGGCCTCGACCTCGGCCAGACCCTCGCGTTCGGGCTCTACCCGTTCGTCGTCTTCGGCATCGTCAAGGCCGTGTTCTCCGCCGCCGTGATGCGCCTCATTTGGCTCGGTGTGAACCGGTCCGACGCGCGCCGTCGGCCGACCGCGGTGTAAATCCGCCGCTTCGCCCACACGGAAGGCCCTCGCCACATGGCGGGGGCCTTACGTTTTGCCGTGGATGGTGACGCCGATTCACTGAACGACCGGATGCGCGGCTATCGTTAACCGGGGCTTCGCCCCAGGGTCTCAGCGCCTTCCGCCGCGAGCTCCGCCCAGTCCCGATTCCCCGAAGGATCCGCCCGTGGCCCAGTCCGCCCATCCAGCCCGCAGCCCGTGGCGCATCGACCGCAGAGGCGTCATCGCCATCGTCATCGCTTCGGCACTCGTCGTGGCGGCCGGGGGCTCCTACCTCTGGAACACGGTGCTTTCCGACCTTCCCCTCTTCGGCGGCACAACCAATCCGCTCGGCAGCGGAGACTTCTACGTGAACCCCGACTCGTCTGCGGCCACAGCCGCCGCCGACCCGACGCAGTCGAGCACCGACGCGGCGGCGATCCTCGAGCTGTCGAAGGTGCCGCAGGCGATCTGGCTGGTTCCCGAGGAACACCCGACGTCGTCGATCGCAGGCTACGTCTCCGGCATCGTCTCCGACGCGGCCGCGACGAACACGGTCGCCGCCTTCGTCGTCTACGGCATCCCCGAACGCGACTGCGGCAACCAGTCGGCCGGCGGCCTCACGGCCACCGAGTACCCGCGGTGGCTCGACGCCATCGCCTCCGGTCTCGGTTCGGCCGCCAGCGCGGTCATCCTGGAGCCCGACTCGCTCTCGCTCGCCGACGAGTGCGGCAATACCGACTCGCGCGTCGCGACCACCCAGGACGCGATCGGCCGGTTCGCCGACACCGGTGCCGTGATCTACCTCGACGGCGGCCATTCCAACTGGCATCCCGCGGCAGAGGCCGCCGCGCTGCTCGAACGCGCCGGCATCGACCGCGTTCGCGGCTTCGCCACCAACGTCTCCAACTACAACGCCACCGACGACGAGGTCACGTACGGCGAACAGGTGAGTGCCCTTACCGGCGGGTCGCACTTCGTGGTCGACACCGGCCGCAACGGGAACGGGTCGAACGGCGAGTGGTGCAATCCCGCGGGGCGCGCGCTGGGTGACCGCCCCGCCGTGTTCGGCGACGCCCACCGCGACGCCGACCTGTGGATCAAGACGCCCGGCGAGAGCGACGGAGAGTGCAACGGCGGCCCGGCCGCGGGCGACTGGTGGAACGCGGGGGCGTTGGCGCTCATCCACAACTGACCCGCGACGCGACTCCAGAAAAACGAAACACTTTTCTTCTCCGTTGCTACGATCAGCAGATGGAAAGCGCAACGGCTCCCCGGTTCGCGGTAGTGATCGACGACGACGCAGACATCAGGCAGCTCCTGGTCGACGTGCTCACCCAGGCGGGATTTCAGGCCATCCCGACGGCGAACGGACTCGACGGGGTCGCCGCGGTGCGTCAATTCGACCCGCTCGTCACCACCCTCGACGTGAATATGCCGGGTATGGACGGCTTCGAGACGGCCAAACGCATCCGCGCCTTCAGCAATACGTACATCGTGATGCTGACCGCCCTCGAAGACGAGATCGATACCCTGCAGGGTCTGGAGTCGGGTGCCGACGACTACCTCGTGAAGCCTTTCCGACCGCGGGTGCTGCGCGCGCGTATCGACGCGATGCTGCGCCGGCCGCGGGTCGCCGGCAACCAGGTGGCGGCGCAGCCCGCACCGACGGCCCCGGCCGGCCACGCGGCATCCGCGCCCGCTGTTGCCACCCAGCAGCCGGCGGCTGCCGCTCCCGCGCCGCAGCCATACCAGGTGGCACCGTTCCAGCAGGCTCCGCTCCAGCAGGCGCCTCAGCAGCCGGTGCAGCACATGCCGCCGGCCCACATACCTCCCGCCCAGTTCCCTTCCGCTCCGGTGCAGCCGCAGTACGGCGCTCCCCCTACGCGCGCGATCTCGCAGGAGCCCGTGCCGCAGGGCGCGTTCCAGGTGGTCCAGCCTCCCGGCGCAGCATCCGGACCACCGCCGGCGGAGCAGTCCGGGTGGATGGAGCACAACGGCCTCTGGCTCAACATCGACACGCGGGTCGTTCGGTTGCGCGGCGGCGAGCTCGAACTCACCCGCAGCGAGTTCGACCTGCTGGCTGCCCTGCTGCAGTCGAACCGCCGGGTGCGCACAAAACCCGACCTCGCGCTGCTGCTGCGCGGCGAGAGCTACGTGACGACCTATCTGGTGAGCGAGGCTGACAAGCGGGCTATCGAGGTGCACATGGGCAACCTGCGCAAGAAGTTGTCGGAGAACGTCAACGCTCCGCGGTGGATCGAGACCGTGCGCGGCGTCGGATACCGACTGACGGCGCCCGACAGCGAGTAGCTGCCGGACGCCGTCTAGCCTGCTAGGGCCGGTGCCTGTTCGGGTCAGGCCGGTGCCTGTTCGGGTCAGGCGGGTGTCTGTTCGGGTCAGACGGTCTGTTCGGGTCAGACGTGCGGGGGGATCAGACCTTGTAGCCGCGCTGGCGCTGGAACAGCTTGATCAGCATGGTGAAGGTCTGGATTCCGGTGATGGCGCCGAGGATGGGCCAGCCGATCCAGAGGATCGTCGACTGCACCATCGTGTTCAGCTGGAACCAGGCGAAGACCATCGCCGCGCCCGTGAGCAGCAGCACGATGATCGGCACGAGGTAGCCGTTGCCCGA
>JBEVDR010000098.1:0-4509 GCA_040513215.1 Microbacteriaceae bacterium | reverse complement strand
CCAGACCATCTGCTCGGCCAGCAGGCCGGCGTCGGTCATGTCGGTGACGCCGTTCCACTGGGTCTCGGAGCCGGGGAAGACGAACGGCCGGCCCAGTTCCTTGCAGACGGCCGCGTAGACGGCGAGGGTGGAGCCCATGTTCATGGCGTTGCCGACGGCGTGGCCGATCACCGTGTGGGCGCGGTGCACCGACCAGGTGAAACCGCGCGCCCGGGCGGCGGCCCAGAGCTCGTCCTCCTGGGCGTAGTAGAAGTTCTCCACCGACAGGCGCGGCTCATCCTCGTGGAACGGGGTGTCGGGCACGTCGCCCTGACCGTAGGCCTCGAACGGGCCGAGGTACTGCTTGAGCCCGGTCATCAGGGCCACGTGCCGCACCGGGGCGTCGGCCAGGGCGGTGAGCAGGTCACGCACCATGGCCGAGTTCACCGTGATGTTCTCGGCCTCGGTGTCCTGGCGCAGCCACGCGGTGAAGAACACGTGGGTGGGTCGGTGGCCGGCCAGGGCGGCGCGCAGCGATTCGACACTGCGGAGGTCGGCGCTGACCGGGATCACGCCGTCGCGGGCGGCGATGGGGGTGCGGGAGAGGGCGAGGACGCTCCAGCCCTGCTCGGTGAGCAGATCGACCAGGGCCGATCCGGCGATGCCGCTGGCGCCGGCGACGAGGGCGGTGCGGGGTGTCTCCGCACCGGAACCGGTCGACGCTGTGGAGTTGGAATCGGTGGTGGACGGGGACTCGTTGGAAGAAGGCATTGCCCGGTACAACGACCCCGAGGACCGAGGAATTCCGCTCGGGCTGCACCGATGTCGCCGCGGGCGCAGTGTGGTGGCCCCGTATCCGTGGGCGAGGAGACCGCTCGCCGTCGGCGGCACCACCCGTACGGTACCCCGGGCGTTACAAGATTATGGCGTTTGTATTACAGCTATTGCTCGTAACGTAATGCCCGCTTAGCTTGGTGCCAATCAACTTCCGCGTCGTCGCGGATCGGCGAGCGTGACTCTGTGGAGGCCGCCCGCCGTCGGATCCAGAGAAAGTGAAGCCGCCGATGTCCCTCGACAATCCCTCCCGCACGAAACCGGTGGCGTCCGACGAGCCGGTCCGTCTGTCCGCCATCATCGACGAACGCCCGCTCGGCCGGTTTCATCTGCTCGTGCTCATGCTGTGCGGGTTCGTGATGTTCCTGGACGGCTTCGACACGCAGGCGATCAGCTTCGCGGCTCCGGTGCTGGCCCGGGAGTGGGGCCTGACGCCCGCTCAGCTCGGACCGCTGCTGTCCTCGGCCATCTTCGGCCTCATGGTCGGCTACCTGCTCCTGTCCCCCCTGGCCACGAGATTCGGCCATCGCCGGGTGATCATCTTGACCACAGCCGTGTTCGGCGCACTGACGCTGCTGTGCTCCGTCGCACCGGGACCGACCGAATTGCTCGTGCTCCGGTTCCTCACCGGCATGGGCCTGGGTGCGGCAATCCCCAGCGTGGTGGCGTTGACCAGCGAATTCGCCCCTCGCCGCCGACGGTCCTCGTTCGTCATGTTCATCTACTGCTGGCTCGCCCTCGGCTTTGTGGCGGCCGGACTGGTCTCCGGATTCGTCATCCCGATGTTCGGCTGGCGGGCGATGTTCGTTGTGGGAGGCGCGTTGCCGCTGGTCCTGGCGATCGCCCTGCTCCGCTTCCTCCCCGAGTCGCCGCGACACTTGCTCGCGAAGTCGGTCGACCAGCAGCGGTTGCGCGCGACTCTTCGCCGGCTCGATCCGACACTCTCGCCGACGCTCGTCGTGGCGCCAGACCCTGACGACGGCAGCCAGACGCAGAAAGCGATCGGGCTTGTCGTCGAGTTGTTGCGCCGCCGATGGATCGCGAGCACCCTGTTGCTCTGGGTGGCGTTCATCGCCAATCTTGCAGCGTTCTATTCGATTCAGAGTTGGTTGCCGAGCATCGTCGGATCGCTCGGTCAGCCGCAGCCCGTGATCATCGGCGCCACCATCCTCACCACGATCGGGGGCATCATCGCCGCCACCGTGATCGGGCCGTCGATGGACCGGATCAGCCCGTTCCGCACGCTCGGAGTCGTCTACCTGCTCGGAGCGGTCTTCGTCGCGATTCTCGGAACGGTGCTGGGCGGCAGCACCTGGATCCTGTTGGTCGCGGCGTTCCTGTCGGGCACGTGCGTGACCGGTGGGCAGATGAGTATTGTCGCGGTCGCCTCGCTGATCTATCCGCCGCGGCTGCGGTCGACCGGTGTGGGCTGGGCGCTCGGCATCGGTCGGGTCGGCGGGATCGTGGGCCCGATCCTGGTCGGAGTCGCGCTCGGCGCGGGAGTCGCGCCGTCGGTGGTGTTCCTGGTGATCGGGGCTGTTCTTGTCCTCGCCGGCGTGAGCGTGCTGCTCCTCGGGCGCCATCACCGGGCTGCGGTCTGATCGTCACGTCCGGATAGTCAGATCCGGATGGTCAGGGTCGGGCATCCGCACGGATGCCCGGCCACAGCGCGGCCACGACGCGTCTGGCCAGGTCCTCCCGATCGGTGTCGGCCCGGAGGAAGGCGGCGTAGTAGCTGCCGAAGCACAGGGTCGAGATCGTGCGGATGTCGATGTCGTGCCGCACGTGGCCACGCGCCTGCAGGTCGATGAGCACCCGTTCGACCAGCGCCAGCCGGGGCTCCACGGCATGCTCGCGCAGGATCTCCAGCAACTGGGGGGTGCGCAGGGCCTCACCCATGAAATTGCCCATCAGCACCATGGCATCGGGGTTGAAATAGGCGGGGTCGACTCGGCGCACGGCCTCGGTGAGAGCGTCGAGGGCGGGAAGCTCACCCAGGGACAGGTTCGGATATGTGTCCCGCTGGGCACGGAACCCGTAGTCGAGGGCGTCCACCACGAGCTCGAACTTGCCAGGCCACCGGCGGTACAGCGTGGGCCTGGTCACTCCGGCGTCGGAGGCGATGTCACCGAGCGTCATTTTGGAGTAGCCGTCGACCACGAGACGGCGGCGGGTGGCGAGGATGATCGCCTCATCCAGCCCCGCGTCTCGCGGCCGACCGCCCTTGGCTGCCGCCGGCCAGTGGTCGGTCTCGCCGACCTGATCGTGGTCGTTCATGCCAAGCCGCCTCCCAGATCCGTTACGAACAGAAAATGTAACACAACTGACACGGACGATGTAGGCGCCCGTTACGTTACGGCTATTCACTGTAACTGTACTGACGATCGCAGGACAGACCGCATCCCCTGACTCGGGGCTACCGAAAGGCACATCATGACCACCAGCCAAGACCTCATCGAGCGCAGCATTCCCTTTCTCGAGCAGGTGAAGAATCGCACGAGCGGGGGCGAACTGGAGGCCTGGCTCAACGAGCACCATGGACCGGGGACACCGGTGTATGACGACCTCGCGGCGATGATCACAGACGGTGTCGCGGACGGTTGGGCCGCGAACATCGAGGTCGACGGCCCCAATTATCGTCGCAGCCGAATCGCGGATCCGACCGGGGCGCTGTACTACTTCAGCATCACGGCCGTGTACATGAACAGTCAGTCCAACTTTCGTGGGCAGTATCACCAGCACCCGTACGGTGAGCTCAATCTCGTCGTTCCGCTGGACCCCACCGCGCGGTTGGCCGGGTCAAAGGGATTCTCCGGCGCGGGTTGGACCGCGATGGGACCGGGTAGTCACCACTATCCCGAAGTGGAGGGTGGCGCGTTGATCGCACTGTTCTTCCTGCCGGCCGGACGCATCTCCTACGACATTGTTCCCGATGCAGAATAGTCTGTCCGCAGGCCACCGCTCCGGACCTGCACTCGCGGGGGCCACCTCCGCTCAGCCGGCTGCCGATCAGCCGGCGACGCTCACCGTGAGCCAGGCCGTGCTCAGCCGCCGCAGCATCCGCGCCTACCTTCCCACCCCGGTCCCGTCGGCCGCCGTGGCGCGACTGCTGGAGCTGGCCGCCCGGTCAGCAAGCAATTCCAACTCGCAGCCCTGGGAGGTGCACGTCGTCACGGGCGAGGCGAAGACGGCTCTGACCCTTGCGGTGCTCGCCGCCCATGACGCCGGACGGCGGGTGGAGCGCCGCGAGTACGACTACCAGCCGGCGCCCGGCGACTGGATCGAGCCGTACAAGGGCCGCCGGGGCGCGTTCGGCGACCTGCTCTATCGAAGCGCCCTCGGAATAGCACCGGACGATACGCCGGCTCGGCTCGTGCACCACCGGCGTAACTACGAGTTCTTCGGCGCGCCGGTCGGACTCTTCTTGACGGTGAGTCGTAACGCCCGCGACGGGGCCCTCGTGGACGCCGGGATGTTCCTCCAAGCCCTCATGCTCGGCGCGCGCAGCGAAGGACTGGACACCTGCCCGCAGGCGTCGTGGATCGATTTCTTCCCCGAGGTGCGGGAGCAACTCAATATCAAGTCCGATCAGGTGATCGTGTGCGGCGTCTCGCTCGGCTACGCCGATCACGACCATCCGGCGAACCGGGTCGCCACCGACCGTGCGCCCTCGTCGAGTTGGGTCACCGTGCACGA
>JBEVDR010000097.1:0-16211 GCA_040513215.1 Microbacteriaceae bacterium | reverse complement strand
TTCATCGTCGACATCATCGCGATGACTTTCGGCCGCCCGCACGCACTGTTCCCCGCCGTCGGGGCGCTGATCATCGGCGGAGGGCCTGTCGCGGTCGGGCTGCTGACCGCGTCGGGGGCGCTCGGCACGATGGCAAGCAGCCTGTTTTCGGGCCGGGTCGGTCAGGTGCGCTGGCACGGTCGCGCCATCGGGTGGGCCATCGCCGCCTACGGGGCGTGCATCTTCGGCTTCGGGGTGGTGCTCGCGGTCGCGAACACCGGCTGGATTCATCCGATCACCGAGTCGATGGATGCCGCCAACCTGCCGGCCCTCATCGTTGCCTGTCTGCTGCTGGCGGGAAGTGGCGCCGCCGACAACATCAGCTCGATCTTCCGCACCACGATGATGCAGACGGCGGTACCCGACAACATGCGCGGCCGGCTGCAGGGCATCTTCACGGTCGTGGTCACCGGTGGACCGCGTCTGGGTGACTTTTACGTCGGGGTGATGGCGGCCTTCGCCGCGCTGTGGTTCGCCCCGGTGCTCGGCGGGGCGCTGATCGTGGCGCTGATCGCGCTGCTGATGCGGCTGAACCCGCGCTTCCGCACCTACGACGCGCTGAACCCGACGCCGTAGGGGCCGGCAACGGGTGGAGAATGTGCTCATGACCCGGGAGCAACGACTCGTTCTCACCATCGCGATCCTCGCCTCATTCGTCGCGTTCCTCGACGGCTCGGTGGTCACGGTCGCGCTGCCCGCCATCAAGGACGACCTGGGTGGCGGGCTCGCCACCCAGCAGTGGGTCGTTGACGCCTACCTGATCACCCTTGGCGGCCTGATCCTCGTGGCCGGGTCGCTGTCCGACCTGTACGGGAGGATCGCGGTGATCCGCTGGGGGCTTATCGGCTTCGGCGCGGCATCCGTTCTCTGCGCCATCGCCCCCACTCCGGAGTTCCTGATTGTCGCCCGCGCCCTGCAGGGCATCGCCGGCGCCATGCTGGTACCGAGTTCGCTGGCGATGATCATGTCGAACTTCCGCGACACTGCGCAGGCCAAGGCGATCGGGGTCTGGACCGCGTGGACCAGCGCCGCGTTCATCGCCGGTCCGCTGGTGGGCGGCGTGTTCGTCGACCTGCTGTCGTGGCGGCTGGTGTTCGCGATCAACGTGGTGCCGATCGCGATCACGCTATGGCTGCTGGTGCGGCTGGGTCAGAAGGACGTGCGCAAGGAGGGGGTGCGCATCGACTTCCTCGGCGCGGTGCTCGCCACGATCGGCATCGGTGCCCCGGTGTTCGCGCTGATCGAGCAGGGAAACTTCGGTTGGCAGAGCCCGGTGATCTGGGTGCCGATGGCCGTCGGCATCCTCTCGTTCGCCGCGTTCCTGTGGCGCCAGCACACCATCAAAGACCCGATGATGCCGCTCAGCCTGTTCCACGTGCGCAACTTCAGCTGGGGCAACGTCGCCACGACGTTCATCTACGCGGGGATCTCGCTCGGCAACTTCTCGCTCATGGTGTTCCTGCAGGAGGCTGGCGGGTACCCGGCCACCATCGCGGGTCTGGCGATCATGCCGGTCGAGATCATCCTGATCCTGCTCTCGTCGTACATCGGCGGGCTGGGCGGCAAGTACGGCCCGCGCCTGTTCATGACCCTGGGACCCCTGGTGATGGCGGTCGGCTTCGTCGTGCTGCTGACCGTCACTCCGGACGTGAACTACCTCACCCAGGTGCTGCCCGGGGTGGTGCTGTTCGGGCTGGGCCTGGCGATCACCGTGGCGCCGCTGACCTCGGCGATCCTCGGCTCGATCGACCCGAGCCAGTCGGGCATCGGCTCGGCGATCAACAACGCGGTGGCCCGCGTCGCCGGTCTGATCGCGATCGCCTTCCTCGGTGTGATCACCATCACCGGGCTCGACCCCGCGGGCTTCCAGCGCGCGATGACCACCACCGCGGCGCTGTTCGCCCTGGGCGGCATCGTGTCGTTCATCGGCATCCGCAATCCGGTGAAGGCGCGATCGGATGCCGGCACGCCGCCGTCAAGCGCGTGAGACTACGCAAACCGTCGCTTTCGACGAGCTATCGAACGGTTCGCGTAGTTTCGGCGCGGGTCAGGCGGCTCCGTTCGGCATCACCACGGCACGGCCCGAGAGCTGCCCGGACTCGAGCTTGCGGTACGCCTCAAGCGCGTCATCCATCGAGTAGCGCTCCACATCGGGCCGAATCTGCCCGGCGCGGTACATGTCCACCACCTCGTAGAGGTCTTCGATGGTGCCCCAGTAGGTGTTCGTCAGCGTCGACTCGTAGGGCGTCGTGAAGAACGACCAGTCGGTCGTGCCACCGGCGATACCCACCACGGTGAGACGGCCCTGCTGCGCCATCGAGGCCTGCGCGGTCTTGATGGTGGGCGCGACGCCGACGAAGTCGAAGGCCGCGTCGACTCCTCGGCCGCCCGTCAGCTCGCGGATGGCGGCGACCTGGTTCTCGCCGCCCGGCACGGTCATGGCGCCGCTCGCCGCGGCGCGGAGCATGGCGTCTTCCTTCATGTCGGTCGCGATGACCGTGGCGCCGGTGAGGGCGGTGAGAATCTGCACGGCGATCTGGCCGAGACCGCCGAGACCGATCACCAGAGCGAATTTGCCACCACCGGCCAGGTTCGGCAGGGAGTTCTTGATCGCGTGATATGGGGTGAGTGCGGCATCCGCCAACGGTGCGGCATCGATGGGGTCGGCGTCGCCGAGCGGGATCAGGTTGCGCGCCGGCACGGTCATGTACTCGGCCATTCCGCCGTCACGGCCCAGGCCGACAGCGAGGTAGGGCATCGTCGCGGCGTTCTCGCAGTAGGTGTCCTGGCCGCGTGAACACGCCCGGCAGTGCTGGCAGCCGATCGGCCCGTAGACCAGGTAGGCGTCGCCGACGGTGAACCCGTGCACGCCTGGCCCGATCTCCTCGATCCAGCCGGAGTTCTCGTGACCCAGGGTGAATCCGGGCGGGATCGCGCCGGGTGTCTCCTTCGCGAAGTCCTTGTAGATCGCGACATCCGAATGGCACGCGCCGGCGCCGGCGATCTTCAGCAGTACCTCGCCGGGACCGGGCGTGGGTCGCTCGACCTCCTCGATGGTGGGAAATGTCTGCCACTCGGTGAACTGGACTGCACGCATGTACCGCTCCTTCTCCGGATTCCGCGCCCCCGCAGAGCAATTCCCGCTGGCACGGCCTTGCATCGACGCTTGCGACGGTACACCCGCGAGTTGCACACCCGGAAGGCAGCCGGGCGGCGCGCGTGCGGCGGGCGTTCCCGCAAAGCTGCCGGGGAATCAGCGCTGAGGTAGTGACACGGCGCGAGGCGGGGGTGAAGCTGATGAAGTCGCTTTTCCGTTCCGATACCGAAAGAAGGAAGCGCAAATGGCAACGATCATCGAACACGAACCTCCGTATAAGGTCGGCTATTTCATCGGCAGCCTCGCCCAGGGTTCGATCAACCGCACCCTGTCGAAGGCACTGGTCCGGCTGGCACCGGACGACCTGCAGATGAACGAGATCCCCATCGGCAATCTGCCGCTGTACAGCTACGACTACGACAACGACTTTCCGCCGGAAGCGCGCGAGTTCAAGCGGCAGATCGTCGAGTCCGATGCGGTGCTGTTCATCACCCCGGAGTACAACCGGTCGATTCCGGGCGCGTTGAAGAACGCCATCGACTGGGCGAGCAGGCCGTGGGGTCAGAACTCGTTCAACCGCAAGCCGTCCGCTGTGATCGGTGCGTCGCCGGGACATCTGGGCACCGCGGTCGCTCAGCAGAACCTGAAGAGCGTTCTGTCGTTCTGCAACTCTCCGCAGATGAACGCGCCGGAGGCCTACATCCAGGTGACACCCGGGCTAATCACTGCCGACGGTGAGGTGACGAACGACGGCACCGCGGACTTCTTGCGCAACTTCATGGAGGAGTTCTATTTGTTCATCCAGCGCGTGCTCACGGTGGTGCCGAAGAGCGAGCACTGAGCCGGAACGAAGACAGCCCCGGCCTAGTGGCCGGGGCTGTCAGTTGTGGACCCAAGGGGATTCGAACCCCTGACCTCCTCGATGCGAACGAGGCGCGCTACCAACTGCGCCATGGGCCCAAACTGCCTAGTTAGGTTATCACCCCGCGGGAGGGTTTCGAGACGCGTGCGACTTCGCGCGCGCCTCACCCAGCGAAGGCTCCGCTGGTTGAGGCGCGGTGCGAGCTTGCGAGCCCCGCGGTCACGAAACCAGCGAGCGGAGGCGGCGGCGAAGAGGGCTACTACGCGCGACGACGGCGGCGCAGCACCGCGTCGAGGTCGGGTGCCTGCGTGGCCTCTGGCTCGATGATGCCCATCCGCGCGAAGCGGCTCTGCACCTGGGCGTTGATCGGCACGACCTCAGGCTCGGCGTGTGCGGCGGCGATCGCCGCCTGGCGCTCTTCCTCGGCACGGCGCAGTTCGGCGATCAGGTCGACCTCGACCATCACCGGCTTCTGCACCTCGGGCTTCGACAAGTACAGCGGCTTCGGAACCGGAACCGGCGTCCACTCGCGGATAACCTGCTGCGGCTGCGGCGCGGTACGCACCGGGGCGGCGTTCTGCCGAGCGGCCGGGGTAGCGGCAGCACGCGACATCCGGGCCCGACCGACCCGAGCGAGGCGTCCGAGCATCCACACCGCGGTGCTGCCCACGGCAACGCTGGCAATCAGCACACCCCAGGCGCCGGCGACGACACCGGTGGTGGCCATCAGCGCCAGCTGCGCCACGCCGGCGATGACCGCGGTGAGCAGGACAACGGATGTCGCGGCGCGGGTTCGGCGCAACCGGCGGGCGGCATCGGTGGCAGTGACCACCGCGGCGATCTCCGGCTGGGTCTCGACCAGACGGCGCTGCGCGGCGCGAGCGGCCGCGGCCTCACGAGCGCGGGCGACGGCCTCGGCGCGCTGCGCCTCCTGCTTGAGGATTCGCTGCTGGACGGCGACCTCACGGGCGGTGGACTCGGCGCGAACAGCAGTGGGAACCTCGGCGGTCTCGGCCATCACGCGCAGCGTCTGCTGCAGGCGCACGGCATTGCGCTCGGTGGCGAGGTACTCGCGGCGCTTGGCCCAGGCGGGCAGCAGGTACACCAGCCACAGCACCGCTGCAACCGCCAGCATGATTGCGGTACCCGCCCCCGAGAACTCCATGTCACTACGCTACAGAGTCGCGACCAAAGCTTTGTGCGCGGCGCGCGGCGATTCCGGTGTGCCACACCCCAAGTTGGGGGCCGAAACGCCCAGAGTGTGGGGCGTGTGGCAACCGAAATCGATGAGTCGGGAGAACCTCAGACAAACCTCAGCCGCGAACCTCAGCCACCTAGCCGGAGCGGCGACTGCGCGAGCGCCCGGTCTGCGGCTGGCACCGTGCCCGCCTCAGCGGGAACCCGGCCATCGATCCACCGCCTCAGCACGCCCTGCGGAAGCTCGTCAACCGTCAGCGCGAAGCAGAAATGGTCGCGCCAGTCGCCGTCGATGTGGATGTAGCGGCGGCGCAGCCCCTCGTAGCGGAAGCCGAGCTTCTCGACCACGCGAAGGCTCGCCTGGTTCTCGGGCCGGATGCAGATCTCCATGCGGTGCAGGCCAAGCGAGAAAAAGCAGAAGTCGGTGGCGAGCGCCACGGCGGTCGGCGTGATGTTCAGGCCGGCGAAACGTTCCGACACCCAGTAGCCGATCGTGGCGCTCGACAGCGACCCGTAGCTGATCGAGGACACGTTCAGCTGCCCGGCGAACTCGCCGTCGTATTCCACCGCGAATGGCACACCGGACCCGGCGCGTGAGTTCGCCAGCAGGGAGCGGATGCTCGACCGTGTGTCAAAGCTGATCGAACCGGTCGGGTTGGTGGCCTCCCAGCGCCGCAACCAGGTGCGGTTGGCGGCGAGCTCGGTCTCCAGTACGCGCGCATCCCTCAGCTTGATCGGCCGGATGCTGACGCGACCGTTGCGGAGAGTTGGTGAGGGCGCTGACATGATTTAGTTCTAGCTGGTTTTCGGTGCCGGTGAGACCTCAGTCGAGGTTTGCGGCGAAGTCCTTCAGCCACGGCGTCAGTTCGACGCCGAGGTCCTCGCGATCCACCGCCAGCTGGATGATCGCCTTGATGTAGTCCAGGCGATCACCGGTGTCGTAGCGTCGGCCGCGGAACACCACACCGTAGACGCCGCCGGTCCAGTCCGGCGCGGTGGCCATCGCCTCGAGCGCGTCAGTCAGCTGGATCTCGCCGCCCTTGCCCGGCTCGGTCTTCTCCAGCACGTCGAACACCTCGGGCTTCAGCACGTAGCGTCCGATCACGGCGAGGTTTGAGGGCGCGGTGCCCGGTGCGGGCTTCTCGACGAGTCCAGTGATTCGCACCACGTCGTCTTCATCGGTCGCCTCGACCGTGGCGACGCCGTACAGGTGGGCCTGCGACGGGTCGACCTCAAGCAGTGCGACGACGGACGCGTTGCGCTGCCCCTGCACCTCAATCATCCGACTGAGCAGCACGTCGCGCTCGTCGATGATGTCGTCACCGAGCAGCACGGCGAACGGCTCGCGTCCCACGTGCATCTTGGCGCGCAGCACCGCGTGGCCGAGACCCAGCGGGTCACCCTGGCGCACGTAGTGCATATCGGCGAGGTTGGTGGAGAAGTTGACCTTGTCGAGCTTGTCGGTGTCGCCCTTGCGGGTGAGGGTCGCCTCGAGCTCGCCGTTGCGGTCGAAGTGGTTCTCCAGGGCGTTCTTGTTGCGCCCGGTGATCATCAGCACATCGGTCAGGCCGGCCGCCACGGCCTCCTCCACCACGTACTGGATGGCCGGCTTGTCGACAACCGGCAGCATCTCCTTGGGCATCGCCTTGGTGGCCGGCAGGAATCGTGTTCCCAGTCCGGCGGCAGGTATAACGGCTTTTGAGATCTGGAAGAGCATGTCACTAAGGCTATCGGTCGCATCCAAATACACTTCAACTATGTCCCACGACGCGATTGACGAAAAGCGCGCCCTGCGGGCCGAGTTGCGAGAGCGCCGGCGCATCATGACGGCTCATGATCGGGAGAAGGCGGATGCCGCGCTGACGCGCAATCTGATCGGGCTCGTTGAGCGCAGCGGAGCCCGCTCGATCTCCGCCTACTTGTCGACCCAGTACGAGCCGAGCACGCGGGAATTCGTGCGGTGGGCGTGCGACCGCGACATCCGCGTGCTGCTGCCGGTGTCCCGCGAGGACGGCCTGCTGGACTGGGCGCCCTACGACGGCGGCGACGAAGAGGACGACCTGTTCGGGATGCCGACGCCCACCAGTGAGGTGCTTGGCCCGATCGCGATCAATGAGGTGGACCTGATCGTCGTGCCCGCGGCATCCGTCGACCGTTCCGGCATGCGCATGGGCTGGGGAATGGGATACTTCGACAAAACGTTGGGTTCGATGGAGAAATGCCCACCGGTTTATGCTGTCATCTTCGACAGTGAACTCGTCGACGAAGTGCCCAGCGAAGTGCATGACCAACGAGTCGACGGAGCAGTGACTCCGTCAGGAATAGTTTCGTTTAAGGATTGATCATGCCCACCTACTCTTACCGCTGCACCGAGTGCTCGAACTCGTTCGACATCCATCAGGCGTTCACGGATGACTCGCTCACCGTGTGCCCGAGCTGCAGCGGCAAGCTGCGCAAGCTGTTCTCCTCGGTGGGTGTGACCTTCAACGGCTCCGGCTTCTACCGCACGGACAGCCGTAAGACCGGGTCTTCGGAGTCGTCTGGAGCTGGGTCGTCTGGAGCTGGGTCGACCGGCGGCTCATCGGCGGCACCGGCCGCGGCATCCGCGTCGTCGTCCTCTTCCTCGTCGTCGTCTTCTTCGTCTTCGTCGTCGTCTTCTTCGTCTGGCTCATCTTCCGGCAGCTCTTCCGCTGCTGGCTGACGCGCGCCCAGCGATGGCGCCCGAAACCAAGGGAGACACAGTGCTCAAGGGATTCAGAGACTTCATCACGCGTGGCAACGTCATCGACCTGGCGGTCGCTGTCGTCATCGGTACTGCGTTCACGGCAATCGTCAACGCGCTGGTGGCATCGATCTTCAACCCGCTGATCGGGGCGTTGTTCAACGCCGACAGCCTGGCCAACGCCGGCATCGTGACGATTCCCGGCACTGACGCCGCACTTGGATTCGGTGCCGTGCTGGCCGCTGTCATCCAGTTCCTGCTGGTCGCGCTCGTGGTGTACTTCGTCTTTGTCTTCCCGATGAACAAGTTCCGGGAGCACGCCGCGGCTCGCCGGGCGGCCCAGACCGGTGCGCCGGTCGAGGAGACCGCGCCCACCGAGTTGGAGTTGCTCGCGGAGATCCGCGACATCCTGGCCCAGGTGCAGACCGACCGTGGCCGTCACGCCGAGCTGGTGGAACCCGCGCCCAGCGCGGGCCGCGCAGGCGAGTAGCCCTCTACCCGTACTTCTCCGTGGAGGCCGCCTTCCCGAGCGCCCAGCCGCGCAGAACGGCAGCGTTCCGCGACGACACGCCGCGAGCAACCGGCTACGCGCGGCGTGCCGCGACGGATTGCTGCCGTTCTGCGCACTCGCCGCCGCGGCGACCCGGGGTGCACAGCCGGGCCGGGGCTGATCAGCCCCAGTGCGGAGGCTTGTCCTGCTTCAGACGGTCGTCGTTCTCGTGCTCGTTGTGACGCGGGGGTTCGGATGTCGGGTTCGGGTCTGATCCGGGCGGCGGTTCTGTAGTCACGCGGCGGCGTTTGCGGCGCGCGGCGGCTCCCGCTGCCTCGGGTGCAGCGGGATCCGTCGCGCGCGGGTCAGGCTTGGACTGGTCGTCCGCGCTCACGCACCGACCACCCCGATCGGCTCGGTGATCGGGCCCTGCGGGGCTCCGATGATGGCGCAGACCTTGTCGGCCACGGCGTCGGGGTCGCTGAACAATTCGAACGAGTGCACCCGCAGGTAGTGCCAGCCGAGACGGCGCAGCATCTCGGGGCGCAGCCGCAGCGACTCGCGCAGGCTGGAACGCTGCAGCACCGAGTCGGTGTCGATCGCGATGCAGGCCCCACCGTGCGCCGCGACGAGGCCGAGCTTGTTGCGGTGCCCGAGTGCCACGACCAGGCCGCGCTTCTCCAGGCGTCGCGCCAGGTCGACCAGCATCGGGTCGCTGTCATCCGGCAGCGGATCTTCGGCGGCGCGGGCGCTAATCTCGGTAAGGATCTCGGCGAGGGCGACGGCGCCGTGGTTCATCCGGCCCTCTTCGATGTCCTCGGCCCGGAAGCAGGTGACGATCTTGAGGTGGCGGCGGGCGCGGGTCATACCAACGGCGAGCAGGCGCTCTCCCCCGGGTTCGCCGAGGGCGCCGAAGTCGCTGAGCACCCGCCCGTGCGGGGTGCGACCGTAGCCGATGGAGAAGATCACCCGGTCGCGGCTCTGCGCCACGGCCTGCTCGAGGGTGAGCACGGCAAACGGCTCCGGCCGGTCGCCGATGATGATCTCGCTGATGTCGGGACGCGCGGCCACCGCAGTGAGCACCGCCTGCTGCACACGCACCGCATGCTTCGCGCTGGCCGTGAGCACCATCAGCGATTCCTGCGGGCGGGTCGACGCATGGGCGAGCACGAGCTCCACCACGCGCTGCACCTCGGCGTCGACGCTCTCCACCGACCCGTCGTCGGGGTTCGGCATGCCGGTGCCGTCCTCGATGTAGTCGAGGGTGAGGCTGCCGTGCCCGAGGAAGCTGCCGGCCCAGGGCAGCGACTGGATGCGTCCACCGTAGAAGCGACGGTTCACCAGTTCGGCGAGGTCTTCGCCGCCGGCCCGGTAGCTGCGGGTGAGCGACAGGGTCGGCAGCAGTTCGCCGAGCTTCGCCAGTGCCGAGTCGTCGTGGCGGTTGTCGTCGTGACGGGGGGCGGATGCCGCGGCATCCGTCTCGGTGTCATCGATCGCAATGGTGAACGGCGTCGGGGTCTGCGTCACCGGGTCACCGAAGGCGACCACCTGGCGGGCGCGACGGATGGCGCCGACGTTCTCGGCGACCGTGGTGGCGCCAGCGTCGACGATGACAACCGTGTCGAACGGCATGGTGTCCGCGATCTCGTGCACCTCGTACGGTGAGGCCAGCCACACCGGGGCGACCGCGCGAGACAGGTGCGGGGCGCTGGTCTGCAGGTCGAACGCGCTGAGGCTCCCGCGGCGCAGCGTCTTGCGCAGCTGGCTGGCTTCGTCTGGCCAGTCGGCGATGCCGAGCTTCCAGTTCTCGGCCACCTGCCAGCCCAGCAGCTGGGCGCTGCCGGCGGCGTGGGCTTCGTCGACCAGGCGGAAGTCGGCTTCGAGCCGGTCGAGCACGGGCGTGTTCGCGCCGAGCAGGGCACGGTCGGCCTCGAGCAGCGATTCCAGGGCGGACTGCCACCAGGCCAGTTCCAGCTCGGCACCGACCTGCGAGTCGGGCAGGTGCCGCGCCGCCAGGTCGTTGATCAGCGGGTCGAGTTCCAGGTCGCGCAGGGTCGCCATGAGCGCGGTGCGCTCCTGCAGGTTGCTCAGCACGTCGGATTCGGCGGCGAGCGCGTTGATCCGCTGGGTGAGGGTGTCGATCGGCAGGAAGGCGAGCTGCTGCTCGCGGGCGACGTAGCCGAGCGGTCCGTCGAGCAGTGACAGATCCTGCGTCACCTGCTGGTAGGCCACCTGCACGTCGGCGATGCCCACCGGCACCTCGGGGGTGACACCGCTGGCGACGAACCGCTGCCAGAGGATTCGCTGCTGCTGGATGCGCGACAGGGCGTCGTGCAGGTCGTTCACGTGCACGCCGGGGCGCACGTATTCCTTGGCGAGCTTCTTCAGCCGGCGCCGGTTGCCCGACGACATCTCGGGTGCCTCACGGCGGGGCGCGGTGGCGGCGATCAGCTCGCTGATCGAGCGGTCGAACACCACGGGCAGGAACTTGTCGAGGGTGTCGCGCAGGTCGGTGAGCAGCCGCAGGTAGATGCCGAGCTCGTGCACCGACTCGAACGGGCGCAGCCGGGTGGAGCCGATCAGCTCTCCCGCGCGCACCAGCAGGCGCGGCAAGGTTTCGTTCTTCAGCTGCTTGGCCAGAGCGTGTGCCCGGCCGGCTTCCTCGCCGCTGGCGAACTGGGCGCCGTACCAGGGTGAGTCGCCGGGTCCGTAGCGGAATTCGCCGAGGGATGCCGCCTGCACCATGGTGTCGGCGACGCGGTGCCGGTCGTGCGCGAGGCGCTCCACCGACGCGCGCGACAGCCGCGCCGTGGTCGACGGCGGGGTCGGCAGCAGGGCGAGCCGGCTGAGTTCGGTGACGCAGTCGAGCACGCTGATGCCGAGCACGGAATCCGGTCGGGCCAGCGCCTGCCGGTAGTCGAGCAGCACGGTGCGCAGGCGCACCAGGGCGTCGTCGACCTCGGCCAGGTCGGCGGCCTTCGCCTTCTCGTTGCGGGAGATGGAGCGGATGATGTCGCGGCGCAGGGTGCGCGGGGCGACCGCGAGCCCGGGCAGGCCGACATCGCCGAAGCGCTGCGCGATGCCACGCAGGGTGGCGCGGCGGGGGCTGACGACGAGCACCCGTTTGTTCTGGCCGATCAGCGCGCCGAGCGCGTTGACGATGGTCTGCGTGCCGCCGGTGCCGGGCAGCGTCTTTACGACCACGGAGTTGCCGGCGGCGATCTCGGCCACCACCTGCTCCTGCTCCGCATCGGCATCCAGCAGCAGCACGTCGGTGGACGGTTCGCGCACGTCGGCGCCGAGCGCCTCGATCTCGCTGTGTCCCTCCTGCACGGTCCACTTGGCGGTGGCGTTGCCGGCAAGGGCGTCGAGCACGGGATGCTCGCAGTTGGCGGCATCCGCGGTCAGTCCAGAGGCGACATCCGCGAACGACGACACCACCAGGCGCGGCTGAACATTGAACCATTCCAGGTGGCTGGTGAGCCCGCGCAGCCGGTCGATGACCGGGTTCGGTTTGAAGGCGCCGTCGTCGTCCGTGAGGCGCACGAAGGCCTCGGCATCCAGGGTGATCTGGAACTGTTCCTTCATCGCCCGGCCGAATTCCGGGTTGAGGAACGCGTCGCCGCGCAGCTTGATTTCGAAATCACGACCATGGCGGCGGATGGCGAGCGGCCTCAGCAGCACCGGAGCGCGGTACTCAATACCGTCGTGAGTCCATTCGGCGATGCCGATGCCCAGGTGAATCGAATCGATTCCGCGGGCCGTGGAAAGCTCGAGACCCTTCGCGGCGATCTGCCCGGCTGCGCTCTTCGCAGCACGCAGCGCGAGATCGTCGCGGATCAGGCTCGACAGCGGCGTGGTCTTGCCGGTGATGAACTGGGCAAGGCCGCCGGGATGCGTCACGCTCAACTCGATGCGTGTGTGCGGGGTGTCGGCGAAGTGCAGCAGCGGCGAGCGTCCGCCGATGGATGCCAGTTCCTGACGCCAGCTGGTCGCCGGCTCGGTTTCGGTTGTGTCGTTAGACAGCTTGTCCGCCTCGGTTCGTGGTTCGATCAAGCTTGGCCGATCGGTGGCCGCGGCACTGCGCGGTCGGGTGTTTACGGTGCTCTGGGTGAGGCCGGCGCGCCTGACGGGAACTGCGGTGCCGGGAGCTTCAGCGTCGGGAACCCGGTCGGCCGGGTTGGGTGCAGGGCTGTTGCGGAGGGCACTGTCGGGTGCCGCACTGCTAGGCACCGCCGAATCAGGGGCGGCGCTGGTTGGGGCATCCGCGTTCGGGGCAGCAGTGTCGGGCGCAGCACTGTGTGGCACCGCACCCTCGGGCGCGGTGCTGCCTTGCACGCTGTCGTCCGCGGAGGCCAGCTGCTCTACCGTCTCGTCAGTCACTCTTTCGGCACGCCACACGCAGGCAACCTTAAGCGGCAATCGCCCAAAAATCGCGCAGATACACGGGGTTTCGGTCGACTGATGAACTTCGCGGGAATTGTTTGCGGCATCCGCGAGATGTGCCGGTAGCCATTCTCGATTTATATTCACAGACGAAGGAAACCGAGAGCGGTTCTAGGAGCCTCGCGGCCACACAACGCGAAGTTGCGCCGCAGCCACGAAGGAAGAACCGCAATTCGCCGCCAAAAATCTCCTTCGTTTCGCGTTGATTGGCGAAAACGTCCTCCCTGCCTGCGACGTCTCCCGCGTTGAGGAAGGAAAATGCGCGTCGGGATGCCGAGAGGGAGGAGTTTCCGAGCTCCCCGCGGTAGTGCTGAGTCAGGTCGGCTCGCCGCCAGGACCGGTGGCGCTGGTCGGTTCGTCGACCGTGGGGCCGCCGACGGCGACTCCGTTCCAGGTGTGGGCGATCCAGCCGACATCCGGATGCCCCTCAACCACCACGATCCCGGTGTTGTGCAGACTATGGCGTGCGGCGAACTCCACGTCGATGTTCTCGGCGCGCGCCGCCGCCCAGGTGCGGATGATCTGCCCGTGCGCCACGAACGCCACGGTGTCGTGCCCAAGCTCCAGCGCCTCAAACACGACCTGATCGAAGCGCCCGAGCACCTCGATGCCGTTCTCGCCACCCGGAATCCGGAGGTCGAGTTTCCCCGCCGGCCAGCCGAACGACACCCGGTGGTAAATGTTCACCGACTCCCAGTCGGTGTTCATTTCGAGGTCTCCGGCGCTGATCTCGCGCAGCCCGTCGCGCACGACCACCTCGAGTCCGCGTGCCGCGGCCAGAGGCGCGGCGGTGAGCTGGGCGCGATGCTGCACCGACGCGAAGATGGCACCGATGTTCTCGTCAGCGAGCGCGTCGGGAACCGCGGCGGCCTGCTGGGTGCCGAGTTTGGTGAGGCCCGGGCCGGGCACGAGCGTGTCGAGAGCGCCGAGGACGTTGGACGGGGTTTGACCGTGACGGATCAGCAGGAGTCGCATGGAACCTCTCGAGTGGTGCGGGCGGTGCGCCGTCGCTCCAGTCTAAGGTCGCGTGGCGACTAGTCGGCGGCGGTCAAACCGGCCGCCGGCACGCTCGCGCCGGTCGCCTCATCGAGGATGCTGCGGATGTCGGCGGCGCTGTGCCGCCCGCTGAAGATCGGGGTGCCGGGCTGGAAGTGCTCGCCCATGCGTAGGCTACCGGCATCCACCACGTCGTAACCGAGGCTGTCGATGAACTCGGCGACGACCTGCTTGGCCTCGTCATCGTCGCCGGCGATGCCGAGGGCGCGGCGGCCAGGGGCGGCGGCCGGCTGGTCGTCGGATGCGAGCTCGTGGTAGCCGATGTGACCGAGGGTCTTCACGATGCGCGAAGTCGGCAGGAATTCCTGTACCAGCTCGCTGCTGGAGCGGCCCTCGAACTCGGCGATCACGCCGTCGACGGGGGCCCAGTAGTTCATGGAATCGATCACGATCTTGCCCGCGAGCGCCTCGACCGGAAGGGTTCGGTACTTGTGCAGCGGCACGGCCAGCACCACCAGATCGGCGGAGGTTGCGGCATCCGCTGCGGTCACCGCCTCGGCACCGGGGATGACGATCTCGGCGAGCAGGCTGATGTGCTCCGGCTCGCGGGACCCGCTCACCTTCACGCGGTAGCCGGCCTTGAGCGCCTGCCGGGCAACAGCACTGCCCACGCGGCCGACTCCGAGCACGCCGATCGTGGCGTCCGATTCTCCGCCCAGCTGCATCCGTCGTTCCCTTCGTCCCTGGCATTGGTTGTCACATCAACCACACGCTACAACGCGGATGCGCACCGGTTTATGCCCGGGCTGTCGATTGGGCGGCCGGCCGATCGTCATAGGGGTAGGCCGGTCTCCTCGACCGGCGGTTACCGTAACAATCGAGGGAAGGAAGTCCCATGCGTTACACACTGCTGATGCACTATCCCGAAATGACCGAAGCCGAGCTCGGCGCCGAGGCCATGGCCGAGGGCAAGCGGGCGTTCGACGTCTACGCCAAAGACCTGCACAACTCCGGCGTGCTGCTGTCGGCCGATGTGCTGCAGCCGTCGTCCACGACGACCACGGTGACCTCGCGAGAGGGCACACTGAAGGTGCAGGATGGCCCGTTCGCCGACAGCAAGGAACAGCTCGGCGGCACCTTCGTGATAGACGTGCCGGACCTGGATGCCGCGCTGTCCTGGGCCGAGAAGTGCCCGGCGGCCGAATACGGGGTGATCGAGGTGCGTCCATCGGCGATCGTCTTCCACGACGGGCAGTGGGAGGGTCAGCACGACTGATCGTGGGCCGGGCGCTTCGTCAGACGCGTCAGGCGAAGGGGCGGATGCCGCGGCCGCGTCGACCGCACGGGCGCGGGCCGAGATGGTGGCTCGCGCCTCCTACGGCCGACTGCTGGCGTTGCTCGCGGCACCGACCGGTGACATCCCGGCGGCCGAAGACGCCCTCTCTGACGCATTCGTCACGGCGCTGTCCGCGTGGCCGACGGCGGGCGTGCCCGAGAATCCGGAGGGCTGGCTGCTCACGGTGGCGCGCAACCGGCAGCGGGACATGTACAAGTCGGCAGCGCACCGCACCTCGGTGCCGCTTGAACCGGCGGAGATCGGGATGCGCGGCGCGACTAATGGTGGTGGCAGGAGCGGCGGCATGGACGGCGTGAACGGTCTGATCGAGGCGCTCGACTTCGACGCCATCCCCGACAGGCGGCTGGCGCTGCTGTTCGTCTGCGCGCACCCCTCGATCGACCAGGCCACGCGCACTCCCCTGATGCTGCAGACGGTCCTCGGCTTTGAGGCGAAGCAGATCGCTCAGGCATTCGCGCTGCCGACGGCGACCATGGCGCAGCGCCTCGTGCGTGCGAAGCAACGCATCCGAGACGCCCGCATCCCGTTCGTGGTGCCCGGGCGGGCGCAGATGCCGGCCAGGCTGCCCGCCGTGCTCGAGGCGATCTACGGCGCGTACGCGATTGACTGGTTCGTGGTCTCGGGCATCACGCTGCGCGAGTCGATGTCGGCCGAGGCTCTGTATCTGGCGGCGACCCTCGCCGACCTGCTCGGCGACGAGCCGGATGCGCTCGGCCTCGCCGCGCTGATCGCGCTGTCCATGTCGCGGGCCGAGGCGCGCCGGGTCGATGGCCGCTTCATCCCGCTCGACGAGCAAGACACCACGCTGTGGGATGCCGCGCTGATCCGCCGCGGAGAGGCCTGGCTGCACCGCGCCGCGGCCGTCGGGCGGCCCGGCCGGTTCCAGCTGGAGGCGGCGATCCAGTCGGCGCACTGCGCCAGCGCGAGCACCGGCCAGACCGACTGGCGCGCGCTGCGCACCTTGTACGAGGCGCTGATCCGGGTGGCGCCGACGCTCGGGGCATC
>JBEVDR010000096.1:0-6590 GCA_040513215.1 Microbacteriaceae bacterium | reverse complement strand
GAGCTGCCCGTCACGATCTCCGAACCGGTGCGCAACCTGGTCTTCGCGTGCATCGCCAAGAACCCGGCGGACCGCCCGGCGTCGGCAGCGCACCTCGCCCGGGCCGCCACGGCGCTCCGCCGCGGCGATGTCCAGGCTGCCGCGGCATCCGTTCCCGCCATTCTCGGCGGAGCGGGTGCAGACACCGCAGCGACGATGCTCTTCCCCGCTCAGGGTGGCGCTCCGACGGTTGCGACCACGGTGCTGCCGTCGACCGAGGGCATCGCGGGGTCTATGACGCGCGCCGACACGGTCGCGGCCGAGAAGAAGAAGCGCAGCCCGTGGACGTGGCCGCTGATCGCTCTCATCGCCCTGCTCGCGATCGTGCTGATCGGCGCGGTCTTCGCCCTGACGAACCAGGGTTCCCCGACACCGGACAAGACCACGAAGCCACCGGCCACCTCGAGCACCCCCACACCGACACCAACGGTGACGACGCCACCGGCTCCAACGACGGCCGCGATCGTCGAGGCCGACTTCATCGGGCTCACCGCCGACGAGGCGCGCGCCAAGCTCGGCGAGCTCGGCATGACCGCAGACGTCCAGGAAGGCAACGCCGCGACCAACAGCAGCGATGCCGGCAAGGTCTACGCCGTCAACCCGACCGGTAAGAATGTTGCAGTCGGAACGACGATCACCGTCACCGTCTGGGCGGCGCCAGCGGCGCTCAGCGCTCCGAGCTCCGCTCCGTCACTGGCGGACGGCACTGAGCCATTCGCACCCGGAAGCGATGTCAAGGTCACCTGGCCGGCTCAGAGCTGCCCAGCCGGACAAACCCTGAGCGGCTACAAGATCGCCGTCTCCGGCGAGGGTGCGGCCATCAGCGTCGAGGACACCAGTGCGAACGGTTCGCGTTCGGCGGTCATCACGGCCGGAAGCGCACCGTTCTCGGTGACCTTCCAGTACTTCTGTGGAGAATTCGCCTCACCTGCATCCCCGGCGCTTGACGTCGATGTGCAGGAACCCGCGGAGGAGCCAGGTGCGAAGCCGACCGACGGTCCGGCAACGGGCCAGTAACACCGGCCCGGAAATTCGCGGCTAAAATTGTCCGCTGTGTGCCGAACCATGAGGGAGATTCGCTGTGTCTGAGGAAGGTCGCCTGATCGCTGGGCGCTACCAGGTTGGCGAACTCATCGGCCGCGGTGGCATGTCCGACGTGCACCGCGGAACGGATTCACGCCTCGGGCGCACTGTGGCCATCAAGCTGTTGAAGCCGTCGTTGGCCAGCGACCCCGCGTTCCGCACCCGCTTCCGTCAGGAGGCGCAGGCAGCGGCGCGCATGGCGCACCCGACGATCGTGCGCGTGTTCGACGCGGGCGAGGAGACCGTCACCGACGCGAGCGGCCATGAGTCCCAGCTGCCGTTCATCGTGATGGAATACGTCGACGGCACACTCCTCAAGGATCTGATCAAGCAGGGTCCGCTCTCCTCGGCCGAGGCCGTGCGCATCCTTGACGGTGTGCTCACCGCGCTCGAATACTCGCACCGTGCCGGCGTCGTCCACCGCGACATCAAGCCCGGCAACATCATGATCACCCGCAACGGCCAGGTGAAGGTGATGGACTTCGGCATCGCGAGGGCGATCTCCGATTCCTCGACGACGGTCGCGCAGACCACCGCGATCCTCGGAACCGCCTCCTACTTCTCTCCCGAGCAGGCCAAGGGCGAAGTCGTAGATGCGCGCACCGATCTGTACTCGACCGGTGTCGTGTTGTTCGAGATGCTGACATCGCGGCCGCCGTTCCGCGGTGACACACCGGTGGCGATCGCCTACCAGCACGTGTCTGAGATCGCACCCAAGCCCAGTAGCTTCAACCCGCAGGTGTCACCGGCGCTCGACGTCGTCGTCGCCAGGGCGATGACGAAGGACCGCGAGCAGCGCTACCAGAGCGCCGCCGAGTTCCGCGCGGACCTCGACCTGGCCGGCGCGGGCCAGGTGCCCATCCACCGGGCCCCCGATTCCTCAGCGACGTCGCTCTTCAGCCAGGACCCGCACAGCATCTCGGGCTCCGAACTGGCGCTCAAGCAACTTTCCGAAGACACCAACATGGTGCGCACGCAGCGACGCCCACCGGCCCTCTGGATCTGGGCCGGCGTCCTCAGCGTCATCGTGATCGTGATCACCGTGATGTTCTGGGTGTTCAATCTGAACACGGAAACCGAACTGCCGCCGACCTCGCGAGAGGTTCCCGTGCTCACCGGGCTGAGTTTTGCCGAGGCACAGGATGCGCTGGCCGGGCTCGAACTGCAGTCCGTCGAGGCGCGCGAGACCAGCTCGACGGTTCCTCTCGATCAGGTGATCCGCACGGTGCCGGCAGCCGGCGGAATTGTCAGCCCGGAGACGATGATCACTGTCTACGTCTCATCGGGCAAAGTCGTGATTCCCGTTCCGGACCTCGCCAATCTCAGCATCGCGGATGCCGAGGCGAAGCTGGGAGAGTCCGGGCTCGTCCTCGGGCTCACGACGGAGCAGAATTCGCCGACGATCGCGGCCGACGTCGTTCTCGGGACGGACCCCGCCGCCGGGGCATCCGCCCACGAGGGTGACACCGTGAACCTCACCGTGTCGAGCGGCCTCGTGACGTTGCCTGACCTCACGGGCCAGACGCTCAGCGCGGCCACGTCGCTCCTCGGCGGAGCCGACCTGCAGCTCACCGCCGAGCCCGTTCCCGACCCCGCCTGCGCGGCGCAGCCGGGCGACCCGATCACGCACCAGTCGTTGGTCGGCGACGTTCCGCAACACTCAGCGGTGCAGCTCAGCTACTGTTCGGGCGACTGAGACCGGCTCAGCCCAGGCGTACCAGCGGGTTGAGCCCGATGGCGCGCTCCGCGGCGCCGGCCAGGCCCGCGCTCTCGAGCCAGTTGCCGAGCATGCGGTAGCCGCCCTCGGTGAGAACCGATTCCGGGTGGAACTGCACGCCGAACAACGGGGCCGTCTCGTGGCGGAGCCCCATGATCACACCGCCCTGCGTGCGTGAGGTCACGACGAGCTCCTCGGGAACCGTGGATTCGACGACGGCGAGCGAGTGGTACCTCGTGGCCGTGAACGGCTGCGGTACGCCCGCGTAGAAGGCGCTGTCGTCGTGGCTGACGAGAGAGGTCTTGCCGTGCATGAGCTCCTCGGCGTTCGTCACGGTCGCACCGAATGCCTCCGCGATGGCCTGGTGCCCGAGGCAGACGCCGAGCAGCGGCTGTCCCGCGGCGAATGCCGCGCGCACCGTCGCGATCGAGACGCCGGCGTCGGCGGGCTTGCCGGGGCCTGGCGACACCAACACGGCGTCGAACTCGGCGGCCCGGGCCGCGGCATCCGCAGCGGAGTAGTCGTCGTTGCGCACGACGACGGTCTCAGCGCCGAGCTCTTGCAGATACCCATTCAGGGTGTAGACAAAGCTGTCGTAGTTGTCGATGACGAGTATGCGAGTCATGTTCCGACCGTTGCTTCCTGGTTGTTGATGAGCGTCTCCACCCACGGGAAGACCCAGGTGGAGAGTGTGTAGAGGACCGCGACCACGAGCAGCAGCACGAGAATGATGCGTACCCAGATCGGTCCGGGGAGAACCCGCCACAATGCACCGTACATCGGTCAGCCCTCCTGCGCCTGGGCGGCGACTTGTGCGGCGATCTCGGCCGGCGGGCCGGCGCTGAGCGGCTGCCAGCTCTCAAAGACGCCGTACGCGATGATGCGCTCGTCGGTGGAGAGCAGCGGATTGCAACTGGTCAGTGTGATGAGCCGCTCACCGGGCGCGACGCCCTCCTGGCGTGGGACCGGTGCGAGCACGTCACCGGCACTCGGCTGCACGTACTCAAGATTGCGGAATCGGTATGTGTAGTAGCCGTCGGCCGTCTGGACGTAGATCCCGTCGCCGAGTTGAAACTCATTGATCAAGTGCATGCCACCGCCCCATGCGCTGCGGTGGGCCGCCAGCGCCATGTTGCCGACCTCGCCGGGCATCTGGGTGTTCTCGTAGCGACCGACGCCGAGATACATGCTGTTCAGGACATCAAAGGTCGTGCCAACCGCGATGTTGCGCGCGTACTCCGGCCCATACCGTGGAACGTAGAGCACGCCGAGGATCTCGCCGTGTTCGGGTGGTGCGGCCACCGGGGGTTCGCCGTAGTCGATCGGCGTCGCCAGATCCGACGGCTCCTGCGGCGTGACCGGTGCCTCGGCCTGTGCGATCCACTCCCGGCTCTGCGATGCCGCAGAGCTCGTCTGCTGATTGGCCATCACGGCGTCGTTCCACCACAGTTGCCAGGCGAGGAAGAGCAGCACGAGCGCGCCGGCGGTGATGAGCAACTCACCGAGGACACCAACGACGCTGACGCGCCGCTTGGTGCGACGCCGCCCGGGCGGGGTCGCAGCGTGTGCCTCGGTCATGGCCCAATCCTATTCGAGCCATGACCGGCGCTCCGCGGTGCTCAGCAACTCCGAGGTGATCAGGATAGAATCGCTCGCATGGCACGCACGAAATCATCGAAGCCCGCACCCGTGGTTGACAACCATTCTGGTGAAGACGCCCCGAACGCGGTCTGGTTCAAGCCCGTGATGTTCGGCTTCATGCTGCTCGGGCTGGTGTGGATCATCGTCTTCTACGTGAGCCAGGGCGCATGGCCCGTCGCCGCGCTCGGTTCGTGGAACATCCTGGTCGGCTTCGGCATCGCCTTCATCGGCTTCCTCATGACGACTCGCTGGCGCTGACGCCACCCCATCGACGAACTGGTCGCCGCCCCACGGGGCGGCGACCTTTTTCATGTCGACGAACGCCGCAGCCCTCCGAGAGCTGTAACCCCATTAGAAAGTTATCCACAGCCGTTTACCCGTGTGGAAAGTTACATCCGTGTAATTATCCCCAGTGTTAATAACCCTGTGGATAGATTCTGTGGAGAACTCTGTGGAGAGATTCGCGCCCGTCAGAAGAGCGGGAAGAAGAAATAGCGCAGGCTGAGCAGCACCAAAACGAGCGAGAACGCCACGAGGAGGGCGATCTGCAGCTTCTGCTGATCGCGCTTGCGCGTCTCGACGAAGATCAGTCCGACGACGGCGCCGCCGATGAGACCACCGAGGTGCGCCTGCCATGCGATGTTCATCCCGGGGATGAACCCGATCACGAGGTTGATGCCGACCAGAACCAGCAGCTGCTTGGCATCGCCGCCGAGCCGTCGCTGGATCACGAGGAACGCACCCATCAGGCCGAAGATGGCACCGGACGCTCCGACGACCGGCGTCAGCGGGTCGCTCAGCAGCAGGACGCCGACCGATCCGGCGAAGCCGCCGATCAGGTAGAGCGCGAGGAACCGCCAGCGCCCGAGGAGCTGTTCGAGCAGCTGTCCGAAGATCCACAGCGTGTACATGTTGAGCAGCACGTGGAAGATGAAGCCGGTCGAGTGCACAAACATCGACGTGATCATGCGCCACGGCTCGAACGATCCCGGGTGTGAGTACACTCCGGCGTACCACAGCGCCCCGGTCACCTGCGCGCCGATGACGGGCAGGACCTGCAACACGAAGACGATCAGGGTGATGCCGATGAGGCTGTACGTCACGACGGGTGCGCCCTGCCCCGTCATCCGGGTCAACAGCGCAGACTTGGTGCGCGGCGCCGTTGCCCGCTGATCACGCATGCACTCAGGGCAGGTAACGCCAACTGCCCCGACTGTCTGACAGTCGGGGCAGATGGTACGGCCACAGCGCTGACAGAGCACGAAGCTCTGACGCGAGGGGTGCCGGTAGCAATAGTTTGCCGCCGAGTCCGGCACCGAGCTCATGCGAGGCCTAGAGCTGCTCGATGGTGATGCTCTCGATGACGACGTCGTCGAGCGGACGGTCACGGCCGTCGGTGGGAACCGAGCCGAGCTTGTCGACGATGGCGCGAGAGTCGGCGTCTTCGACGGCGCCGAAGATGGAGTGCTTGCCCTGGAGCCAGGTGGTCGGGGCCGTGGTAATGAAGAACTGCGAACCGTTGGTTCCTCGACCACCCTGGATGCCTGCATTGGCCATGGCCAGCATGTAGGGCTCGGTGAAGTCGAGGTCGGGGCTGATCTCGTCGTCGAACTGGTAGCCGGGTCCGCCGATGCCCTGGCCGAGCGGGTCGCCGCCCTGGATCATGAATCCGGGGATGATGCGGTGGAAGACGACACCGTTGTAGAGCGGTGCGTTGCTCTTCTCGCCCGTGCTCGGGTGGGTCCATTCCTGCTCACCGGTAGCGAGTCCGACGAAGTTGCGGACGGTCTTCGGGGCATGGTTGCCGAACAAGTTCACCTTGATCGGGCCGTAGTTGGTGTTGAGCGTTGCGACAGCGGTGTGCTTGGACATAGCAACATTCTCTCACAGGCATCCGCACCCTCCCGCGATGTTCGCGCGCAACGAACTGCAAACTCTCGCCCCGTTCACAGCCCATTCGGTGGCAAGATGGTACCTGTTCGCCAGAGACACGATGGAGGGTCCGAATGAGCCTGTCACGAAAGCGTCGCAAAGAACTCGACCACCTGCGCAGTAGCGCCGAAGAATTGTGGGAGCACCAGCAGGCCGTCCTCGACCACGCCAACGGCGT
>JBEVDR010000095.1:0-3643 GCA_040513215.1 Microbacteriaceae bacterium | reverse complement strand
CTGCTGATCGGCTACGGCGCATCCGCGATCAACCCCTACCTCGCCATGGAAAGCTGCGAAGACCTGGTGCGCCGCGGCGTCATCACGCAGGTGACCGAGGACGAGGCCGTGCACAACGTGATCAAGGCGCTCGGCAAGGGCGTGCTGAAGATCATGTCGAAGATGGGCATCTCGGTCGTCAGCTCCTACGCCGGCGCGCAGGCGTTCGAAGCGGTCGGCCTCAGCCGCGGCTTCATCGACCGGTACTTCACCGGCACCACCACCCAGCTCGGCGGCGTCGGTATCGACGTGATCGCGGCGGAGACCCTCGACCGGCACACCTCGGCGTACCCGGAGGACTCGGCGGCGCTCACCCACGAGCGCCTCGCCACCGGCGGCGAGTACCAGTGGCGCCGCGACGGCGCTCCGCACCTGTTCAACCCGGAGACGGTGTTCCGGCTGCAGCACTCCACGCGCACCCGCCGCTACGACGTGTTCCGGGAGTACACCAAGCTCGTCGACGACCAGTCCGAAGAGCTGATGACGCTGCGCGGCATGTTCAAGTTCCGCTCGGACCGCAAGCCGGTACCGATCGACGAGGTCGAGTCGGTCGAGTCGATCGTGAAGCGGTTCTCCACCGGGGCGATGAGCTACGGCTCCATCTCCGAAGAGGCCCACACCACCCTCGCGATCGCGATGAACCGGCTCGGCGCGAAGTCGAACACCGGTGAGGGCGGAGAGGACGTCGCGCGCCTGCTCGACCCGGAACGCCGCAGCAGGATCAAGCAGGTGGCATCCGGGCGATTCGGCGTCACCAGCCTCTACCTCACCCACGCCGAGGACATCCAGATCAAGCTCGCCCAGGGCGCCAAGCCCGGCGAAGGGGGACAGCTACCGCCGACGAAGGTGTATCCGTGGGTCGCCCGCACCCGGCACGCCACCGCGGGCGTCGGCCTGATCTCCCCGCCACCGCACCACGACATCTACTCGATCGAAGACCTCAAGCAGCTGATCTTCGACCTGAAGCGAGCCAATCCGTCCGCCCGCATCCACACCAAGCTGGTGAGCCAGGCCGGAATCGGTGCGGTTGCCTCCGGTGTCGCGAAGGCACTGTCCGACGTCATCCTGGTCTCCGGCCACGACGGCGGGACCGGTGCAAGCCCGGTGAACTCGCTGAAGCACGCCGGAACCCCGTGGGAGCTGGGACTGGCCGAGACGCAGCAGACGCTGATGCTGAACGGCTTGCGCGACCGCGTGGTGGTGCAGGTCGACGGTCAGCTGAAGACCGGCCGCGACGTCATCATCGGCGCGCTGCTCGGCGCCGAGGAGTTCGGCTTCGCCACGGCCCCGCTCATCGTGTCCGGCTGCATCATGATGCGCGTCTGCCACCTGGACACGTGCCCGGTCGGCGTTGCCACGCAGAACCCGGTGCTGCGGGAACGGTTCACCGGCAAGCCCGAGTTCGTCATCAACTTCTTCGAGTTCATCGCCCAGGAGGTGCGCGAGTACCTCGCAGAACTCGGCTTCCGCTCCCTCGACGAGGCCGTCGGCCACCACGAGGTGCTCGACACCGATGGCGCGATCGACCACTGGAAGGCCTCCGGCATGGACCTCGCGCCCATCCTCGTCGGCCCGCAGTTCACCGACGAGGAGCCGCGCTCACACTCCCGCGAGCAGAACCACGAGCTGGAGAAGCACTTCGACAACCAGCTCATCGCTAAGGCGGCGAGCGTGATCGAGAACGGCGGACGGATCAGCATCGACCTGCCGATCCGCAACACGGAACGTGCTGTCGGTACCATGCTCGGCCACGAGGTCACCAAGCGCCACGGCGAGCATGGACTGCCCGCCGGATCGATCGAGGTCACACTGGCCGGGTCCGCCGGACAGTCGTTCGGAGCGTTCCTGCCGAGCGGCATCACGCTGCGCCTTGAGGGTGACTCCAACGACTACGTCGGCAAGGGCCTCTCCGGCGGTCACATCGTGGTGCGGCCCGACCGCGCCAGCGCGTTCCCCGCCGAACACAACGTCATCGCCGGCAACGTCATCGGCTACGGCGCCACGCAGGGCAGCATGTACATCCGCGGCGTCGTCGGCGAGCGATTCCTGGTGCGCAACTCCGGTGCCACCGCGGTCGTCGAGGGTGTCGGTGACCACGCGCTCGAGTACATGACCGGCGGGCTCGCCGTCATCCTCGGCACAACCGGCCGCAACCTGGGCGCCGGCATGTCCGGCGGCACGGCATACGTGTACGACCTGCACGCCGACAGGGTGAACCGTGAGTCCCTCGCCTCCGGCGAACTGGAACTCCTGCCGCTCGGCAGCGGTGACGTGGAGATCGTCACCGACCTCCTCACCCAGCACCGTCTGGAGACCGGCTCCGACCTGGCCGAGCGCCTGCTCGCCAACCTCGACGAGACGATGAGCCGGTTCGTCAAGGTGCTGCCACGCGATTACGCCGCGGTGATGGCCATCCGTCAGGAAGCCGTCGACGTGGGAACCGACCCCGATGGCAATGTCGTCTGGGGCAAGATTTTGGAGGTGACCGGTGGCTGATCCCAAAGGTTTCTTGAAGACCACCGAACGTGAGCTGCCAGCCCGGCGGCCGGTGTCAATCCGGCTGATGGACTGGAAAGAGGTCTACGAGCAGAGCGACCCGACGCAGTTGCGTCGCCAGGCCGGACGCTGCATGGACTGCGGTGTGCCGTTCTGCCACCAGGGCTGCCCGCTCGGCAACCTGATTCCGGAATGGAATGACCTGACCTGGCGCGGCGAAGGCCGCGACGCAATCGAGCGGCTGCACGCCACGAACAACTTCCCGGAGTTCACCGGGCGGCTCTGTCCTGCCCCGTGCGAGTCGAGCTGTGTGCTCGGCATCAACCAGCCTCCCGTCACGATCAAGCAGGTGGAGGTGTCGATCATCGACGATGCCTTCGCCAACGGCTGGGTCACCCCGAACCCGCCATCACGCCTGACCGGCAAGACCGTCGCCGTCGTCGGCTCGGGACCAGCCGGCCTCGCCGCGGCACAGCAGCTCACCCGGGCCGGCCACACCGTGGCCGTGTACGAGCGCGACGACCGCATCGGCGGCCTGCTGCGCTACGGCATCCCCGACTTCAAGATGGAGAAGAAGCACCTCGAGGCGCGACTTGCCCAGATGAAGGCTGAGGGCACCCGGTTCCGCGCCGGCGTCGAAATCGGCGTCGACATCAGCTGGCCAGAACTCAAGCAGCGTTACGACGCCGTCGTGGTCGCAACCGGCGCCACCGTGCCCCGCGACCTGCCGATCCCCGGCCGCGACCTGCTCGGCGTGCACTTCGCCATGGACTACCTGGTGCAGCAGAACCGCGTCGGCGCCGGCGACACGGTCGACAACCAGATCATCGCGGAGGGCAAGCATGTGGTTGTGCTCGGCGGCGGCGACACCGGGGCCGACTGCATCGGCACGGCGCACCGGCAGGGCGCGCTGAGCGTCACCAACCTCGCGATCGGCGTGCAGCCTCCCGCCGAGCGTCCCGAGCACCAGCCCTGGCCGACGACGCCGACCCTCTTCGAGGTGTCGAGCGCGCACGAGGAGGGCGGCGAGCGGATGTTCCTGGCGTCGACCGTCGACGCGAGGTACTGGCGCTGTCCGCCCTCCTCGTGGGCGCTCTGCACCTCGAAG
>JBEVDR010000094.1:0-8975 GCA_040513215.1 Microbacteriaceae bacterium | reverse complement strand
GGCCCTGATCCGGCTCCGAGCGCGCTCGGCACACTCCACAGCTGGCGGCATCAGCTCGGCACCGCCAGCGTACCGGCCGCAAGCCGACGAGCCGCCGCCGGCCAAGTACGCCGCCCGACACGCTACCCGGCCAGCGCCGTGTCGACGATGCGCTTCGCCTCGGCCTGCACTTCACGCAGGTGATCCGCTCCCTTGAACGACTCGGCGTAGATCTTGTACACGTCTTCCGTGCCGCTCGGACGCGCTGCGAACCAGGCATGCTCGGTGACGACCTTCACGCCGCCGATGGCAGCGCCGTTGCCCGGCGCGGTGCTGAGCTTGGCGAGGATGGGATCGCCCGCCAGAGTGTCGGCGGTGATCGCATCACCGGTGAGCTTGCCGAGTCGCGCCTTCTGCTTCTTGCTGGCCGGAGCATCGACCCGCTCGTACACCGGGTCGCCGAACTGCTCGGTGAGCTCGCGGTACAGCTGCGACGGGGTCTTGCCGGTCACCGCGAGGATCTCGCTGGCGAGCAGGGCGAGCAGGATGCCGTCCTTGTCGGTGGTCCACGCGGAACCGTCGCGGCGCACAAAGCTGGCGCCGGCGCTCTCCTCGCCGCCGAAGGCCACCGAGCCGTCGATCAGCCCGGGAACGAACCACTTGAACCCGACCGGCACCTCCCAGAGCTGGCGGCCGAGCGACTCGGCAACCCGGTCGATGATGCTGCTGGAGACCAGGGTCTTGCCAATCGCGGCATCCTGCTTCCATTCCGGCCGGTGGGTGTAGAGGTACTGGATCGCCACGGCCAAGAAGTGGTTCGGGTTCATCAGGCCACCGTCGGGCGTGACGATGCCGTGGCGGTCGGCGTCAGCGTCGTTGCCGGTGAGGATCGCGAAGTGGTCCTTGTTCGACAGCACCGAGGCCATCGCCGAGGGGCTGGACGGATCCATGCGGATCTTGCCGTCCCAGTCGAGGGTCATGAACTCCCAGGTGGGGTCGACGAGCGGATTCACTACGGTCAGATCGAGGCCGTACTGTTCGGCGATCAGCTGCCAGTAGTGCACGCTGGCGCCGCCCAGCGGGTCGGCGCCGATGCGGATGCCGGCGTTCTTGATGGCCTCCATGTCGATGATGTCGCCGAGGTCGGCCACATACTTGCCGCGGAAGTCGTAGGTGTCGACCCCGGACGCCTCCTGCTGCTTCACGTCGCGGTTGCCGTTCGCGATCAGCTCGTTCGCGCGGTTGGCGATCCAGCCGGTGGCGTCGCTGTCGGCCGGTCCGCCGTGCGGCGGGTTGTACTTGAAGCCGCCGTCACGCGGCGGGTTGTGGCTTGGGGTGATCACGATGCCGTCGGCGAGGCCCTCGTTGGAGGATTTCGATCCGTCGCCGCTGGTTGAGCCCGTCGAAACCCGCTTGTTGTACGCAATGATCGCGTGGCTGAGCGCCGGGGTCGGCACGAAGTCGTCGAACTCATCGACCAGCGCATGCACACCGTTCGCCTCGAGCACCATCAGCGCCGTGGTTTCGGCCGGTCGGCTCAGGCCGTGCGTGTCACGGCCGACGAACAGCGGGCCGGTGATGCCTTGCTCGGCGCGGTACTCGCAGATTGCCTGGGTGATCGCCCCGATGTGCATCTCGTTGAAGGCAGTGTCCAGAGACGAGCCACGATGGCCACTCGTCCCGAACACCACCCGCTGCTCCGGGATGGACACATCCGGAATTCTCGTGAAGTACGCCTTCACCAGCTCGGGAACATCGATCAGATCAGTCTTCTGGGCCGGCTGCCCCGCACGCGCGTTCATCTGCCCAGTCTGTCACTGGCCATAAACTCGTGACCATGCCTGATTCGAGCGCCCACGAGACTTACAGCTATCTGGGCCCCGTCGGCACCTTTACCTGGGCGGCGCTCGCGCAGGTTCCGGATGCCGCGGACAAGCCGTGGCGATCGGTGAACAGCGTCACCGAAGCCCTCGACGACGTCGTGTCTGGGCGCAGCGTGGCGGCAATGATCGCGATGGAGAACTCCATCGAGGGCGGAGTGAGCGCCACTCAGGATGCGCTCGCGAAGATCCCTGGACTGCGTATCATCGGCGAATATGTCGTTCCCGTGAACTTCGTGCTGGTCGCTCGCCCGGGCGTTTCCCTGAACGAGGTTCAGGTGGTGAATGCGCACCCCGTTGCCTACGCGCAGACCCACGGATGGCTCGACAAGCACCTGCCCCGGCACGCGCACCTGCCCGCCACCTCGAACGTCGCGGCGGCGCACAGCCTGCTCGAGACCCACATCGCGGATGCCGCGATGGCCCCGCCCGGCATCACCGAGCACCTCGACCTGGTGCAGCTCGCCTCCGACATCGGCGACAACCCGAACGCCGCCACGCGGTTCGTGCTGGTCGCGCGCACCGGGCAGCTGCCTGCGCAGACCGGCAGTGACAAGACCAGCATCATTGCGGAACTGCCGACGGATGCCCCGGGCTCACTGCTCGAGATGTTGGAACAGTTCGCCACCCGCGGCGTCAACATGAGCCTGATCGAGTCGCGACCGATCGGGGACTCCCTCGGCCGCTACCGGTTCGTGATCGACCTCGACGGGCACATCCTCGACGAGCGGGTGGCCGACGCGCTGCTTGGGCTCAAACGGTTCAGCCCCCAGGTGATCTTCCTTGGCTCGTACCCGCGCGCCGACAAGGTGCAGATCCAGGTGACCCCGCGCTACGGCGACGACGTGTTCGTCGAGGCACGCGACTGGCTGAGGGGCCTGATTGCGGGCGAACCCCAGTAGCCCGGGGTTCGCTGATTTCGAGACCGCGGGGCTCGCAAGCTCGCGCCGCGCCTCGAAACCCGGCGCGCCTCAGTCCAGTTCGTAGTCAGCCGGGATGCGCACCAGCAGTCCGCCCGGCACCACCCACGTCTTCAGGGCCACCGCCAGACCGAACGCGTCGCCGTCGAGCTCGAACTCCTCGGGGCGGTCGAGCTTCATCACCAGCTCCTTGCCCTTCAGGTAGCGCAGCGTGCGCACCTCCTTAGTGAGGCTCATCAGCTTGCGCCCCACCTGACTGCGGCGCAGCACGCCGTTCTCCCATACGATCTTGATCCAGATCTGCACCCAGCCGAAGAACCCCTCCGGGCGCAGCGCCACGATGTCGAAGACACCGTCGTCGACCGCGGCCTCCGGCAGCAGCAGGATGTTCGCGGGCAACGATCCGCAGTTTCCGATCAGCACCGTGTGCGCGCGCATTGCCCTGGCCGGCGCGCCATCCAGGCTGTAACGCAGCCGAACCCGGTTGTTGCCACGCAGCGACCGGACGATCGCGTCCACATAGGCGAGCCACCCGACTCGCCTCTTCAGTTCCGGCTTCGTGTTCGCGATCATCTGCGCGTCGAGTCCCACCCCGGCCATCACCACGAACACGTTGCGGCTCTTGCTGCCATCGGCGCGCCGCGCCTCGATCACGCCGAGGTCGATCGGCCGGCTCTTGCCGCTGAACGCACTGGAGAGCGACTGGTCGAGGTGGTCGAGCGTCAGGTCGAGGTTGCGGGCCAGCAGGTTGCCGGTGCCGGAGGGCAGCAGTCCGAGCGGCACCTCCGTGCCGTGCAGCGCCTCCGCTACCGCGCGCACCGTGCCGTCACCGCCGGCGGCCATCACCATGTCGGCGCCTTGCTCCATGGCCTGCTTGGTCTGCCCGGTGCCGGGATCCTCGACGGAGGTCTCAAACCACAGGGTGGGCGCCCAGCCGGCGTCGCGTTCGGCGTCGGCCACAGCAGCGCGGAGGGTCTCGAGGTCCACTTTGATCGGGTTGTAGACGACGGCCGCGGTCCGGCGGGCGGGGTCGGTCGGCGCTGTCATGCCTCAACGGTAGGCCATAACATGCAAAACTAGTCCGGTGATCGATCCGCAGCTTCTCCGTGAAAATCCCGATGTGATCAGGAAGTCGCAGGAAGCCCGAGGCGCCTCCGTAGAGCTCGTCGACGAGGCCATTGCCGCCGACGCCGCCCGCCGCACCGCCATCTCCGGCTTTGAAACGCTGCGCGCCGAGCAGAACCTGTTCGGCAAGACCGTGGCCAAGGCGCCGAAGGACGAGAAGAAGGCCCTGGTTGCCCAGGCTCAGGAACTCGCCGCCTCGGTGAAGGCGGCCCAGCAGGCCGCCAGCGAGGCCGAAGCCGAGTTCCACCGCATCGTCGGATCGCTGGAGAACATCGTGCTCGACGGCGTTCCCGCCGGTGGCGAGGATGACTTCATCACCATCAAGGAGGTGGGCGAGAAGCCCACGTTCGACTTCGAACCGCGTGACCACCTCGAGATCGGCGAACTGCTCGACGCCATCGACATGGCGCGCGGCGCCAAGGTCAGCGGTGCCCGGTTCGCCTTCCTCAAGGGAATCGGCGCGCGCCTCGAGCTCGCGATCATGAACATGGGGCTCGACCGCGCGCTCGAGGGCGGCTTCATCCCGCTGATCACGCCCACCCTGGTGAAGCCGGAGATCATGTCCGGTACCGGATTCCTCGGCGCCCACTCCGAGGAGATCTACTACCTGCCCGCCGACGACCTGTACCTCACCGGTACCAGCGAGGTCGCGCTCGCCGGTTACCACGCCAACGAGATCCTCGACATCTCCGACGGCCCGCTGCGTTACGCCGGCTGGTCCACCTGCTACCGGCGCGAGGCCGGCTCCGGCGGCAAGGACACCCGCGGCATCATCCGGGTGCACCAGTTCAACAAGCTGGAGATGTTCAGTTACGTCGACCCGGCGGATGCCGCGGCCGAGCACGAGCGCCTGCTCGCGTTCCAGGAGGGGATGCTGCAGTCCCTCGGGCTGAACTACCGGGTGATCGACACCGCCGCCGGCGACCTCGGATCCAGCGCCGCCCGCAAGTACGACGTGGAAGCCTGGGTGCCCACCCAGGACGCCTACCGGGAACTGACCAGCACGAGCAACTGCACCACCTATCAGGCGCGGCGTCTCGACATCCGTCACCGCACCGAATCCGGCAAGACCACCCCGGTGGCTACGTTGAACGGCACCCTGGCCACCACCCGCTGGATCGTCGCGCTGCTCGAAACGCACCAGCAAGCCGACGGATCGGTGCTCGTGCCCGAGGCATTGCGCCCGTACCTCGGCGGCCTGGAAGTGTTGGAACCGAAGCGATGAGCGACCGCCTCCTGATCGCGCTCGATATCGACGGCACCGTGCTGCACGAAGACGGCACAATCACCGAGGCCGTGCACAACGAGGTCACGCGCGCCCACGCCGCCGGCCACGAGGTCATGCTCGCCACCGGCCGAGCGCCCGCGATGACGATTCCGGTGCTGGAGCGGCTCGGCCTGACTGCCGAATACCTAGTCTGTTCGAACGGCGCGATCACGCTGAAGCGCGACCCGAATGCGCCGGTCGGCTATTCCCGGGAGCGCGTCGAGACGTTCGACCCGACCCAGGTGCTGCTGACCGTGCGCGAGAGTCTCGAGTCGGCGAACTACGCGGTGGAAGACGAGACCGGGCTGTACCGGTTCACCGGCTGGTTCCCGGATGGCAGCCTCGGCGCGTACAGCGAAAAGGTGGAGTTCGAGGAGCTGATGAAGCACCCCGCCACGCGCGTCGTGGTGATCTCGCCGGAGCACCAGATCGAAGAGTTCCTGACGATCGTCGAGAACATGGGCTTGCACAAGGTGAGCTACAACGTGGGCTGGACGGCTTGGCTTGACATCGCCCCCGACGGGGTGAACAAGGCGACCGCCCTCGAGAAGGTGCGTGCCGAACTGGGCATTCCCCGTGCCAACGTGATCGCGATCGGCGATGGGCGGAACGACATCGACATGCTCGTCTGGGCGTCCGAAGAGGGCCACGGAGTGGCGATGGGCGATGCTCCTGTTGAGGTTCAGGATGCCGCCAACATGGTCACCGAGAGCGGCCTGAACGACGGCGTGGCCGTGATCCTTGGCAGACTGGTGCCATGATCAGGACACGGCCGGGCGAGGCCGGGCGACCCGCGGGCGCCCCGACCCGGCACGGCCGTCTGCCCGAAGCCAAGGCCTGGCCGACGGCGCTGAAGGGCCTCGCGCTCGCGCTCAGTGTGCTGCTGGTCAGCACCGTCGCGGTGGCGGGCATCACCGCGGTGCGCTTCAGCAGCGGCATCGACGTGGTCGACATCGGCAAGGGGGATGCCCCGCCGCCCGCTGTCGGCGCCTACCCGGGCGGGTTCAACATCCTGATCGTCGGCAGCGATACCCGTGAGGGACAAAGCGCGGCGTTCGGCAAGACGGACAGCACGTTGAACGACGTCAACATGCTGATGCATGTGTCTGCCGATCATTCCCGGGCAATCGCGGTGAGCATCCCGCGCGACACCATCGTGCCGGTGCCGAGCTGTGAAGACGACACAGGCAAGACCAGATCGGCGATGTCGGCCCAGCCGATTAACAGTGTGCTGGCCCATGGAGGCCTCGGATGCGTCGTAGCGACGGTCGAGGAACTCACCGATCTCGACATTCAGTTCGCCGGCATGATCACCTTCCAGGGCGTGATCGAACTCAGCAATGCGGTCGGTGGCGTGCCCGTCTGTGTGGACGGACCGATGATCGATCCATACTCCACCATCAACCTGCCGGAGGCGGGGGAGTATGTGCTCTCCGGTGCGCAGGCGCTCGCCTTCCTGCGCACGCGGCACGGCGTCGGCGACGGCAGCGACCTGGCGCGCAACAGTTCCCAGCGCGTGTACTTGTCTTCGCTCGTGCGCACACTGCAAAGCGGAAACACCCTGGGCGACCCGGTGAAGGTCTACCAGATCGCCGAAGTCGCCCTCAACAACATGACCTTCTCGCGGAGCCTCGGTAACCTCACCACGCTGATCTCACTGGCCCAGGCGTTGAAAGACATCCCGCTCGAGCAGGTGCAGTTCGTGCAGTACCCGACCCAGTACAGCGCGGACTTCCTGAAGGTGCGACCCAACAGGCCGCTGGCCGACCAGCTGTTCGAGGCGATCGCTGCGGACGCGCCGTTCCAGCTCGCTGCGGGTGAAACCGGTGCCGGCGCCACCCTCGACCCGAACGCTCCGGCGCCGGGACCGACGCAGCCCACCGAGACTCCGACCACTGAGACCCAGACCCCGGATGCCACGAGCCCGACGAGCCCGGCCTCAGACGTGATCGAGGGGCTTGAAGGACAGACCGCGGCCGACCACACCTGCTCGGTCACGCGCTGAGCGCCATCCGCCTCGGCCGTCTGTCAGGGTTTCGAGCAACGTTTCGGTTATGCTCGATTTTTGTTATGGGAGGGCTGTCCGAGCGGCCGATGGAGCCAGTCTTGAAAACTGGTGGGCAGAAATGTCTCGTGGGTTCGAATCCCACGCCCTCCGCTTCGCCCAGGTAACCGACCGGAAGGACAACCGTGACTGAAGTGCGGCCTCGAGCCAACCGGTCGGGCAAGGTGTCCAGTGTCGCCCGACACGGCCAGCTGCGGCGCCGCCGCCCCTGGCTGACCGCATTCAAATTCCTCGCCGGCACGCTCGCCGTGCTGCTGGTGAGCGGAGTCTCGGTTGCTGCGATCGCGTTGAACAACCTGAACCAGGGCATCGACCGAGTGGCGCTCGCCAGCGAACACGAGTCGAAGGCGCTGCCGCAGATCGGCGACTTCGAGGGCGGCTTCAACGTGCTCCTGGTGGGCAGCGACACCCGCGAGGGCCAGGGCGCCCAGTTCGGCAAGACGGACAGCGCGCTAAACGACGTCACCATGCTGCTGCACGTGTCACAGGATCAGACCAGCGCCGTGGCAGTCAGTTTCCCGCGCGACCTCGTGGTGCCGATTCCTTCCTGCCCGCAGGAGGATGGCGAAGGCAGTTACCGCTCGATGTCTGCGCAGCCGATCAACGTCACCCTGTCCCATGGCGGGCTCGCCTGCACCGTGCTCACGGTGGAGAGGCTCACCGGGCTCGAGATCCCCTACGCCGGCCTCATCACCTTCGACGGTGTCGCCCAGATGTCCACCGCGGTCGGCGGCGTGCCGGTCTGCGTGGACGGCCCGATCAATGACCGGTACACCGGGCTGAACCTGCCCGCGGCGGGCACCTACAACCTGGTCGGATACGAGGCACTCGCATTCCTGCGCAGCCGCCACGGCGTCGGCGACGGCAGTGACCTCGGCCGCATCAGCTCGCAGCAGGTCTACCTCTCCTCGCTGGTGCGCACCCTGCAGTCCGGTGGCACGCTGACCGACCCGACCAAGCTGTACAACATCGCCACCACGGCGACCCAGAGCATGCAGCTCTCGAACAGCCTCGCCAGCCTGGACACGATGGTGTCGATGGCGAACGTGCTGCGCAAGCTCGACCTCAGTCAGGTGACCTTCGTGCAGTACCCGGGCACCACCGGCCAGGGCGGCGTGTACTCCGGCAAGGTGGCGCCGATCAAGGCGCAGGCCGAGGAGCTGTTCGACAAGATCCGCGCCGACGAGCCGTTCATGCTCGAGCAGGGCAACACCGGCATCGGCTCCACGGTCGACCCCAACGCCCCGGTGCAGGCGGCTCCCGAGCCGGCACCCACCGAGACGGCAGCGCCCGCCGAATCCGCGTCGCCGGTACCCGCCGAGCCCGCCGTGGCCGCGCCTGTCGAGGTGCTCGACAACGTCAAGGGACAGACCGCAGCGGACCACACCTGCGCGGCGGCGAACTAGCCGATTCGAAAGCTGTCGCCGGTATGGCTAAGATAGCTGGGGATCATGGAGACGTCGCATAGTCCGGCCTAGTGCACCACCCTGCTAAGGTGGAGTTCCCTTTATGGGAACCGAGAGTTCAAATCTCTCCGTCTCCGCGCTTGCTATGTCGGAAGACATCGTTCACAAAACCCTCACTCTTCGGAGTGGGGGTTCTGTGGTTTCTGGGGCGACTGCCGTCCAAGCTGGCACCGCGCCATCCGAATGACACTAAGCCGAGCCGCTCCACGGCGCAGGAACCAGCACCCACAGCACGACCGCCGGACCGCCGCCCTCAACCTGCCACGTGTGGGG
>JBEVDR010000093.1:0-9122 GCA_040513215.1 Microbacteriaceae bacterium | reverse complement strand
GGCTCGACCCGGTCGATCAACGCGTCGGCGGCCGCAGCCGTCGCGATGCACGCCTGGGTGATGCAGCACATCAAGTTCCCACGTGCCTGAGTCCCTCCGCCGGTTGAGAAGCGACCGAGCGCCGGCGGGGCCGCGTCTCACGACCACGCCAGCCCCCGCATCCGTTGACCCGGTCACCCCGCCGGTCTAGCGTGTGCGGCATGAAGATATCGGTCATCGGAACCGGTGCCGCAGGTCAGTTTCTGGCCGCAGCGTTGGACCGGGCCGGTCACGCCGTCGTCGTCGGCACGCGCGACCCGCAAGTGACGCTCGCGCGCACCGAGGGTACTGCCACGGGTGCCGGTCCATTCACCGAATGGCACGCGGAGCACCAGGGAATCCCCGTGGTCACGCTGGCCGAAGCGGGCGCGCACGGCGACATCGTGGTCAACGCGACCGATGGCACCGCGTCCGTGGAGGCCCTGCGTGCGGCTGGGCCGCTGGACGGCAAGATCATCATGGATGTCGCCAACCCGCTCGATTACTCCCACGGATTACCCCCGTCCCTGACGGTCTGCAACACCGACAGCCTCGCCGAACAGCTGCAGCGCGAGTTCCCGGCCGCCCTGGTGGTGAAGGCGCTCAATACCGTGAACCACGTGCTCATGGTCGACCCGCAGCGCCTGCCCGCACCGCACAACGTCTTCATCGCCGGCGAGGACCCGGCGGCAAAGACCGAGGTCGCCCGGATCCTGCGACAATTCGGCTGGGCGGAGGACGACATCCTGGACCTCGGGGGACTGAGGGCCGCACGGGGACTGGAAATGTTCCTGCCCCTGTGGGTGAACCTCATGCAGGCCACCGGCACCTGGGACTTCAACATCCGGATCGTCCGCGGCGCGCAGTCCGCGCCGTGACGCCGCGGTGCCCATTCGCCCCGGCTATCCATGCGCCCCAGTGCCCATTCGCCCTGTGATCTGACCGGTCGCCCGGCTAGGTTGGGCACATGACTGAGATCACCGACGACCTGCCGGCCCGCCTGCTGCGCGAGGAGCACAACAGCTGGCGCGCCCTGTGCGACGGCACGGCGGGTGCTTACTTCCAGCGGGAGATGACAGCGGATGGCGTGATGGTGCTGCCAGGGCTGATCGGCGGCCGTGACGACGTCGCCAAGTCGTTCGCCGGGCCGCCGCCATTCGAGGCGTACGAGATTCGCGAGCCCCGCGTCATCCGGCTCGGTGATCATGCCGGCATCCTCGTCTATCGGGCGGTCGCGACCAGCTTCGGACAACCGATGGAGTTCTTCGCCAGCACCTCGTACGTCTGGGAGGACGGCGGCTGGAAGATCGCCGCGCACCAGCAGACCCCGGCTTAACAGCCCTCGGCAAGGCCCTCCGGCAAGGGGTCCAGCGGCCCTTCGGTAGACTGAGGTGTAATCCCCACCGATCTGAAGGGATCCCCCCATGCCAGCAATCGTTATCGTCGGCGCCCAATGGGGCGATGAGGGCAAGGGAAAAGCCACCGACCTGCTCGGCGGCCGCATCGAATACGTCGTCAAGTTCAACGGCGGTAACAACGCCGGCCACACGGTCGTGGTGGGCAACGAGAAGTACGCGCTGCACCTGCTGCCATCCGGCATCCTCACGCCCGGCGTCGTCCCGGTCATCGGCAACGGCGTCGTCGTCGACATCGAGGTGCTCTTCGACGAACTCACCGCCCTCAGCGCCCGTGGCGTTGACGTCTCGAAGTTGCTGGTCAGCGCGAACGCACACGTCATCACCCAGTACCACCGCACCCTCGATAAGGTCACCGAGCGCTTCCTCGGCAAGCGCCAGATCGGCACCACCGGTCGCGGCATCGGCCCGACCTACGCCGACAAGATCAACCGCGTCGGCATCCGCATCCAGGACATCTTCGACGAGAAGATCCTGCGGCAGAAGGTCGAGGCATCCCTCGACCAGAAGAACCACCTGCTGGTGAAGGTGTTCAACCGCCGCTCCATCACCGTCGACGAGATCGTGGAAGACCTGCTGAGCTACGCCGAGCGACTGCGGCCTATGGTCGCTGACACGTCGCTTGAGCTGAACCGTGCTCTGGATGCCGGAAAGACCGTGTTGTTCGAGGGCGGCCAGGCCACCATGCTCGACGTGGACCACGGCACCTACCCGTTCGTCACGTCGTCGAACGCCACCTCGGGTGGCGCGGCCACCGGATCCGGTGTCGCCCCGAACCGTATCGACCGGGTGATCGGCATCGTCAAGGCGTACACCACCCGTGTCGGCGCTGGCCCGTTCCCGACCGAACTGTTCGACGAGTCCGGTGAGTTCCTGCGCTCTGCCGGCTGGGAATTCGGCACCACCACCGGCCGCCCGCGTCGCACCGGCTGGTATGACGCCCCGATCGCCCGCTACTCGGCGCGCATCAACGGTGTCACCGACTTCGTGCTCACCAAGCTCGACGTGCTGAGCGGCCTGGAGCGAATTCCGGTCTGCGTCGCCTACGACGTCGATGGCGTGCACCACGACGAGGTGCCGGTGTCGCAGAGCGACTTCCACCACGCGAAGCCGATCTACGAAGAGTTCCCCGGCTGGAACGAAGACATCAGCGGCGCCCGCACCTTCGAGGACCTGCCGAAGAACGCCCAGGACTACGTCATCGCCCTGGAAGCAATGAGCGGCTCACGCATCTCGGTGATCGGCGTCGGCCCAGACCGCGACGAGGTCATCGTGCGGCACGACCTGGTCAGCTAGGGGCTACGCGGCGTGAGCGCTCGCGCTTTTGTGCGGCGCTCGTGCGAGCTCGTGGCGCGCGGCGGGTGAACGCTGCTCGCGGCCGCACTCCGGACGGGCCCGCCCGTGGCAGGCAGCATCCGGTTAGACGATGCTGAAGCCCTCGGGCAGCTGACCGCGACCGGTGAGCGCGAACAGGATGTCGCGGCCTTTCCCCTTGGCCACGGCGATCCGTGCAGCCAGAGCGGCTGAGTCGGACACCGCAGCCTGCGGCAGCTGATGCGGCAATCCGGTGGCCAGGCACAGGTCCATCGTGTGCACGACGAGTTCGAAGATACGGCTGCGCAGGTACTCGTCCAGCGTGATGCCCATGCCGCCGATCGAGACCAGGCGACCGGGAGGCTGCTCCGCGATCAGCGCATCGGTGCGCTCGTGCAGGTCGACCAGCTTCTCGACCGGGTTGTCGCCGAGCCACGCGCCCGCCTCGACGCCACGCGCCGCGACCGATTCATGGTCGGTGTACTGCTCGAAGACTGTCGTGTAATAGGTCTCGGCATCCGGAATCGAAATCACACCCGGCTCGTCCGCCTGCAGGTAGTTTTCGACGGTCAACATGGCGCGCGCCGTGTGACCGACCAAGCCGCGGACATCCCACACGCCCAGGCCGGCCGCCTGCCACTGGTCGGGCGCGATTGAGCCCACCACGGAAATAAATGCGTTGCCGGTCTGGCTGAACAGCTGTGCTTCACCCATAGGCTCCATCGTGGCACCTATTCGTCGCCCCACTTGACGCTTCCTTCGCTCCCGGCCGGCCGGTAGCCAGCACTCCATGGCGGAGTAGTTCGCTGGCACTTTGGCAGTCGAGCGTCGATGGTTGGCGGAGAACTGTCGCCGGCTACCGGTAGCGTCGGTACGTGAAGTCAGTTTCGAACCTGTCCATCGGCCTGCAGTTCCTCGGAATGGGGCTGATCTGGGGAGCCAGTTTCCTGTTCATGAAGGTGGCGCTCGAGGGTGTCAGCTACGGCCAGGTGGCTTGGTCGCGCGAGGTTCTGGGCGGACTGGCACTCGCCGTGGTGATGCTGCTGTCGCGGCAGCGCATCCCGCGGGACGGCAAGCTGTGGCTGCACTTCACCGTGCTCAGCGTGATGAACTGCGTGCTGCCGCACCTGCTGTTCGCCTGGGGTGAGCAGTATGTGTCGTCCGGGCTCGCGAGCATCTACAACGCGGTGACGCCGATCATGACCGCACTCGTGGTGACCCTCGGCTTCCGGGTGGAGACGCTGTCGCGGCGTCAGCTCGGCGGCATCCTGATCGGCATCTTCGGCGTGCTGATGATCATCGGACCCTGGCAGCACACCGCGCTCACCGGCGAACTGTGGGGCCAGCTCGCGTGCCTCGCAGCCACCGCCTGCTACGGCTTCAGCTTCGGCTACAACCGCAAGTTCGTGGCGAAATACAAGCTGCCCGGAACGACCCAGGCGTTCATGAACATCGGCATGGCCGCCGTGATCATGCTGCTGCTCACCCCGGTGCTGGCCTGGCAGCAGGTGGAGCTCGACTGGCGGGTCGTCGGCAGCCTGGTGCTGCTCGGCGCGCTCGGCACCGGCATCGCCTACGTCTGGTTCTACAACGTGCTCGAGGCGTGGGGTCCGACCAGTACCTCGACCGTGACGTACGTCACCCCGGTGGTCGGAGTGGTGCTCGGCGCGCTGCTGCTCGGCGAGACCTTCAGCTGGCATGAGCCGGTCGGCGCGGCGCTCGTGCTGCTCGGCATCCTGCTGACCCAACGCAAGCCGCGCGCCCGGGTGCCGGAGCCGGCGGCGGCGGTCGAGCGGGCCTAACGCGCAGCATTCCGACACCGGTCGGCCCGACCCGACCCGTCAATTAGGCTCGACGTATGGCATTGGAAGAGCGTTCTCCCCTCGACGAACTGGCCGGGATCCGCAAGAGCATCGACAACATCGATGCCGCGCTCATCCACATGCTGGCGGAGCGGTTCCGCTTCACGCAGCAGGTCGGCCTGCTGAAGGCGCGCCATCACCTGCCGCCATCCGACCCCGACCGGGAGCGTGTTCAGATCGCCCGCCTGCGCGCGCTCGCCGAAGAGGCGCAGCTCGACCCCGCGTTCGCCGAGAAGTGGTTCAACTTCGTGGTCGCCGAGGTCATCCACCACCACGCGCAGATCGCGGCGAACGGCCCCGAGGGCGCGGGCGAGTAACCCGGGCTAGAACCCGAAGCTGACCACCGGGGGCATCGGGCCCTCGAGCATCCGCTCGAGCACGAACAGCTCGTGCGGCACCACCGGCGTCGGCAGGGCGTCCAACGGGAACCAGCGCAGGTCGGCGGCCTTGGTCTCCTGCAGCTCAGGCTGACCGCCCCACACCCGGCACTCGAAGAAGAAGTCGACCCGTTCGTCGATCAGCTGGTGAGCGTCGTGCGTGCGGTGCATCGCCGTCAGCGGCACCAGATCGGCGGATGCCACGGAGATCCCGAGTTCCTCGAGCGCCTCCCGGCGGGCCGCGTCGAACACCGACTCGAACTGCTCCACGTGACCGGCCGCTCCCGCCGCCCAGTACTCGTCGTAATACCCGGTGCCGCGACGCAGCTGCAGCAGCACCTCGTCGCCTCGCCGCAAGAACAGGTACGCGGCAGGAACCACCTGAAACCGGTCAGTCATTGCGACATCCGCCCCAAATATGGGTTGAGGTCTGCACTTCGGCCCCTCACCGTCTCGATGAAGGACCGAAGCCCAGACCTCACCGTCAACTACTGGCCGATGACGGCGCCGAAGGCCGCCGCGAGCGGGGCGCGGTGCGTGGCACGCAGCTCGTCGATCGACAGCGTGAACTCGTCCTGGATCTCCAGAGACTCGGATGCGGCGTCGGTGACGCCGATGCGCAGCACCGGGTAGCCGCGTCCCTCGCAGAGGCCACGGAACTTGACGTCGTCCTCCCGCGGCACCGACACGATCACGCGACCGGTCGACTCGCTGAACAGCGCGGTCGTGGCATCCACCCCGTCACGCTCCATGATCTCGCCGAGCCAGACACGGGCGCCGACACCGAAGCGCATCACGCTCTCGGCAAGGGCCTGGCCGAGGCCGCCGTCGGCGAGGTCGTGCGCGGAACCGATCAGCGACTCGTGCGCGCCAGCCGAGAGCAACGCGGCCAGGTCCTTCTCGCGGCCCAGGTCGACGGCCGGCGGGCGTCCGCCGAGGTGGTCGTGGATGACGCCGGCCCAGGCTGAGCCATCCAGCTCGAGCGCCGTGGTGCCGAGCAGGTAGATGTTGTCGCCCTCGTCCTGCCAGCCGGACGGGATGCGGCGGGCGACGTCGTCGATCACGCCGAGCACACCGACCACCGGGGTCGGGAAGATCGGCACGTCGCCGGTCTGGTTGTAGAACGACACGTTGCCGCCGGTGACGGGGATCTCGAGCTCGAGGCATCCGTCGGCCAGTCCGTCGACGGTTTCGCTGAACTGCCACATCACCTCGGGGTTCTCCGGCGAGCCGAAGTTGAGGCAGTCGGAGACGGCAACCGGGGTGGCGCCGGTGACGGCGACGTTGCGGTAGGCCTCGGCGAGGGCGAGCTTGGCGCCCTGGCGCGGGTCGAGCTGGCAGTAGCGGCCGTTGGCGTCGGTGGCCACGGCGAAACCGAGGCCCGACTCCTCGTCCACACGCACCATGCCGCCGTCATCCGGGAAGCTGAGCGCGGTGTTGCCGAGCACGTACTTGTCGTACTGGTTGGTGACCCAGCTCTTGTCGCCGAGGTTTGCCGAGCCGAGCAGCCGCAGGAACTGCTCGCGCAGCTCATCGGCCGTGGTCGGACGGGGCAGGGATGCCGCGGACGATGCCTGCAGCGCGTCAAGCCAGGTCGGGTACGCGACCGGGCGGTCGTAGACCGGGCCGTCGACGGCGACGGTGCGCGGCTCGACGTTGACGATCTCTTCGCCGTGCCAGTTGATGACGAGGCGGCCGGTGTCGGTCACCTCGCCGAGCACCGAGGTCTCGACATCCCACTTGTCGACGACAGCGAGGAACGCGTCGAGCTTCTCCGGGCGGACGATGGCCATCATCCGCTCCTGGCTCTCCGACATCAGGATCTCTTCGGCGGTGAGCGACGGGTCGCGCAGCAGCACCTTGTCCAGCTCGATGAACATGCCGCCGTCGCCGTTGGAGGCGAGTTCGGATGTCGCGCAGCTGATGCCGGCGGCGCCGAGGTCCTGGATGCCTTCGACCAGCTCCTGCTTGAACAGTTCGAGGCAGCACTCGATGAGCACCTTCTCGGCGAACGGGTCGCCGACCTGCACTGCGGGGCGCTTGGTCGGTCCGCCGTCGGCGAAGGTGTCGGAGGCGAGGATGGATGCCCCGCCGATGCCGTCGCCGCCGGTGCGGGCACCGAACAGCACGACCTTGTTGCCGACGCCGCGGGCGTTGGCCAGGTGCAGGTCTTCGTGCCGCAGCACGCCGACCGCGAGCGCGTTGACCAGCGGGTTGCCCTGGTAAATCGGGTCGAAGTAGGTCTCGCCGCCGATGTTCGGCAGGCCGAGGCAGTTGCCGTAGAAGCTGATGCCCGAGACCACACCGTGCGCCACGCGGGCGGTGTCGGGGTGGTCGATGGCGCCGAAGCGCAGCGCGTCCATCACGGCGACCGGGCGGGCGCCCATCGAGATGATGTCGCGGACGATGCCGCCGACGCCGGTCGCGGCGCCCTGGAACGGCTCGATGTAGCTGGGGTGATTGTGGCTCTCGATCTTGAAGGTGACGGCCCAGCCCTCACCGACATCCACCACACCGGCGTTCTCGCCCATGCCGACCATGAGGTTCTTCTTCATCGCCGGCGTGACCTTCTTGCCGAACTCACGCAGGTACTTCTTGGAGCTCTTGTAGGAGCAGTGCTCGCTCCACATCACGGAGTACATGGCCAGCTCGCCCGAAGTGGGGCGGCGGCCGAGGATCTCGCGGATCTGCAGGTACTCGTCCTCCTTGAGGCCGAGCGCGCCGTACGGCTGCTCTTTCTCGGGGGTGACGGCGGCGTTCTGAACGGTGTCAGCGACTGCGCGGGCGGGGGAAGTGGATGTGTCGGTCACGAGTGGCGAACTCCAAGAGAAAAGCGGATGCCGGACCGCCCAAGTCTACCGTCGGCCCGCCTGCGCGGCAGCCGAGCGCTGGCGGGTGCCATACTCGGCGCCGGCGGCGAGGTGCTCATCGAGATCGTGACGATTGCGCACCGGCGAGACGTGTATCGGCCCTGGCCGGCGCCACCAGCCCACGGAATTCAGGAAACGACGCGCCACCCGTGTCTTGAGCTCACTGGGCGCGCGGGACAACGCGCCGGCTCTGACGCAGGTTCCTGAATTTCCGAGGCCCGACCCGGAAGAATGGCAGACATGAGCGCATTTCCTGCCCTGACCGACATGCCGACGCCGCAGTACGTGATGGCGGCCGACGGGCGCCGGATCGCGACCTACCTGTGGGGCGAGGAGCATGCCCCGGTGGTGATGTGCGTGCACGGGTTCGCCTCGAGCACCCGCGACAACTGGGTGAACACCGGCTGGGTGCGTGACCTCACCCGCGCCGGATTCCGGGTGCTCGGCGTCGACCAGCGCGGCCACGGGTTGAGCGACAAGCCGTATGAGGCGACCGCCTACGGCATGGATGAGCTCGTGAACGACCTGGCCACCGTGCTCGACACCTACATGCTCGACACCGTGCACTACGCCGGCTATTCGCTCGGCGCGCGCGTCGGCTGGCAGCTCGCCACACACGTTCCGCACCACATCGACCGTGCGGTGCTGGGCGGCATCCCCGACGGGCGCCCGCTCGCGCGACTGGACCTCGAGCAGGCACGCGCCTACGCCGAGCACGGCACCCCGGTCGAAGACCAGGTCACTCAGAACTACTGCACGGTTGCCGAACGCGTCGCCGGCAACGACCTGCGGGCGCTCCTCGCGCTCGCCGAAGGCATGCGCTACTCCGACTCCGACCCTGACCCGTCGCAGCCACCGATGCAGCAGATCCTGTTCGCGACCGGCAGCGAAGACGCGATCCTCGCGCAATCCCGGAAACTGGCGGATGCCACGCCGAACGGCTCATTCGTCGAACTGCCCGACCGGCATCACTTCAATGCGCCGGGGTCGCGAGTGTTCCGGCAGTCGGCAGTGGAGTTCTTCACCGCGAGCGACTGACGAGCTAAGCGTTCTCCAGTTCGGCGATGACGATCTTCTTCTGCGCCATCATCACCTGAATCTGTGCGGGCGTGCGGGTCAGCTCGCCCATGTTCGCCGGGATGATCTGCCAGCTCAGCCCGAACTGGTCCTTGCACCAGCCGCACTGCTCGGATTCGGGCACGTGCGACAGCTTCGACCAGTAGTAGTCGACCTCGTCCTGGTCCTTGCAGGACACGATGAACGAGA
>JBEVDR010000092.1:0-15136 GCA_040513215.1 Microbacteriaceae bacterium | reverse complement strand
AGATCCCGGACACCCGGTGGCTGTCCGGCGGGGTCACCCTCGCCGAGAAGGCCGCCGCGAAGTAGCCACCCGCAGTCGACGCACAGTGCCCGCAGTCATCGGACTGCGGGCACTGTCGTTTGCCGAAGTCGGGCGCGGCGTAGCCGGTTTCGATGTCGAGGCCCGGCCATTCGTCGGTGATGCGGCCGCGGTCGGTGCGGCTCGCTTCGGCGTCGAGCAGGATGTCGGCGACCTTCTCGGTCGGCAGATGGAGCGGAAGAGGGCGTAACCCTCAACTAGCGGAAGTGGGCGTCACCTTGTACTTCGCACCCCGGTGCTCGGGCGGCAGGCTAGCCCCGCGGCCGTGCAGCTTGTGGCGGAGCGTTCCCTCCTCGTACTCGGTCGGGTACACACCGCGGCGCTGCAGCTCGGGAACCACAAAGGTCACGACATCCTCGAACGTTCCCGGGGTGATCGCGTATGAGAGGTTGAAGCCGTCGACATCCGTCGCCTCCACCCACTCCTGCAACTGGTCGGCGACCTCGGCAGGCGAGCCGACGATCACCGGCGCATAGCCGCCGACCTTGGAGTATTCGGCGATGTCGCCCACGCTCCATTCGCGGCCCTCGGCAGCCTCCTGCTGGAACGAGGCCACGGTCGACTGGATGGCATTGCTCTTGACGTCACCGACCGGGTCGGCCAGGTCGTACTGGGAGAGGTCGACGCCCATCCAGCCCGAGGTCAACACGAGGGCCGCTTCGGGGCTGGCGTACTCGAGCAATTTCTCGTACTTGGCGCGGGCCTTCTCGCTGGTCTCATCAACCACGATGGTCAACATCGCGTAGATCCGGGCCGCGTTGCGGTCGCGGCCGGCTGCCTCGAGGCCGGCGCGGATCTTCGCCACCTGCGCGGCCAGAGTCTGCCGGGAGGGCGCCCCGATGAAGATCGCTTCGGCGTTCTCGCCGGCGAATGCGACGCCGCGCGCCGACGCACCGGCCTGGAAGATCACCGGCGTGCGCTGCGGCGACGGCTCAGAGATGTGGATGCCAGGAACCGTGAAGTGCTTGCCCTGGTGGTTGATCGGGTGCACCTTGGCCGGGTCGGTGAACACGCCGCTCTCGCGGTCGCGCACCACGGCGTCGTCTTCCCAGGAGCCTTCCCACAGCTTGTACAGCACCTCGATGTACTCGTCGGCGTGGTCGTAGCGGGCATCATGCTCGAGCTGGTCGTCATGGCCCATGTTGCGGGCGGCCGACGGCAGGTACCCGGTGACGACGTTCCAGCCGATCCGACCCTTGGTGAGGTGGTCGAGCGTCGTCATCCGTCTGGCGAAAGGGTATGGGTGCTCGTACGCTGTTCCGGCGGTGACGCCGAAGCCCAGGTGTTCGGTGACGGCCGCCATCGCGGAGACCACCATCAGCGGGTCGGTCACGGGCACCTGCGCGGCATGCCGGATCGCGGCATCCGCGCTGTCACCGTAAACGTCATAGGTGCCAAGGACATCGGCGATGAAGATGCCGTCGAACCGGCCACGCTCAAGAGTCTTCGCCAGCTCGGTCCAGTACGAGATGTCGGTGTATCGGTATGCCTGGTCGTCCGGGTGCCGCCAGAGTCCGGCGGAGATGTGCCCCACGCAGCTCATATCGAACGCGTTGAAACGGATGCGTCGTGCCACGGTGTGCGCCTTTCTGTACTGCCGGACGAGATTCCATGCCGGATGTCTCGCGCTTCGAGCATGCACCCGCCGACTCGCGGGTTACCCCGTGTTACGGGTCGTTTGGCTGGCACGTCGCTCGGCCAGAGCATGGAGGCGGCTGCATCCCGGCAGCCATTGCCCCAGGGAAGCGGTTTCATGAGCACCACCACCACATTCGTTCGCACCCCGTGGCGCGGCCATGCCGATCAGGCCGAACTCGACCGCTGGTTGCCGGTCGCCGAGACCGTGCGCGAACGCCTTGCCGCAGGGGCCCTGGCGCGTGATCGGGAGTCGGCGCGTCCGGCCGCGGAACTCGACCTGCTGCGCGAGGCGGGCCTCGACGCGTTGCTCGTGCCGACCGAGTTCGGCGGCCACGGCGCACACTGGGAGACGGCGTTCGCGATCACGCGCATCCTCGCCCGGGCGGACGCCTCGATTGCGCAGATCCTCGGCTACCACTACCTCAACCAGGCCTGCATCACGTTCTACTGCCCAAACGAGCGGCAGCAGGCCGACTGGTACCGGCGCAGCAGCGAGGGCCGCTGGCTCTGGAGCGACTCGTTCAACCCGGTCAGTCCCGACCTCAGCGTGATCGCCGAGGGCGAGAACTACCGGCTGAGCGGTCTCAAGCGGTTCGCCACCGGCGCGTCGGTGGCCGACAAGATCATCACCGGCGGGATCGCGCAGGGCGGCGGGCATGACGGGCAGCTGCTGATCTTCGCCGTCGACGGACAGCGCGAGGGCGTCGAGCATCTCGACGATTGGGATCACCTCGGCCAACGCGCGTCAGCCAGCGGATCGGTGCGCTACACGAACGTGCTGATCACCCCCGACGACGTGATCGGCGTCGACCGTGAGGAACCGTTCTCGACGGTGGTCACGCCCGGTGTGCAGCTGCTCTTCGGCAATGTCTACCTCGGTATCGCGGAGGGTGCCCTCGCCCAGGCGAAGGAGCTCACCCTGGCCCGCAAGAACTCCTGGTTCCTGAGCAGTGTCGACCGCTACTCCGAAGATCCGTTCGTGCACCGGGTGTTCGGCGAATTGGTCTCGCGCACCGCCGCCGTCGAGGCGCTGGCCGACAAGCTGAATCGCCGGTTCGATGACGCGGCGGCGCTCGGCGCTGATACCACCGCGGCCGACCGCGCCGAGCTCGAGATCGCAATCGCGCAGCTGAAGGTGGTGTCCACCGAGGTGGGGTTGGATGTCGCATCCCGCGTGTTCGAGGTGACCGGGGCCAGCTCCACCAGTTCGGCGCACGGGCTGGACATCCACTGGCGCAACCTGCGCACCCACAGCCTGCACGATCCGGTCGACTACAAGAAGTCGGAGGTCGGGGCGAATTACCTGACCGGGGCCGTTGCACCGATCTCGCTGTACACCTGATCCGATGAGTGAGTCATTCGACGCCCTCGCGCGCAAGTACCGTCCCGTCTTCGCCCGCATCGCCGAGGGCGCGGTCGCCCGGGAGCAGGACCGCATCCTGCCGGCCGAGCCGGTTCGCTGGTTGAAGGATGCCGGGTTCACCGGCATCCGTGTCCCCGTGGAGTTCGGCGGTGACGGTGCGAGCCTGGTCGACCTGTTCCGGCTGCTGATCGAACTCGCTGCCGCCGACCCGCACGTGCCGCAGGCCCTCCGCGGGCACCTGGCGTTTGTCGAAGACCGTGTGGTCGCGCCAGCCTCGTCGGAACGCGACGAGTGGCTGCGTCGCTTCGCGAGCGGCGAAATGGTCGGCAACGCGGTGACCGAGATCGGCTCGGTGGCCCTCGGAGATACCACGACCCGACTCACCGACGGCGACGGCGGCGGCTGGCTGATCAGCGGCCGCAAGTACTACACGACCGGCAGCATCTTCGCCGAATGGATCGACGCCACGGCGCTGCTGCCGGACGGCACGGAGGTCGCCGCCCTGGTGCGGAACGCCGGCGACCACGTCACGGTTTCCGACGACTGGAACGGCTTCGGCCAACGGCTCACTGGCAGCGGCACCGCGATCTTCGATCGGGCGCCGGTGCGAGGCGAGCACGTTTATCCCTTCACCGGCCGGTTCTGGTATCAGACCGCGCTGTACCAGCTCGTGCTCGTCGCGGTGCAGGCCGGCATCGCCCGGGCAAGCGCCCGCGACGCGGTGACCCAACTGTCGACGAGGGCCCGCGCGTTCAGCCACGGCAACTCGGCCGAGAGCAGGCACGACCCGCAACTGCTGGAATCGGTGGGCAGGGTGGATGCTGCGGCCTTCGCCGCGGAAGCGGTGGTCCTTCGGGCAGCGGAAAGCCTGCAGGCGGCGGCGGATGCCAGAGACGGCTCGGACGAGGACCGCGCAACTCTCAAACGGGAGGCCGAGCTGGACACCGCTCGCGCCCAGATCATCGCCGGCGACCTCGCCCAGCAGGCGGCGACCCGGCTGTTCGACGCGTTGGGGGCGTCGGCAACCGCGGCACCGCTCCAGCTCGACCGGCACTGGCGCAACGCGCGCACGGTCAGCTCGCACAATCCCGCGCTGTTCAAGGCACGGGTAATCGGCGACGCGCTGGTGAACGACGCCGAGCCACCGTACGAGTGGTACGTCGGAGTGCCGAAAACGGCGGACTGACCGCGTTTCCACAACACCCACGTCACACAGCGAAACACGCGGTAACGGCGGGTAATTCTCGTTGCGGGCGGGCGGGCTTAGCCCCACAGTTGCTACACCTGTTCCTCCCGATTGGATCCCCATGTCAGACACCACCCGCCTCGAGGCGCCGCCACAGTCGGCGGCCCCTCGACGGCTGCGCGGCTCGCTCGGAGTTGCCAGCATCGTCTTCATCGTCGTCGCGGCGGCTTCGCCGCTGGGCGTCATCGGCGGCCCGGTGCCGCTGGGCATCGCGTTCGGCAACGGCGCCGGCTTCCCGTTCATCTTCATCGTGGTGACGGCGGTGCTGCTGCTGTTCGCCGTCGGATTCACCAACGCCACGCCCTTCGTAAAATCTGCCGGCGCATTCTTTGCCTACGTCGAGAAGGGACTCGGCCGCGGGCCGGGCTTCGGCGCCGCGTTTGCCGCGCTGCTGTCCTACCTGGCCCTCGAGGCCGGCGTCTACGGCCTGATCGGGCCCGGTGCGAACGCCCTGCTGCAGTCCTACGGCCTGCCCGACATCCCCTGGTGGCTGTACGCGGCCGTCGCGTTCGTGGTGGTCACCGCGCTCGGCTACTTCAACATCGCCCTGTCCGGCCGGGTGCTCGGCGTGCTGCTGATCGCCGAGGTCGCGATCGTGCTCGTGCTTGACGCCGTCGTGATCTTCTCGGGCGGCGGACCGGAGGGGTACTCGTCCGGCATCCTCTCGCCGGCCGATATCGTCTCGGGCGCACCCGGCTTCGCCATCCTGTTCGCCATCCTGAGCTTCGTCGGCTTCGAGGCCACCGCGGTGTTCCGCGACGAGGCGCGCGACCCGCAGCGCACCATCCCGAAGGCGACCTACATCTCGCTCATCCTGATCGGTGTCTTCTACGCGCTCTCCAGCTGGGTACTGATCTCGGCGAACGGCGAGAGCACCATCGTGCAGAACGCCACAGACAACGCCGGCAGCATCCTCGCCACCACCACCGAGCAGTACCTCGGCGTCGCCGGCGGCCACATCATCCAGGTGCTGTTCGTCACCAGCCTGTTCGCCTGCATCCTGTCGTTCCACAACATCGGATCACGCTACGTCTTCACCCTCGCCGACCGCGGCGCCCTGCACCGCTCGCTCGGCCAGGCGCACGCCCGGCACGGTTCTCCGGCGCTGGCCTCGATCGCCACCTCGTCCGTGGTCGCGGTGCTGGTCGCCATCGCCGTTCTGCTCCAGCTCGACCCGATCACGCAGCTGTACACCTGGCTCGGCGGGATCTCGGCGGTCGGCATCATGCTGCTGCTGGTGCTGACGAGCGCATCGGTGCTGCTGATCTTCCGCCGCAACGACCACGGGCTCGGCCGCTGGAAGACGCTGGTCGCCCCGGGCCTTGGCCTGATCGGCCTGCTCGCCTTCACGGTGATCGTGTTCCAGAACCTTCCGGTGCTCGTCGCTGAGGAGTCGTACGGGCCGTTCTCGTTCGGCATCATCGCCCTGTTCGTGATTGCGTTCGTGCTCGGCACCGTCGTGGCAGCGCGCCGCCGCGGCACTCCCGTGGGGGCGTCTGCCGAGTAGTCTTCCCCCGTCTCTTGCGACGAAAACGTGCGCACCCGCTCCGGGCGCGCACGTTTTCGCGCTCTGGGGCAACCAAACGCTACGAATCCCCGCCTACGCTCGAAAGCAGGGGCAGTACGCCCCCGAGTCACACAGACGACGGGAGGTTGGACAATGGCACACGCAGCACAGGCAGCACACGAAGCGCCGCAGCACGCGATCATCGGGGAACCCGAGGTCGTCGAAGACATCACCGCCACCCACCCCGCCTGGCTCGAGCTGAAGGCCGCGGCAGCCGCCCTGCGCCTGCACCAGATCCACGACGGCAGCATCCCCGACGAGACCAAGCACGGCGACGCGCGCGACGCGGTCGAACGGATCCGCACCCAGCTGCCGACGCTGGCCGCGGCGCTCCCCCACGATGCCGAGTACCTGACCGCCGCGTCGCGTGACTTCGAGCGGTGGGCAGCGGAGGGGTTCGGCATCCCCGACTTCTACGACTCCCTCGGAGCGTTCCACCCTGAACTGCACCGGATCGACGGCGCGCTGCACGTGGTGGTGTTCCCGATGTACACCCAGAACGGCTCCCCCGACCGACTGGTCGAGGCGGTGCTGGTCCAGGTCATCTGGCCCGACTTCGTGGCGGGTCTCGAGTCGGGGCCGTACTCGAACAAGCTGTTCGTGCCGATCCGCTTCCTCGACTTCACCGACGGGTACGACACCAACTCCGCGGTGCTGTTCCCCGAGACGGTGGCGATGCGCGCCGGCGCCGAAGGCGCTTCGCAGCAAGCACAGTTGCGGTTCACCTGGGGCGCGATCTTCGCCGACCGGGAGGCCGCACGGTTCCGCCGAGTGGTGGCCGCGGCATCCGACATCACGAAACTGGATCTGCCGGATGACGTCACCCGACTGCTCGACGACCAGTCGCTGACCGAGCAGACCTTCGTGATGTGGGACCTGATCCACGACCGCACCCACATGCGCGGCGACCTGCCGTTCGACCCGTTCATGATCAAGCAGCGGATGCCGTACTTCCTCTACTCGCTTGAGGAGCTGCGCTGCGACCTGACCGCCTTCCGGGAGGCGGTCAGGGTGGAGCGGGATGACGAGTCCGACCCGCTCACCCGCGACCGCGCCAAGCTGGTGCAGTACGCCGTGATCTTCGACCGCATCTTCCGGTTCGCGATCACCGGCAGCCGGGTGCGCAACTACGACGGTCTCGGCGGGCAGCTGCTGTTCGCCTGGCTGCACCAGCACAACGTGCTGCACTGGACCGACACGCAGCTCGCCTTCGACTGGGCCGAGGTGCCCGGCGTGGTGAACCAGCTCGGCGAGGCGATCGACGAGCTGTACTGGCGCTCGATCGACCGCCCGAAGGTGGCGCACTGGCTCGCCGCCTACGACCTGGTCTCGGCCACAGTGACGCCGCACCCGGCATCCGCCTGGGCACGCGGACTGCCCGACGAGGTGCTGTCCGGCCCGCCGAAGGGCTACACCGACCAGGTTCTGGATGACGAATTCCCGCTGTCCATGTTCTATGAGGCCCTGCAGAAGAAGATGGCCTCGGTGATCGAGTCGACCTCGGGAATCACGGGGCGCGACTGACCGCCTGCCACCTCGAACGCACAACTACCCGGCGGTCGAGGAGGCGGGGCGCACTCCCCCGCGCGACGGATGGCAGGCGGCCGCCGCGTCGGTAGCGTAGAACGGTGACCGACCACTGGATCCGCCCCCGCCCTGCCCGCTCGGGCTACCAGCGTGACACCCTCGCCGCCGGCCTGCTGGCGGTTGGCGCCGCCACCACCGCGCTGCTCTACACGCGGGTGGGCTGGTACGAGGACCCCGCGCCGCTCTGGCTGACCGTGCTCGTAATCGCCGCGTACTCCGTGCCGCTGGCGTTCCGCCGCCGCGCACCCGAGCTGGTGGCGATCGTGGTCTCCATCGCGTTCTTCGCCGGCGGCCAGTTTCACGTGCCCGAGCTGCTGTTCAACAACATCACCCTGTTCGTGGCCATCTACACGCTCGGCGCCTGGGGGCAGAACCGCCGTCGCGCCACGCTGATCCGGGCCGCAATCATCGCCGCCATGTTCGTCTGGGTGTTCGTCAACCTCATCGTCACCGTGAACGACCCGGACTGGATGCCCGACCTGTCCCGCTCCGGGCTGTTCTCGCAGCTCGCGGCGCTCGGGGTGATCCAGGTGCTCACGAACCTGCTGTACTTCGGTGCCGCCTACTTCTTCGGCAACCTCGGCTACTCGGCGGCCCGCGAGCACGCCACTCTGGAGGCCCGCACCGCCGAGCTCGCCGAGGCACGCGAGCGCACGGCGGCACAGGCCGTCGCGCTCGACCGGATCACCATCGCCCGCGAACTGCACGACGTGGTGGCCCACCACGTGTCAGTGATGGGCGTTCAGGCGGGCGCCGCCCGCCGGGTGCTGCACGCCGACCCGGCTCAGGCATCTGCCTCACTCACCGTGATCGAACAGAGCGCGCGCACCGCCGTCGACGAGCTGCAGCAGCTCCTGAAGACGCTGCGCAACGATGAGACGGATGACGCCAGCCAGAGTGCCTCGACCCGTGGCGTCGAGCAGCTCGGCGAGCTGGTCGAGGCGACCCATGCGGCAGGAATCCCGACCACTCTCGAGGTGATCGGCGACCCGCATCCGGTCACCCCGCTGGTCGGTTTCACCCTCTACCGGGTCGCCCAGGAGGCCCTCACCAACACCCGCAAGCACGGCGGCAGCCGGGCCACCGCGGATGTGCGACTGCGATACCTGCCCGGAAGCGTCGAGCTCGAGGTCGTCGACAGCGGCATCGGACACAGCCTCTCGTCCTCGGGCGGGCTGGGCCAGGTGGGCATGCGCGAGCGGCTCGCCGCGGTGGGCTGCGAGCTGGAAGTGGGTCCGCGATCGCGCGGCGGCTACCTGGTGCGTGCCCGCATCCTCCTCGCGGTGGAGAGCGCCCGATGACCCGGGTGTTGCTCGTCGACGACCAGGAACTGGTGCGTGCGGGGTTCCGCATCATCCTGAACAGTGAACCGGGCATCGACGTGGTCGGCGAGGCGGCGAACGGCGGCGAGGCGATCGCGCTCGCCCGGGAGCTGGCGCCCGATGTGATCTGCATGGACATCCAGATGCCGGGCATGGACGGGCTGGAGGCCACCACCCGGATCGTCGCCGATCAGGCGCTGCCGAGTCGGGTGCTGATGCTCACCACCTTCGACCGTGATGACTACCTGTTCGCCGCGCTGCGCGCCGGGGCCAGCGGATTCCTGCTGAAGACCGCCTCACCGGAGGACCTCGTGGACGCGGTGCAGGTGATCGCCCGCGGCGACGCCCTGCTCTCGCCGAAGGTGACCGCCCGGGTGATCGCACAATTCAGTGCGGCGGATAACGCGGACGCCCAGGGGTTTCGACAAGCTCAACCGACGGAACCCTCCGAACCATCGAACGGCCTCACCGAGCGGGAGGCCGAGGTGCTGTCGTTCGTGGCGCAGGGCTGGTCGAACGCCGAGATCGCCGCGCAGCTCTACCTCGGTGAGGCGACCGTCAAGACACACGTGTCGAAGGTGCTGATGAAGCTCGAGGTGCGCGACCGCGTGCAGGCCGTGGTGTACGCCTACGAGAACGGCCTGGTGCAGCCGAAGACCCGGGGTTGACCCGCCTCCGGCGCCGACTTACCGTGGGGCCGTGAGCAGCGTTGCTGTAACGCGTCAACTGGATCCCGCGGCCTTCCGCGGTGACATCCTCGGTCCGGCCGACGACGGGTACGACGCGCATCGCGCGGTGTGGAACGGGGCCTTCGACCGGCATCCGTCCGTCATCATCCGCTGCGCGGGCGTCGCCGACGTCATCGCCGCGGTGAACTTCGCCTCCTCCAGCGGCCTGCCGGTCTCGGTGCGCAGCGGCGGCCATTCCTTCGCTGGGTTCTCGGTCGCCGACGACGCGATCATGATCGACCTGTCGCCGATGAAGGGCGTGCGGGTCGACCCGCAGCTGCGCACCGTCCGCGTGCAGGCGGGCGTGCTGCTCGGCGAACTGGATCGTGAAACGCAGGCGTTCGGGCTGGCCGTGCCCTCCGGCGTGGTCACCCACACCGGCGTCGCCGGGCTTACGCTCGGCGGCGGACTCGGCTGGACCATGCGCCACTACGGCCTCACCATCGATCATGTGCGCGCCGTCGACGTGGTCACCGCCGACGGCAGCTTCGTGCAGGCGAGCGCGGACGAGAACGCCGACCTGTTCTGGGGAGTCCGCGGCGGCGGCGGTAACTTCGGAATCGTCACCGAGTTCGAGTTCCACTGCGTGCCACTCGGGCCCGACGTGCTCGCCGGGCCGGTGATCTGGCCAATGCAGCGCTCGGTCGAGGTGCTGCGCTTCTACCGTGACTGGTGCGCTGGCGCGCCGGACGAGCTGATGACCGCCATCGTGCACCGCAAGGCGCCGCCGCTGCCGATGATCCCCAGCGAGCTGCACGGCACCCCCGTGGTGATGGTGATCCCCTGCTGGTCCGGCGACATCGAGGCGGGCGAGTCGTTCCTCCGCCCGCTTCGCGAGTTCGGGTCCCCGGCCGTGGACGCCTGTGTTCCCAAGCCATACCTGGCCCACCAGGCGATGTTCGATCCGAGTTTCCCGGCGGGGCGCCGGTACTACACCAGGAGCTGCGACGTCGACGAGCTCAGCGACGACGTGATCGAGATCACCGCGGAACACTCGCTGCGCATCTCCTCGCCACTCACCTCCTTCCCGATCTGGCAGCGCGGCGGCGCCTTGGCCCGCGTCGGCGACGACGAGACCGCGTTCGGCAGCCGCAGCACGGGCTTCACCTACAACATCACCGGCAGCACCGAAGCGGCCCCCGGCTTCGACGAGGAACGCGACTGGGTGCGCGGATTCTGGTCGGCACTCGAACCGTGGCACGCCGGGGTCTACGTCAACTTCCTCGGCGACGAGGGCGCCGACCGGGTACGCCAGGCCTACGGGCCAGCGAAATACGAGCGCCTGCGGCTTCTCAAGGCGAAGTACGACCCGCAGAACCTGTTCCGACTCAACCAGAACATTGCACCGCTGAGCTGACCGGGTTTCCGCCGCAAGGCGGAGGGAACGAACCACCCGTCAGGCGGATGACGCAAGCCCGCGACATCCGTAGCGTGGAGTCATGCTCGAATTACACGCAATCAATCGCTCGTTCGGCGACCGGCGGGTGCTGCGCGACGTGTCGTTCACGGTCGCGCCGGGCCGCATGACCGGTTTCGTCGGCGGCAACGGGGCCGGCAAGACCACCACCATGCGCATCATCCTCGGCGTGCTCGCCGCCGATGCCGGCAGGGTGACCTGGAACGGTGACCCGCTGTCCGCCGAGGACCGCACCCGTTTCGGGTACATGCCGGAAGAGCGCGGCCTGTACGCCAAGATGAAGGTGGCCGAGCAGATCGTCTACCTCGGGAGGCTGCACGGCATGTCACCGGATGCCGCCAAGCGCAGCACCAGCGACCTGCTCGAGCGGCTCGGCCTCGGCGAGCGCGCCGACTCCACGATCGAGAGCCTGTCGCTCGGCAACCAGCAGCGCGCCCAGATCGCCGCCGCTCTGGTGCACAATCCCGAGGTGCTCGTGCTCGACGAGCCGTTCTCCGGCCTCGACCCGATCGCCGTCGAGGTGGTGCAGGGCGTGCTCACCGACTTCGCCGCGAGCGGCGCCCCTGTGCTGTTTTCGTCGCACCAGCTCGACATCGTGGAGCGGCTCTGCGATGACCTCGTGGTGATCGCCGACGGGCAGATCCGTGCCAGCGGATCCCGCGAGGGGCTGCGCACCCAGCACTCCCGCGCCCAGTTCGAGCTGCACCTCGGCGGAGACTCTGGCTGGCTGCGCGAGGAGACCGGCGTCACGGTGATCGAGTTCGACGGCGGATACGCCCGCTTCGAGGTCGACGGCGGCGACACCGCCCAGCGCGTACTGCAGCGGGCGGTGGCCGCAGGCCCCGTGCTGCACTTCGCTCCGCAGCATCCCACCCTCGCCCAGATCTTCAAGGAGGTCATCAAGTGACCCGCTACAACTCCCCCGGATTCCTGCAGGGCAGCTGGCTCGTCGCCGAGCGCGAGATCCGGATGCGCGTGCGCAGCAAGGCATTCCTGATCTCGAGCGGCATCCTGCTGCTCCTCGTGCTCGCCGGCGTCGTGCTGCCGAGCGTTTTCGCCGGCAACGAGTCGCTGCCGAAGGTCGCCGCGGTCGGTTCGGCGGTGCAGGTGGCCGAGGCGACCGAGGCGCTGGAGGTAACCGAAGCGGCATCCGTCGCGGAAGCCGAGGAGCTGGTGCGCTCCGAAGAGGTGGAAGCGGCCCTGGTGCCGGCCGAGGCAGGCTCGGCGCTCGACGTGGCGGTGATCGCCCTCGAGGACGCCCCCGGCTCGATCCTCGGCCTGTTCAGCGTCGCCCCCGACCTGGAACTGCTTCAGCCCGCCGAGCAGAACCCCGGCATCGTCTATCTCGTGGCGTTCGGGTTCGGGCTGATCTTCTTCATGTCGGCGCTGACCTTCGGCTCGATCATCGCGCAGAGCGTGGTCGAGGAGAAGCAGACCCGGATCGTGGAGATCCTGATGTCCACGGTGCCGGTGAGGGTGCTGCTGGCGGGCAAGATCCTGGGCAACAGCCTGCTCGCGTTCGCGCAGATCCTGCTTGTGGCCATCATCGCGGGGGTCGGCATGCTGGCATCCGCTCAGGAACTGCTCTTCGCCGACATCGGGCCGTCGCTTGTCTGGTTCGTGGTGTACTTCCTGTTCGGTTTCGTGCTGCTCGCCGCCCTGTTCGCCGCCACCGGCGCCATGGTGTCGCGGCAGGAGGACATCGGCTCCACCACCACCCCGGTGACGATGCTGATCATGCTCCCCTACTTCGCGATCATCTTCTTCTACGACAACCCGCTGGTGCTGACGATCATGTCGTACCTGCCGTTCTCCGCCCCGGTGGGGATGCCGATGCGGGTGTTCCTCGGCGACGCGATGTGGTGGGAGCCGCTGCTGTCGCTGCTGGTGCTGATCGCCTCCACCCTTGTCGTGCTCGTCATCGGCTCGCGGATCTACTCGAACTCGCTGCTGCGCACCGGCAGCCGGGTCACCCTGATGGAGGCGCTGCGCGGGTAGGTTCTCTGCTGGCGGACTTCGCTCCCTCGGGAGGGCGTTTCTTCGCGGAATCGCCCTCCCGCGCGGCCGAAGTCCGCCGTTCCGGTGGGGCTCGGCCGAGCGACGGGCAGAATGGACGGGTGACTCGACTCCACGATGTGAACGTCCGCGGCTTCGCCTCCGATAACTACGCGGGTGCGCACCCCGAAGTGCTCGCCGCGATCGCCGACGCGAATGGCGGCCACCAGATCGCCTACGGCGAGGATGTCTACACCGCCCGCCTGCAGGACGTTTTCCGTGAGCACTTCGGCGAGCAGGCCGAGGTGTTCCCGGTGTTCAACGGCACCGGCGCCAACGTCACCGCGCTGACCAGCCTGCTGCCGCGCTGGGGTGCGGTGATCGCCGCGAAGACCGCGCACATCAACACCGACGAGGCCGGCGCCCCGGAGCGGGTGAACGGGCTGAAGCTGCTCACCGTGGACACCCCGGACGGCAAGCTCACCCCCGAGCTGATCGACCAGGAGGCCTGGGGCTGGGGCGACGAGCACCGCGCGCAGCCGCTCGCGGTGAGCATCACGCAGACCACCGAGCTCGGCACCCTGTACACGGCCGGGGAGATCCGTGCCATCGCCGACCATGTACACGCCCGCGGGATGACGTTGCACATGGATGGCGCGCGGCTGTCGAACGCGGCGGCGGCGCTGGGCGTGCACTTCCGTGAGTTCACCACGGATGCCGGTGTCGACATCCTGAGCTTCGGCGGCACAAAGAACGGGCTGCTCTACGGTGAGGCGATCGTGGTGCTGAACCCCGAGGCATCCGCTGGCCTGATCTACCTGCGCAAGCTGAACATGCAGCTCGCGTCGAAGATGCGGTTCGTGTCGGCGCAGCTGATCGCGCTGCTGAGCGATGACCTGTACCTGCGCTCGGCGCGGCACGCCAACGACATGGCCGCCCGGCTGCGCGCGGCGGTCGAGGGAATCGACGGGGTGACCCCGACCCAGGAAACCCAGTCGAATGCGGTGTTCGCGATCCTGCCGCCCGGGGTGGCCGACCGGTTGCGCGAGCGGTTCCGCTTCTACGACTGGAACCCGGCGGCCGGTGAGGTGCGCTGGATGTGCTCATTCGACACCACCGAAGCCGACATCGACGCTTTCGCGGTGGCGATCCGCGACGAGCTGACTCGCGCGTGAGCCTCCTCGCTCTACCCCCAGCTTGTTCCCAGCCAACGCGGAGGATGGTGGGAACGTGAGCGTTTTTGCAACGAAGCCCTGGTTGAGTGCCTACGCGAAGGGGGTTCCGAGCGAGATTCCCATGAGCGAGGAGACACTGGTCGACCTGATCGACGCCTCCACGCGGCGCTACCGGGGCAAGCCCGCACTGGATTTCTTCGGCGCGACCACCAACTACCGCGACCTGGGTGAGCAGATCAGCCGCGCGGCCGAGGGCCTGCGCCGGCTCGGCGTCAACCGGGGCGACCGGGTCGCGCTGGTGCTGCCGAACAGCCCGCAGCACATCATCGCGTTCTACGCGGTGTTGCGCCTCGGCGCGATCGTCGTCGAACACAACCCGCTGTACACGAAACGGGAGCTGCGGCATCAGTTCGAAGACCACGGTGCCCGCACCGCCATCGTCTGGGACAAGGTCGCCAGCATCGTCACCGACTTCCCGTCGGACCTGCACGTGGACACCGTGATCGGCGTCGACATCACCCGCGGGATGCCGCTGAAGACCCGGCTCGCACTGAAACTGCCAATCAAGAAGGCCCGCGACGCGCGTGCCCAGCTCACGATCGGGCGGCTGCCCCGCGGGGTGGTGCCGTGGGACGACGTGCTCGGCTCGGCTCGGCTGCGGCGGGCGCATCCGCGTCCGGTCGCCGACGATGTGGCGGTGCTGCAGTACACCAGCGGCACCACCGGTACACCGAAGGGCGCCATCCTCACCCACCGCAACCTGCGCATGAACGCCGCGCAGGGCGAGGCGTGGGTGCCGGGGCTGCGCCGCGGCCGTGAGGTCTTCTATGCGGTGCTGCCGATGTTCCACGCCTACGGGCTGACGCTCTGCCTGACTTTCGCGATGGCGATGGGCGCGCGACTGGTGCTGCTGCCGAAGTTCGACGAGAAGCTCATGCTCGACGCGATGAAGCGCACGCCCGCGACCTTCCTGCCCGCGGTGCCGCCGATCTATGACCGGTTCGTGCGCGCGGCTCGCGA
>JBEVDR010000091.1:0-20123 GCA_040513215.1 Microbacteriaceae bacterium | reverse complement strand
GGTGAGCCTCGACGACATCGAGACCTTCGCCAAGTTCACCGGCGACACCTTCTACGCCCACATGGACGAGGCGGCCGCGGCGGCCAATCCCTTCTTCCCCGGGCGCGTCGCCCACGGGTACCTGCTCGTGTCGTGGGCGGCCGGCCTCTTCGTCGACCCGGAGCCCGGCCCGGTGCTCGCCAACTCCGGCCTCGAGAACCTGCGCTTCGTCACTCCCGTATCGCCGGGCGACTCGATCCGCGTCGAACTCACCGCCAAGCAGATCACCCCGCGCGAGACCGACGACTACGGCGAGGTGCGCTGGGACGCCCGGCTGACCAACCAGAACGACGAGGTGGTGGCGCAGTACGACGTGCTCACCTTGGTGGCGAAGGAGTAGGCCTCCGCAGCCCGTCCAGGGCAACGGTGATCACGTCGTCGGCCAGCCGGTTCGCGTCATCCGGGCCGCTCGGCCGGTACCACTCCACGATCGAGTTGATCATGCCGAACAGCAGCCGCTCGGCGACCCGAGCGTCAATGTCGGTGCGCACTGCGCCCTCGGCACGGGCCTCCTCGAGCAGCGCGATCACCGCCCGGTCGAACTCGCGGCGGCGGCGCAGCGCATCCCGCTCCACCGCGGTATTGCCGCGCACCCGGAGCAGCAGCGTCACGTTCGGCAGCCACCGCACGAGCACGTGCACCGCCCGGCGGAGCACGTGCTCCAGACGGGCAGAGGCGTCGCCCTCTCGCGCCTGCGGTTCGTCGAGCACCGCCTCGAGCGCCCTGAGCGCCTGGTCGAGCGCCCGCTCGAGGATCGTTTCCTTCGAAGCGAAGTGGTGGTAGATCGCGGACTTCGACAGTCGCAGCCGGTCGGCGAGCGTGCCCATCGAGGTGGCGTCGTAGCCGTACTCGATGAACGCCTCGACGGCGATGGTGAGGATGCCGTCCTGGTCGTACCCGGGGCGACCCCGCCGCTGCGCTGCGCCTTCCGGCGGCGTACCTTCCGACGGCGTGTTCTCCGGCGCGGGGTTCGCGGCGGCCGGGTTCACGGGTAACGCGGTCTCAGTCATGGCGGTTCTCGGGCATCGCGGATCAGTCTGCCAGAGGCGGAAGGGTGCGGTTGGTGCTGATGCTGCGTCCGCGCACCTCGGCGACGACATCCCCGGTCTCATCGACCACGGTCACGTCGTACAGCCCGGTGCGGCCGCTCAGCACGCGGCGCACCGCGGTGGCGGTGAGCGTCTGACCGGGGTGGGTGGACTTAAGGAACGTGATGTCGGCGCCCGAGGACACGGTCAGGTTCTCGTTCTCGTTACAGGCGATCGCGAAGGCGGTGTCGGCCAGGGCGAACACGAGACCGCCGTGCGTGATGTGGAACCCGTTGGTCATGTCGTCACGCACGCGCATCGACACCACCGCGAAACCCGGCTCGTCGCGCTCGACCACCATGCCGAGCGCGGCGGAGGCGCGGTCGCGCTGCATCATGGCGCGCGTCGGTGAGCTGCTGGCATCCGACATGCCCCCACTATATACTGACTGAACGGTCGGCTTCTATTTAGGAATAGCAACGGGAAGCCGCTGGAACCGCAGGAGTCGACGATGACCACCCCCGCAGACCTGTCCGCCGTGCCGGCGGCGCCGTCTTCAGTAGAGCCGCCCACACCGGAGCAGGCACAGTTCGACGCCCTGATCGCGGCGGATTCCCGCATCGAGCCGCGCGACTGGATGCCGGATGACTACCGTCGCACCCTGATCCGGCAGATGTCGCAGCACGCGCACTCCGAGATCATCGGCATGCAGCCGGAGGCGAACTGGATCACACGCGCGCCGAGCCTCAAGCGCAAGGCCATCCTGATGGCGAAGGTGCAAGACGAGGCGGGGCACGGGCTGTACTTGTATTCCGCGACGCAAACCCTGGGCATCACCCGCGACGAGATGACCGAGCAGCTGATCACCGGCAAGGCCCGGTACTCCTCGATCTTCAACTATCCGACGCCCACCTGGGCCGACATGGGCGCAATCGGCTGGCTCGTCGACGGCGCCGCGATCTGCAACCAGGTGCCGCTCTGCCGCTGCTCATTCGGCCCATACGGCCGGGCGATGGTGCGCATCTGCAAGGAGGAGTCGTTCCACCAGCGGCAGGGGTTCGAGATCCTGCTGGAACTGATGCACGGCACCGAGGCGCAGCAACAGATGGCGCAGGATGCCGTCGACCGCTGGTACTGGCCGTCGCTGATGATGTTCGGCCCACCCGATGATGACTCACCGAACTCGGCACGGTCGATGGCGTGGAACATCAAGCGGTTCTCCAACGACGCGCTGCGGCAGCGGTTCGTGTCGATGCTGGTTCCGCAGGCCGAGGTGCTCGGAGTCACCCTGCCCGACCCGAAGCTGCGCTTCGACGAGGCCACCGGGCTGTACGAGATGAGCGAGATCGACTGGGACGAGTTCCACGAGGTGCTCGCTGGCCGCGGCCCATGCAACGCGCAACGACTCGCCCGCCGCCGTGCCGCGCACGAAGATGGCGCCTGGGTGCGGGAAGCCGCCGCCGCATACGCCCGCAAGCAGGCGACCGCCGCGGGGGAGGTGGCCTGATGCCCACGCCCGGCGACTCCGCGGCCGAGGTCTGGCCGCTCTGGGAGGTGTTCATTCGCGCCAACCGGGGCCTCAGCCACGTGCACGTCGGGTCGTTGCACGCGCCCGATGCCGACATGGCCGTGCGCAACGCCCGCGACCTGTACACCCGCCGCGGCGAGGGCGTGTCGATCTGGGTGGTTCCGGCCGCACTGGTCACCACGAGCGATCCCGACGCGAAGGGAGCGTTCTTCGAGTCATCTGCCGGCAAGAACTACCGGCACGCCTCGTATTACACGAAGTCGGAGGGGGTGAAGCACCTGTGACCGACGAATCTGGCAGCATTGCCGGCGCCCGCGCTGACCCGCACGGCGCCGTGTCCGTGGACGTGCACGAACTGTCCGCCGAGCTCATCGGCGATGCAGCCGCCGGGGACACCACCGCCACGGCGGACCCGGATGTCGCGGAGTACGCCCTCTGGCTGGGCGACGACTCGCTCATTCTTGCCCAGCAGCTCAGCCGCTGGATCTCGTATGCGCCGGAGCTGGAAGAGGACGTGGCGCTCGGCAACATCGCCCTGGACATGCTGGGGCACGCCCGGTCGCTGCTGCACTACGCCGGCTCGGCATCCGGCCGCAGCGAAGACGACCTGGCCTACTGGCGCGGGGAGTCGGAGTTCCGCTCGGCGTGGCTGTTCGAGCAGCCGAACGGTGACTTCGCGCACACCATCTCCCGGCAGCTGATCGCCGCGCACTACCTGTTTGAGCTGTACGCGCGGCTGACGGCATCCGCTGATCCCACCCTCGCGGCGATCGCGGCCAAAGCGGTGAAAGAGGTGGATTACCACCGCGACCACGCCAACCAGTGGGTGCTGCGGCTGGCACTCGGCACCGACGAATCACGGGCGCGATTCATGGTGGCGCTCGCCGATATGTGGCCGTACGTCGATGAGGTGTTCCGCGACGAGCCGCTGAGTGACCGGCTACGTGATGTCGCGCCGCCACCGTCGACGTTGCGCCCCGCGTTCGATCAGGCGGTTCTGCCGGTGTTGACCGCGGCCGAGCTGGAGGTACCGAACGGGTTCAGCTCGAGCGGCGGCGGGCGCCGCGGAGTGCACAGCGAGCACCTCGGTCCGATCCTCGCCGAGATGCAGGTGCTCGCCAGGCAGCACCCCGGGGCGAGCTGGTGACCGAGATGACCACGACACACGACATCCGCACCGCCCGCGAGACCGGCACGGCCCGCGACATCCGTACCGCCCGCAAGCTCGCGGCAAGCGTCACCGACCCGGAGATTCCGGTGCTCACGATCGAGGACCTCGGCGTGCTCCGCGCGGTCGAGGAGATCGCCGGGCGAGTGCGGGTCACGCTCACCCCGACCTACAGCGGATGCCCGGCGATGGACGCCATCCGCGACGACGTCACCAGTGCGCTGCGTGCCGGCGGATTCCCCGACGTCGAGGTGCGCCTGGTGCTCGCGCCGGCCTGGACCACCGACTGGATGACCGAGGCGGGCAAACAGAAACTGCGCCAGTACGGCATCGCCGCGCCATCCGGCACCGCCCCCGCATCGGTCAGACCAGCCAGACCGGCCGGACCGGTGCGGGTGGCGCTCGCCGTGAAATGCCCGCACTGCGACTCGCTGCACACCCGAGAACTGGCCCGGTTCGGCTCCACGTCATGCAAGGCGCTGTACGAGTGCCTCGACTGCCTGGAACCGTTCGACTACTTCAAGGTGCTCTGATGGTGCTCACCCGCAAGCGGGCGCGCTTCCACACGCTGCGGGTGGCCGAGGTGCGGCCGCTCACCGCCGACAGTGTCGAGGTCACCTTCGTCGTGCCCGAACAGCTGCGCGGCGAGTACGACTACCTGCCCGGCCAATATGTGGCGCTGCGCAAACGGCTCGAGGGGCATGAGCTACGCCGCAGCTACTCGCTCTGCCGGCTGCCGACCGCCGGCAGCATCAGCGTGGCGATCAAGCGCGACGTGGGCGGGCTGTTCTCCAGCTGGGCCAACACCGAGCTTGCCGCCGGCGATGAGATTGACGTGATGAGCCCGCAGGGCACGTTCACCATCGACGACCACGACCTCGAGCACCAGCACATCGTCGGCATCGCCGCCGACTCGGGCATCACCCCGCTGATGGCACTCGCGCACACGGTACTGGCGGCATCCGACACCGCCCGGTTCTCGCTGCTGTACACCAACCGGTCCACCGTCGACGTGATGTTCCTCGAGGAACTCGCCGAACTGAAAGACCGATACCCAGCCCGACTGGCCCTGCACCACGTGCTCTCCCGGGAGCAGCGCACCGCGCCGCTGCTATCCGGACGCATCGACGAGCCCAAGCTGCGGCGCATCCTGACCTCGCTGATCCCGCCCGCCACGGTCGACGAGTGGTACCTCTGCGGTCCCTTCGACCTGGTGCAGCTCTGCCGCGACACGCTCGAGGAGTTCGGCGTGGACCGGCATCGAGTGCACTTCGAGCTGTTCACCACCGGGGAACCGCCGCGCGACGCGACCGGCGCCGCACCGCCGACTGTCCATGCCGGCGAGCAGTTGGTGCGCATCGACTTCACCCTCGACGGGCAGTCCGCCACGGTGCAGTCTCCGGTCGACGCGCACGAGTCGATCCTGGCCGCCGCGCTGCGAGTGCGTCCGGATGTGCCGTTCGCCTGCACCGGCGGGGTCTGCGGAACCTGCCGGGCACGGCTGCTGGAGGGATCGGTGCGGATGACCGAGAACTACGCGCTCGAACCCGAGGAACTCGAGCGCGGGTACGTGCTCACCTGCCAGTCACACCCCACCACGGACGCGGTCGTCGTCGACTATGACGGCTGAGCGCCAGAGACGAGCGAGGGATTCCATGATCGAGCTGTCCATCGAGAACAACGTCGCCGAGATCGTGCTGAACACGCCGGAGAAGCTCAACGCCCTCGACGAGCCGGCGATGCGCGAACTCGACGCCGCCTATCGGGAGGCCGAGAGCGCTCGGGTGCGGGCGCTGCTGCTGCGCGGTGAGGGCCGCGCATTCTGCGCCGGCCGCGACATCTCGCACGTGAATCCCGCCGACGACGACGTGCTCGGCTTCCTCGACGTGATCGTGATGCCCCTGCTGAAGCGCATCAGCACCTTCCCGGCGCCGACTTTCGCGGTGGCGCACGGCGCCTGTCTGGGTGCCGGGCTCGGGCTGCTGATTGCGACGGATGTCGTGTACGTCGCCGAGTCCGCGAAGATCGGGTCGCCCTTTGCCAAGCTGGGCGCGACGCTCGACTCCGGCGGGCACGCGCTGTTCTACGAACGCCTCGGTGCGCACCGCACCCTCGACCTGATCTACACCGGTCGGCTGATGACCGGTGCCGAGGCGGTGACGGCCGGACTGTTCTCGCAGGTGCTGCCCGATGACGAGGTGCTGGAGGCCACCCGCGCCGCGGCCCGAACCGCGGCGACCGGGCCGACGCAGGCATTCATCGCCAGCAAGGCACTGGTGCGCGGGCTGCGCGACACCCGGCTCGGGCTCTGGCAGTCGCTGTCCGAGGAGAACCGGGCGCAGGCGGCGCTCTGCAACACCCCCGACTACCACGAGGGGTTCGCGGCATTCCAGCAGAAACGGGAGCCGCACTTCACCGGGAAACTGCTGGCGCCCTGAGTGCGAGTTCGTTTGCACGTGTCGGGAACCGTCGCATGGCGACCAGGATCGCGATGAGGGCGGCCATCACGATCCAGCCGGTGTATCCGAGCACGCCGGCGGCGGCCGGGTCGATCACGTGCCCGCCGGCGACAACGAGACCGCCGAGGCCGGCGGCGCCATTGATGAAGCCGTGGGCCACAGCTGCCGCCCACACCGTGCCCGAGGCATCCGTGATCCAGCCGAACAGTACTGACATCAGGATGCAGGAGACGACCATCAACGCCAGCGCGGCCAGGACCGGGTAGCCCGGGTAGTTGTAGCCGAGCAGGATCACCGGCGCGTGCCACAGCGCCCAGAGCACGCCGGTGAGCACCGCGGCGGCCCACGGGCCGAAACGCTCACTGAGCCGGGGCTGCAGCCAGCCGCGCCAACCGAGCTCCTCGCCGAGCGCGGGGATGACGTTCAGCACCGGGCCGACCAGCACCAAGCCGAGTTGCGCGATGACCAGGGCCTCGACCGGTGCGCCCTGACCGCCCGGCAGTGTCTCGAGGTACTCGGCGAAGCCGCTGAAACCGACCAGATCGATCTGGAACACGCCGAGCGCAGCCGCAAGAGCGAGGGTCGCCACGGTCAGGCCGATCGGGGCGAGCCAGGCGAGTACCAGGTAGGGCAGCCAACGCCGGAATCGGCGACGGGGCCGCAGCGTCGTGACCCGGGTGAACGGCTCTCCGCTCGGCATGATCCATTCGGTGACGCGGGCGGCGATCGCCGGGGTGAACATCATCACGACCAGCAGTGCCAGGGCGCCGGGGGTGGCGAGGCCCTGACCGCTGAGCCAGAGTGGGGCGGCGACGAGCCAGGCGAGCCCGAAGGCGAGCAGCAGGAACAGGGCGATCGGGCCCGTTTTAGGGCGCACTGAAGACAGGGTGGTCATGGGGGAGCTCCTTGAGCGGTAAAGGGTGGGTAATGCGCGGGTTAGAGCAGGATCAGAGCAGTGTCGTGGCGAGGCCGCCGCCCAGGGCGAGGGCACCGGCCGCCAGCAGGCCGATCTCGGTGGCGGCCAGGTGGGTCTTCGCAAACCGGACCGCGATCATGTTGGTGAGCGAGTGTGCCGGCAGGGTGAGCAGCACGAACCAGGGCGAGGCGAACAGCAGCAGGGTGAAGCCGATGTGGAGCGCGGTGGCGCTGACGCGCTCGAGGGCGCCCCACAGACCGGTATGCGGCGTGGTCATGCCGAGATCGCGCAGCTGCTGCTGGACTTCGAGTGACTTCGGATCGTCCTTGGTCATCAGCCTTGCCAGAACCAGCAGGTTCATGAGCACGAAGAGCACCTCGATGCTCGCCCAGCCGTAACCGGCCCAGAGCGCGTCGTCGAGGCTGTCGATCACCAGTAGCACCAGGGCCAGCCGCACGAGCTCTTCCGCCGGCCCGGAGAACCATCCGACGATGGTCATTGCGCGGTCCCGGCCGAACTGTTTGTCGACGATCAGCGCGACCGGTTGCCGCAGCACGAGGGCGATCATCCAGCCGGCGGCGCCGAGCGCGAGCGGGAGCCAGTCCGGGGCGCCGATGGTGGCAATCAGCACGATGGCGGCGAGGACCGGAGCGATCAGCATGAGCGGCGCGTTCAGCCGGGTGCGGGCGGCGAGCGGGGCGAGGTCAGTCATCGGAATCTCCGGTCGGGCGGTCAACCGGCATCGAGACGGTGCCGAACAGGCGAGGGGTGCGGTCTGGGGTGCGGGAGTTGTCGACGCGGGCTTGAATCACCGCGCGCAGCTCGGCGAGCATCTCGACCAGCTCGTCGTTGGTCAGATTGAGCACGTGCTCGCGGTAGCCGACGCCGTCGGCGACCAGGTCGATCTCGGGCCGGTCGAGGTAGTGGCCGTACTCGCCGAGCAGCCCGGCGAGGAAGGTTGCGAAATAGCGGAAGTGGTCGTCGCGGGTGGCGTTCGCGACATCCTCTGCGGTCAGGATGGACGCGCTCCTGGCGAGGGCGTAGGTGCGCTCGATCGCGCCGCGCGCCTGATTCTCGTCGACGATCGTCACAATCCCGGCCTCGAGCAGGGCGTTCAGGTGCCGGTAGAGCGTGGCCTGCGGCAGCGTGGGGAGTGCCGCGGCGATCTGCTTCGTCGTCTGCGGGTCTGCGCCGAGCGCTCGCAGGATCGCGATCCGCTGCGGATGCAGGATGACGTCGGCCTTCGCGAGTGGTTTGGTTCCCATAATTGAGAATGTTATCACTAACGATAATGCTCGTGTCAAGAGGTACTGCTCGTGTCACTAGCTCCTGTCTCGCGGACTAGAGCCGCAGCAGTAACCGCTCCGGGTACTCGATCGAGCGCGTCAGATGCCCGAGGAACCCCGCCGCGTACCCGCCGTCGCACACCCGATGGTCGAATACCAGTGCGAGCTGGGCGATGCGCCGCACCCGCACCTTGCCCTTCACCACCCACGGCTTTTCGATCATGCGGCCGACGCCGAGCAGGGCGACCTCCGGGTGATTGATGATCGCCGCGGAGCCATCCACGTTGAACGCGCCGTAGTTGTTCAGGGTGAAGGTGGAGCCGGTCAGCTCGGACGGCTGCGCGGTGCCCTCTCTGGCACGGCTTCCGAGGCGCTGCAGTTCCGCGTTCAACTCCACCAGCGTGGCGCGGTCGGCGTTGCGGATCACCGGAACCATCAGCCCCCGTGGGGTGTCGGTGGCGATGCCCAGATTCACCCCGGCGAATCGGGTGAGGTGGTTACCGTCGTCGCTCAGCCGTGAGGCCAGCACTGGGTACTCCTCAAGCGCGAGCAGGGTGAACTTGGCGAGGAACGCGGTCAGCGACATCCGTTCGCCGTCCTGCAGCAGTCGGGCACGGAGCTTCCAAAGTCGGGTGACGTCCACATCGACCCACACGGTGGCCTCGGGGATCTCGCGACGACTGCGGCTGAGCTTGTCCGACACCGCCCGGCGGAACATGCTGAGTGGTTCGTCGGAGACCACGTCGAGACCGGTTCGCTCGTCGGTCCGGCTGCTGCTGGCGCCGGCAGAGACTCCGCGGGCCGCCAGCACATCACCGCGTGTGACCACGCCACCCGCGCCCGTGGGGCGCACCCGATGCAGGTCGATGCCCTCGGTCGCGGCGAGCTTGCGCACGATCGGTGAGATGACCGGCACCGGGCCCTCGTGGGCGGGCTCGGTGCCAGCGTCCCGTGTGCCGGCAACCCTGTCAGCGTCCGTGGCGTCCGTGGCGCCGGTGGCGACGGCAGCCGGCGACATGGCCCGGGCTGTGGTGCCGATCGGAGCGCGCTTGCGTCGCTTCACGCTGCCGCCGGTGGTGCCGTATCCGATCAGCACGTTGCCGGAGCCGGCCTGCTCCTCCTGCCGGTAGCTCTCATGGGCGGCCGAGGTGGCGGCATCCGGAACCGTCGGGGGTTCGGCCGCGCTCGCCGCGGCCTCCGAAACACCGTCGTCGACCTCGAGCAGGGGAGCGCCCACGGTGAGCGTCTCGCCCTCGCTGCCGTGCACGGCGACCACCGTTCCGCTGAACGGCGTCGGCACCTCCACGACGCTCTTCGCGGTTTCGACCTCGGCGATCGGCTGGTCGGTGGCGACCGTGTCGCCGACCGCGACCAGCCAGGTGACGAGGGCGGCCTCGGTCAGGCCCTCGCCGAGGTCGGGCAATCGGAAGGTGTGCGCGGTCATCCGTCACGTCCCGTCTTGCTGTCGGACGCACCGTCGTCCCACGCCTGGTCATCCCACTGCAGCGAGTCGATCGCGTCGAGCACGCGATCCAGGTCGGGCAGGAAGTAGTGCTCCAGCTTGGGCGGCGGGTAGGGGATGTCGAATCCGGTCACCCGGCGCACCGGCGCCTCGAGGTAGTGGAAGCAGCGTTCGGAGATCCGGGCGGCGATTTCGGATGCCACGGACGCGAACCCGGGCGCCTCGGCGATGACCACCGCCCGCCCGGTCGACCGGACCGCCGCCATCACCGTCTCGTCGTCGAATGGCACGATGCTGCGCAGGTCGACAACCTGCACGCTGCGGCCGGATTCCGCGGCGACCTCGGCCGCGTCGAGCGCGAGCGATACCGACGGGCCGTAGCTGACCAGGGTGACGTCGGTGCCCTCCCGCACGATGCGCGCCTCACCGAGTCGCGGCACCGGCAGGCTGGTGTCGAGGCTGCCCTTCGACCAGTACAGCTTCTTCGGCTCGAGGAAGATCACCGGGTCGGGAGACTGGATCGCGGCGCGCAGCAGGCTGTAGGCGTCCTGCGGGTTCGACGGCGCGACCACCAACAGGCCAGGGGTGTGCGCGTAGTACGACTCGGACGAGTCGGAGTGGTGCTCGACGCCACCGATGCCGCCACCGTAGGGGATCCGGATGACCAGCGGCAGCCGCAGCACGCCGCGGGTGCGGTTGCCCATCTTGGCGACGTGGCTGGCGATCTGGTCGAACGCGGGGTAGGCGAAGGCGTCGAACTGCATCTCGACCACCGGACGCAGGCCGTTCATCGCCATACCGATCGCGGTGCCGACGATGCCGGATTCTGCCAAGGGTGTGTCGAAGCAGCGACTCTCACCGAACCGGGCGGCCAATCCGTCGGTGATCCGGAAGACGCCGCCGAGCCGGCCGACATCCTCACCGAAGACGAGCACCCGGTCGTCGGCGGCGAGAGCGTCGGCGAGGGCCCGGTTCAGGGCCTGGGCGACGGTGACCGTCTCGACCGTGTGCTGCGCCGAGTCGAGGGCGGGAGCGGCTTGTTCAGCCATGGTGCCCCTCCAACTCCCGGGCGAGGTCGCGCTCCAGAACGCGACTCTGTTCGAGCAGCTGCGGCGTCGGTTCGGAGTACACGTGCGCGAACAGGTCGAGCGGGTTCGGGATGTCGTCCAGGTTCGCCGATTCGCGCAGTTGATCCGCGATGTGCTCGGCGCCCGCGGTGATGTCGGCCTCGGTCTGCTCGTCGAGGATTCCCTGCACGGTCAGGTATTGCCGCATCCGGTCCACCGGGTCGCGCGCCACCCACTCGGCGACTTCAGCGCTGTCGCGGTATCGGGTGTCGTCGTCGGCGTTGGTGTGCGCCTCGATCCGGTAGGTGAGGGCCTCGACCAGGGAGGGTCCGTCGCCTGACCGTGCTCGCGCAATGGCAGTCTTGAGCACGGCGTACACCGCGGCGAAGTCGTTGCCGTCGACCTGTTCGCCGGGGATGCCGTAGCCAATGCCCTTGTACGCGAGGCCGGGCGCCGCAGTCTGCCGGGCAATCGGCACCGAGATGGCGTAGCCATTGTTCTGCACGAAGAACACCACCGGCACCTTGAACACCGCGGCGAAGTTGAGGGCCTCATGGAAGTCGCCCTCGCTGGTCGCGCCGTCACCGCACATCGCCAGCACCACGGTGTCTTCGCCGCGATGTTTCGCCGCGTACGCGAAGCCCACCGCGTGCAGAAGTTGGGTGGCGAGCGGGGTGGACTGGGTGGCCACGCGCTCGGCGCGCGAGTCATACCCGGAATGCCAGTTGCCATGCAGCAGCCCGATGGTCTCGGCGGTCGACACCCCCTTCACCGCGACCGCGACCACGTCGCGATACGTGGGGAACAGCCAATCGTCGTGGCCGAGCACCATGCCGGCGGCGGCTTGGCTTGCCTCCTGCCCGCGGGAAGACGGGTACACCGCGAGCCGACCCTGACGCACCAGTGCGCCGCACACGTCATTCAGCCGGCGACCGAACACCAGGTTGCGGTAGCCCTCGCGAAGCACGTCGGCGGGCGGCACGGCATAGTCCGGATCCGGATGCGGCGTGCCTGAGGAGTCGATGAGCTGCACCGGCGTCGGCCTCGGAAGCAGCGTTGCTTCGACACTCGTCACTGCGGTACCCCCGTTCTGAGTGTGTGGACTGATTATTGGCTCGACTGAGGGCGTCCGTACCAGTCAGAAGCGCAATCTGGGAAGAATGGCTCGAAAACTGGCCCTGTGCAGGACAAGTTGTTCGTTGTACGCTGCTCGCGACGCGGGGGTGAGACGAATGGCAGACGACCAGCCGGACGACATCGATCGGCGCATCGTGACGGCGCTGCAGAAGGACGGGCGGGCGTCGGTGCGCTCGATCGCGGCGACGGTGGTGATCTCGCGGGCGAACGCGTATGCCCGGGTCAACCGGCTGATCGACACGGGCGTGATCACCGGGTTCACGGCGAAGGTGGATCCGGCGAAACTGGGGCAGGCGGCATCCGCCTATGTGATGTTGCGGGTGGAGCAGGCGTCCTGGCAGAGCCTGCGGGAGCGGTTGGCCGCGATCCCGGCGGTGCAGCACATCGCACTGATCGGTGGCGACTTCGACGTGGTGCTGCTGGTGCGGGCGGCGAGCAACGCGGAGCTGCGCGAGATCGTACTCACCGAGCTGCAGGGTCTGCCCGAGGTGTTAACCACCCAGACGTCGATCATCTTCGAGGACCACGACACCAGGTAGGCGGTTAGCCGCGGCGGGCGCGGTCCGCCGTTTCGGCCGCGCTCACTTCGGGGCGGTTGGTTCCCGCGCGGCTCCGGCCGCCGCACCGGCCGTGGCGACCAGCACGAGCACGACCAGCAGGGCGCTCAACAGCCCGACCTGCTCGCCGAGGAAGCCGATCACTGGTGGCCCGACCAGGAACGCGCAGTAGCCGACTGTGGCGACCGCGCTGACCGTGGCCGCCGCGGTGCGCGGGTCGTCGGCGGCTGCGGACATCCCCACCGGGAAACCGAGCGCCGAGCCGAGCCCCCACAGCACGACGCCGAATCCGGCGACCCAGGCGTTCGGCGCCAGGATGACGATCAGCAGCCCGATCGCGGCCAGCACGGCCGAGCCGCGCAGCACCGGCACCCGGCCGTACCGGTCCAGCACCTTCACGCCGACGAGCCGGCCGACGGTCATCGCCGTGACGAAGATGCCGAACACAAACGCGCCGGTGGCGTTGTCGACGCCGTGACCGTCAACCATGGCGAGGGCCAGCCAGTCGTTCGCGGAGCCCTCGGCGAACGCCATCCCGAGCACGATCACGCCGATCAGCAACGTGCGCGAGTGCCGCCAGACGCCGAGTCGCTCCCGCCAGGTGGTGGCGGCAGGCGTCGTCTGCTGGTGCTCGAGCGGCTTGTTCTCGAGCCGCTGGGCGGAGTTCTCGGAATGCGCGTAGCGGGCGGCGATCACCGCGCCGATCGCCATCACCACCGCGATGCCGCCGATGTGCGACGCGATCGGCACGTCGAGCAGCTCGGCCAGCCCGCCGAGGGCGGCGCCGATCATCGTGCCGAAACTGAAGAACGCGTGGTAGATCGGCATCACGGTGCGGCCGAGACCCCGCTCGTTGGCGGCGCCAGAGACGTTCATCGCCACGTCGCAGACCGCCATGCCAATGCCGACCATCGCGAGCGCGACGAAGGCCAGCCAGAAGTTCCCGGTCAGCGTGACGAAAATCCCGGTGAGCGCGAGGCCCGCGGCACCGAGTCCGGTCGCGGTGGCCATCGTGATGCGCGCCCCGTAGATGGCGACGATGTGACCGGATGCCATGAGCCCCAGAATCGATCCAGCGGACAGGCCGAAGATCAGCCAGCCCATCTCGGCGGTCGACGCGCCGAGAGTGTCGCGCACCGCCGGAAGCCGGGCCATCCAGCTGGCCATGCCGAGCCCGGACAGCCCGAAGATCACGAACAGGGCGTTCCGCCAGGCGGTGAGCTGCCCTCGGGTGAGCGCGCCGGGTGCGACGCGCGGGCGTGCTGGCTGCTCGGTCATGCGAATCCTCGGTTAGTGATGCGCCCCACGCTAGCAAGCGGTCTGGGGCGCGCACACCGCCGGGCCGTCGAGCTCAGGCGCCGGTCACGATCCAGCGCGTGCTGCGCGAGCGCACACCGAGCGTCAGCGCACGGGCGCCGATGTAGCCGATGCCGAACGCGAGCCACAGCCAGATGAGCGCGCTGTCGCCGCTCGGCTGCAACCAGGCCAGCAGGCCGAGCATCGGCAGGTACGCGACCAGGTTCAGGATGCCGGTGAGCGCGAGGTACCTGGCATCGCCTGCGCCGATCAGCACCCCGTCGAGCACGAACACGTACCCGGCGAGGGGCACGCCGAGTGCCATCACCAGCAGCACGACAGACAGCGACTGCTGGATGGCGGCATCCGAGGTGAACACCGGTCCGATGATGCCGCTGAGCAGCGCGAACACCGCGCCGATCGCGAGGCCGCCGAGCACACCGAGCTGGATCAGCCGCGTGGTGATCGCCCGCACCCGGTCGACATCCGCCGCGCCCAGGCCATGGCCGATCATCGCCTGCCCGGCGATGGCCAGCGCGTCGAGGGCGAACGCCGCGGTGGAGAAGATGGCGAGCGCGATCTGCATCGTCGCGAGTTCCGCGACGCCGAGACCGGTGGCGACGACCACGGTGGCAAGCATCGCGATACGCAGCGAGGCGGTGCGCAGCAGCAGCCAGCCGCCCGAGGTGGCGGCCCCGGTGACGCCCGCCAGACCCGGCCGAAGCGATACCGCCGTGGCGCGCGCGGCCCGCACCGCGATCACCAGGTACACCGCGGCCATGCCCCACTGCGCCAGAACCGTGCCCCACGCCGATCCGGCGATCCCCCAGCCGAACCCGTAGATGAACAGGGCATTGAGCGCAGCGTTCGCGGCGAATCCGACGGTGGCGACGACCAGTGGGGTTCGGGTGTCTTGCAGGCCGCGCAGCAGCCCGGTGGCGGCGAGCACCAGCAACATTGCCGGCATGCCCCAGAGCGAGATCGCGAGATAGGTGGTGGCGGCCTCGTTCACGGCATCCGTCGACCCGAACGCGGCGACGATCGGTTCCACGCTCGGCACACCGACCAGCACCAGCAGCGCGCCGACGAAGACGGCCAGCCACAGGCCATCGATACCCGCCCGGATCGCCCCGGGAGTGTCGCCGGCGCCGAGCCGGCGTGCGACGGCCGGCGTGGTGGCGTAGGCCAGGAAGACGAGCAGGCCGAGCGCGGTCTGCAGCACCACGCTGGCGATGCCGAGCCCGGCCAGCGCGTTCTCGCCGAGATGCCCGACGAGCGCGGTGTCGGTGAGCAGGAACAGTGGTTCCGCGATCAGCGCGCCGAGGGCGGGCAGCGCCAGACGCAGGATGTCGCGATCGAGGGGTTTCAGAAGCGGCATGGCGGACTCGACGCTACCGGGACGCGGGCTCGGCCGGGTTCTCGACCGAGTTCTCGGCCGAGAACCGGGCCGGGTCCTCGGTCGCGCTGCTCGCCGCGCTCCGCAGGTGGTGCACCCTCGGCTCGGCACCGTCTTCGACGACGACGACGGTGGCCAGGCTGGCCCGGCCTGCTGGCAGTAGTCGCACCACCGCGGTACTCCCGTTGTGGGTCGCGTCCAGCTTGTCGGTCACCCAGTGCGACATCCGCTCGCCGTCGGACTCGGTTAGCGGCGCCGACCGGTCATCGAGCAGGGTGACCGCGACACCGCGGCGGCGGGCACCGATCACCGCGGCGTCAAGGCTCGCGGTGGAGAGCAGGCGGGCGCGCACGGAATCGCGCAGGGTGGCCTCGATCACGCGGCACTCGTCGCGCTCGACGGCATCCAGCGGCCGGCCGGAGGCGATGGTTTCGAGCATCGGCCGCGCGATCGCCTCGACCCGCGCGATCCTGGTGCGCCGCTCGTCGAGGGAGGCCAGCGCGACCATTTCGTCGGTGGCCTGACGCTGTTCGATGGCGTGAAAGCGAGCGATCCGCCCCGCGGTGCGGTTCAGCATGACAGCGACGAGCGAGCCGATGAACAGCGTGGCCGCGTGCCGTGCCACCAATTCGAGGCTCTCCGGCAGCCAGCGCGTTGACCACCAGACCGCCCAGAACACGGTGAGTCCGCTCATCAGGGTGAAGCCCAGCCAGGCCCACCCGTTGCGTCCGCGCAGGGCGAGGATCATCAGCAGGAAGGTGTCCGCTCCGAGGTACCACGTGGTGTACGCCAGCGGTCCGGTCGCGGGCAGTTGAGTGACGATCAGCGCCGTCGAGGCCACGACGACCGCGACGATCACGAGAGTGCGCCTGAGTTCGAGCGTTGCCGGTCCGCCGTGGATGCTGACAACTGCGGCCGCGGACACCAGCGCCAACGCGGCGATGCTGGGCCAGGGCGAGGCTGATGGCTGCAGCGAGCTGAGCCCGTTCACGGTGTTCACGACCACGAACAGTGCGAGCAGCACGCGGGCACCCGCCGAGTCGAACTCGAGCAGGGGACCGATCGCCCGCGCCGGACTCATGCCTCGGTCCATTCGAGGGCGACCCGCGTGCCGTCCGCGGGCGTCGAGCGAACGGTGGCGTCGCCGCCGGCGACTGAGCGCATCCGTTCGGTGATGCTGATCGCGATACCGAGCCGGGTGGACGGGACCGCCGCGGGATCGAAGCCGGGGCCATCGTCGTCGACGAGGATCCGGATGCCACGTCCGGTGCCCGTGATCTGCACCGAGCGACGGGCATCCGGCGCGTGCCGCACGCTATTGCGCAGCGCTTCGGTGAGCGCCTCGCCGAGCGCCAGGGCAGCATCTCGGGGGACTGCTGCTGCGGCATCCGACTGCACGCTGATCGACGCATCCGGGGCCACGCGCCGACTGGTCTCGGCCAGCTGTTCGGCGAAATCGGCGGCGCCCACGGGCGCGGCCGAGTCGTCGTGGGTCTTCAGCCGGTCAAGCTCGGCGAGTGTCTGACGGGCGTGCGCCGCCGAGGTCGGCGAGGGCACAGCCGACTCGGCCGCCATCAACAGCGCCGTGAACACCGAGTCGTGCAGCAGGCCGTCGACGCGGGCGCGCTGCCGTTCGCGGGCGGCGGCAGCCGCGGCGTTGGCGGCCTCGGTGCGAGCCGCAGCGGCCGCGACATCGAGTCGCGCGCTGGCGTTGATCATCGCGATCGCGAGCGCGGTGAAGATCGCCGAGAACATTGCGCCGTACAAGGCGTTCTGCAGCGCGCCGATCAGGGCGGTGCACCCGGACGAGACGTAGTGCAGCAGCCCGAGGCCGACGCTCGCGATGACGACGAACGCCCAGGCGGTCGGCGGCCGCCAGGCGATTGCGGCGGCCACGGCGGGCACGGCGACGAACCCGAGCACCCACGGCGATCCGCCGTCCGGCACGGCGGGCGGGGTCATGGCGGGCATCCAGAACGCCAAAGCCACGAGGTAGCCGACCGCGATGCATCCGGCCAGCGCCTTCATGACGCCGACCGAGAGTCGTGCTGACAGGATGGCGAGAGCCGCGGGCAGCCCCGGAGTCACCAGCAGCGCGAACGCGCCGAACAACGGCTGCAGCACCGGAAGCTGCTCGGTGATGGCCGGAATCGCGAGGGCGATGAACACCACCCCGGCGGCCCCGAGGGCAACCGAGAGCACGCGCAGCATCCGCACGTAGCGATCGCCGTACGGCAACGCGACGGCGTGCGGTGTCGGGCTAGCCCTGCTCACGCGTGCGGCGCGGGCAGAAGGCCGTCTTCGACGGCGCGCTTGTACAGGTCGATCTTGGTCGGTGCCGCGCGTCCGGCCCTGGCGTACTTGGCCCGGATCCGCCTGACGTAGTCCTCTACGGTATCGACGGCAATGCCCGTCTGCGACGCCACACTGTGCGTTTTCAACCCCGACGCATACAGCGCGAGCACTTCTTCTTCGCGCGGGCTGAGCAGAGCGCCCGCGAGTTCCGGGTCACCGTCGACCGCCGCCGCCCAGTCGGTGGACACCACGAGTTCGCCTCGCGCCACCCGCTCCACGGCATCCACCAGCGTGGCCAGCGGCTGTGACTTGCGCAGCACCGCCAGCGCACCGGCCCTGGCCGCTCGCCGGATCATGTGCGCGTCGTCACCGGCCGTGTAGATCAGCACCTCGGCGCCTGCGGCATTCAGGGCGGCCACATTGTCGTCTGGCGTGGACGCGTCGGCCAAACGCAGGTCGAGCACCACCAGGTCGGGGCGCGGATGCCGCTTCAGCAGTTCGGCGACGGTGCGGGCGCTGCCCACCAGGTCGATGCCGGGAACGCCGTCGAATGCTTGACGGAAGGCGAGGCAGACGATCTCATGGTCGTCAACGATCGCGATCTCATACTGGCTGTCGGCCATGATTTCTCCTCATTCCCGCGGTACAAGGATACCGGCCGCGTCTATCCCCCGTGAGGGTGCCGCGAAAAGCCGGGCTGGTGCAAGCGCTTACGAGGTGGTCAAACTGGATGCTTGCAACCCGAATGCAAACCTCCGGGGGAGGGGAGATGAGGGGTAGGCCGCGGATGCCTCGCGCTCCGCGCCCTCTCCTCGTCTCTGGTCGGAAGCCGCAACTAGGCTGGAGCGCATGACGCTGACCTCCGGTATTGACACCTCAGAGCTCGACCCCGCGATCCGCCCTCAGGACGACCTGTTCCGGCACGTCAACGGTCAATGGATCGCTCGCACCACGATTCCCAGCGACAAGGCGCGCTATGGATCGTTCTACTTGCTCGCTGAGGAAGCGGAGCAGGCGGTGCGCGACATCATCAGCGATTCGCAGTCGGCCGACGCGGGCTCAGAGCCCCGCAAGATCGGTGACCTGTTCACGAGCTTCATGGACGAAGACCGTATCGAGCAGCTCGGCACCACCCCGATCCAGCCGCTGCTGGCGTCGATTGACGACATCGACTCGGTTCAGTCCCTGCTGCAGGCGATCGGCCGGTTGGAGCGGGCCGGCACGACCGGATTCTTCCAGCTATTCGTCGACAACGACCCCGGCAACCCCGAGCGCTACCTGGTGTTCGTGGAACAGGGTGGGCTCGGCCTGCCGGATGAGTCGTACTACCGGGAAGGCAAGTTCAGCGACATCCGTTCGGCATACCAGCAGCTGATCAGCAAGATGTTCGGGTTGGTCGGCGTCGACGACGCGGCCGTCCGTGCCGAGCGGGTGTTCATGCTCGAGACCGAGTTCGCCAGCCACCACTGGGACAATGTGCACTCCCGCGACAGCCAGGCCACCTACAACCCGATGGCCTGGCACGACGTGCCGGGTGCCGAGACCTACAGCGGATGGCTTACCGCGTTGGGCGCCCCGGCCGGCTCCTTCGACGAGGTCGTGGTGCGCCAGCCGAGCTTCGCCGAGGGTCTCGCCCGGGCGTTCTCCGAGGACCGCCTCGAGGCTTGGCGCGACTGGCTGCGCTGGCAGATCATCCGGTCGAACGCGGCGTACCTGACCAAGGAGATCGTCGAGACCAACTTCGAGTTCTACGGCAAGACCCTGTCCGGCACCCCGGAGCTGCGGGCGCGCTGGAAGCGCGGCGTCTCGCTGGTCGAGGGCGCGCTCGGCGAGGCCGTCGGCAAGATCTACGTGGAACGGCACTTCAAGCCGAACGCCAAGATCGCGATGGACGAACTCGTCGGCAACCTGGTCGAGGCCTACCGCCAGAGCATCACCACCCTCGACTGGATGACAGAGGAGACACGCTCGCGCGCGCTCGACAAGCTCGAGAAGTTCACGCCGAAGATCGGTTTCCCGGTGAAGTGGCGCGACTATTCCACGCTCGAGATCGACTCCGCCGACCTGATCGGCAACGTGCGCGCCACGAGCGAGTTCGAGTTCCAGCGCGAGCTGGGCAAGATCGGCAAGCCGATCGACCGCGACGAGTGGTTCATGACGCCGCAGACGATCAACGCGTACTACAACCCCGGGTTCAACGAGATCGTCTTCCCCGCCGCCATCCTGCAGGACCCGTTCTTCGAGGAAGAGCGGGATGACGCCGCCAACTACGGCGCGATCGGCGCGGTCATCGGACACGAGATCGGCCACGGGTTCGACGACCAGGGCTCGAAGTTCGACGGCGACGGTCGGCTCATCGACTGGTGGACCGCAGACGACAAGGCCGCCTTCGAGAAGCTCACCGGCGCCCTCATCGCCCAGTACGACGCGCTCGAGCCCGAACAGCTTCCGGGTCACCACGTCAACGGCGCCCTGACGATCGGCGAGAA
>JBEVDR010000090.1:0-3714 GCA_040513215.1 Microbacteriaceae bacterium | reverse complement strand
CGGTAGCTGAGCGCGCCGTCGGCGTCCTCGATCGCTGAGGCCTCCGGATGCCGCAACACGCTTCCTCGAAGCACGTCGAGCAGAGTCCGTTCCGGGGTTGCCCGTGACCCGCCCAGCAGCACCGTTTGTCCGGAATCGTCGCTCATCAAAATTCCGTTCAGTTGCGCTTTTCAGCTGCCGGGCGCGGGCCGCCCGGAAACCCGGCCCACCATAATTGGGCAAGGGAAACTACAGGTGAACAGATCTCACCGTGACCCGTCAGCGTGAGGCGAGGAGCTTCTGAAGGTCTGCCTTGTTCAGCTTGGAGAACCCCCGGAGTTTGGCGGTTCTCGCCTGCTCCCGCAGCTGTTCCAGCGTCGGCCCGGCTGACTTGCGCCGGCCCCGCGCTGGGGTCGTCGCGGCTGTCGCCGATGCGGCGGGCTTCGTCAGTGTCGGCTTCGTCGTGACCGGCTTCGGCGTCGCAAGCTTCGCCCGCGCCGGGATCGTCGCGACGGGCGCCAAGGCAGCAGCAGCTGCGGTCGGCGCCGTCTTCTTCAACGGGCTCGTGCTCGTCCTCGCGGCCCTGTCCTTCTTGGAACTCTGAGCTGGCTTGGAACCCTTGGCTGGCTTGGACCCCTTGGCCGTTTTGGCGCCCTTGACTGTCTTGCTGCTCGTGCCCGGTTTCAGAACCGTTGAGCGCTTCGACGACGAAGGAAGGCTCTTCTCCAGGTCCTTCTTGAGAGCGGAGGCTTCCTTGCGTGCGCTCTTGTCGGACTTCTTCGCGGCCTTGACCGCGGCCTTGACCGCCTCGCGGGCGTCTTTGAGAGCTTTCTTCGCGGCTTTCTGATTTTTGCTCAGCTGTGCCATGACGTGTCCCTTCTGGCCGGCCCGGGTGACCGATCCGATCTGTTGATACTGGCACTCTTCTCTGTGGACTGCCGAAAAATCACCCCTTTTGACCCCCCATTCGGCAGGAACAGCAACCCGGTGTAGGACGAACACCCGCGGTCGCCGTGCCGCTCTCAACCCGTTGAAGCCGCGCCGCCGCGGGTCTAACGTCGGCTGGGAGATGGAGTGGTTCGCCGCCGAGGATTATGAGCTCGCCCGCCAGGTCCTGCAGCGCGGTATCGCGGCGCTGTACCTGATCGCGTTCGTATCGGCGGCGAACCAGTTCCCGGTGCTCCTCGGTGAGCGCGGGTTGCTGCCGGCACCGTGGTTCCTGCGCCGCGTCACGTACAAGCAGTCGCCGAGCCTGTTCCACTGGGGCTACACCGATGACCGCCTCCTCGCCGTCGCCGCGATCGGATCGGGCATCTCCGCCACCCTCGTCGTCGGGTTGCCGCAGTCCGGGCCGCCGTGGCTGCCGATGCTCGCGTTTCTCCTGATCTGGGCCGGCTACCTGTCGATCGTCAACATCGGCCAGACCTTCTACGGGTTCGGCTGGGAGAGCCTGCTGGTCGAGGCCGGGTTCGTTGTCGCGTTCCTCGGGTCGGACCAGGTCGCCCCGCCGCTCCTCGTGATCCTGTTCCTGCGCTGGCTGGTGTTCCGGCTCGAGTTCGGCGCCGGCAGGATCAAGATGCGCGGCGGGCGTGAATGGCGCGACTTCACCGCCCTGATGTACCACCACGAAACCCAGCCGATGCCGAATCCGGTCAGTTGGTTCGTGCACCACCTGCCGAAGTGGTTTCACCGCGGTGAAGTACTGGGCAGTCACTTCGCGCAGCTCGTGGTGCCGTTCTTTCTGTTCGCGCCGCAGCCCGTGGCATCCGTCGCGGCGACGATCATCATCCTCACCCAGTTGTGGCTTGTGTTCACGGGCAATTTCGCCTGGCTGAACTGGATCACGATCGTGCTCGCGTTCTGCGCGATCGACGATGAGACGCTGCGGACGGTGCTGTCGTTCGAGGGCCTTGCCACGGACTATCCGCCGACGCCGTTGTGGTTCGACGTCGTGGTCATCGCCGCAGTCGCGTTCTTGCTCGTACTCAGCTGGAGGCCGCTAGCCAACCTGTTCGCCCGGCACCAGCTGATGAACGCGAGTTTCAACCGCTACCACCTGGTCAACGCGTACGGGGCGTTCGGAACGGTGACGAAAGTGCGCATCGAGGTGATCGTCGAGGGCTGCGCCGACGAGCGGCCGGGGCCCAACTCGGAGTGGATTCCCTATGAGTTCAAGGGCAAACCGGGCAACGTGAGGCGGATGCCGCCGCAGGTCGCGCCGTACCACCTGCGCCTCGACTGGCTGATGTGGTTCCTCGCGCTCGGCTCGACCGACTCGCGGTGGTTCCAGATGCTCATCGTGAAACTCCTTGAGGGCGACCAGCGCACGCTCAAGCTGATGGGCACCAACCCGTTCCCGGATGCTCCGCCGCGCTGGATCCGTGCCCGCGCGTTCCGGTACCGCTACTCGACCCTGGCCGAGCACCGGCAGACCGGCGCGTGGTGGGTGCGCACCCCGGTCGGCACCCTCGTCGACCCGGTGGCGCTGCCGCGGTAAGGGCTTTCTGCCGGGCCCCCCGACGCGGCATCCGCTCGTGTCGTGCCAGGTCGTGCCGTCGTGCCGTGCCGTGCCGTGCCGTGCCTCCGTGCCGTGGTCATCCGTCTCGGACGCAGTCACCCGGCGCACCGGATGACCATGTCCGAATCGGGTGACCAGGCGCCGCTATCGGGCAGGTAGCCGCGGGGCCACCCGGCGGTCGACAATGGGGGGATGACGAACACCGCCGAGGCCGGCCACCACTCGCAAAGTGAAATCGAGCGCAAGTATGACGTCGAGGAGGGCGCGAGTGTTCCCGACCTCAGCGCGGTCGACGGGATCGCCGCGGTCGTGACCCGCAGAGCGGTCAAGCTCGAGGCCGTGTACTACGACACCGAGAACCTTGACCTGGCGGTGCGGCGCATCATCGTGCGGCGGCGTACCGGCGGCGGCGACGCCGGCTGGCACATCAAGAAGCCGGCGGCTGAGGGGCGCACCGAGCTGCACTGGCCGCTCGGCGACGACACCGGAACGGTGCCGGACACCGTGCTCGAACCGATCCGGGCGTGGGTGCGCGATCGCGACCTTACCCCGCTGGCCCGCATCGCAACGCGGCGCACCGCTCTCCACCTGCTGGATGCCGACGGCAACGGCGTCGTCGAGATCGCCGACGACGAGGTCACCGCCACCGACGTGCGCAACGGCGGCAAGCGCAGCTGGCGGGAGTGGGAGGTGGAGCTTCTCGACGCCGCGCCCGACACGGAGGAGGGTCGTACCGCCCTCCTCGACCAGATCGAGCGTCTTCTCGCGCCTGTCGGCGCTCACCCGTCGTCGAGTGTGGCGAAGATCGCGCGGGCCCTCGGCGCCGACTCTCTGACCGAGGTGCTGCCCAACGGCGACAAGTCGTCAGCGGCGACCGATGAGGCGGCCGGCGGCACGGCATCCGCTGTTCTCGTCGCGGCGATCCGTGACCTCGTGAACACCCTCGAGCAGACCGACCCGGCCGCGCGGGCCAACGAACCCGATGCCGTTCACCGCATGCGCACGATCGTGCGGCGCCTGCGCAGTGTGCTCGCGGCCTACCGCACACTGTTCGACCGGAAGGTCACCGACGACCTGCGCGAAAGGCTCGGCCGGATCGGCTCCGCGCTCGGCGATGCCCGCGACCTCGAGGTGCGGGCCCTCCGCGCTGAGGCACTGCTTGACGAACTCGGCGAGCCCGAAACGGATGCCCGCGAACGCCTCGTCGACGGAGCCCG
>JBEVDR010000089.1:0-2639 GCA_040513215.1 Microbacteriaceae bacterium | reverse complement strand
ACGCGGCCAAGTTCGCCGAGCACGCGATGGTCGCGGTGCTGCGGCTGGAGCTCGCGGGGGAGCCGATCCGCGTGCTCGAGGTGGCGCCCGGCATGGTGCGCACCGAGGAGTTCTCGCTGGTGCGCTTCGGCGGCGATCAGGCCAAGGCGGACGCCGTGTACGACAACGTGCCTGCACCCCTCGTGGCCGAGGATGTGGCCGAGGCGATCGTGCACGCCATCGAGCTGCCCGGCCACGTGAACCTCGACCTGGTGACCATCAAGCCGGTGGCGCAGGCGGCGCCCTGGAAGGTCATCCGCGGAGAGCTGAAGCCCAAGCCCTAGCTACTCGGGCAGTACCGTCTAGTCAGGAAGCACCGTCGCGTCGGCGAAGGCCAGCTTCGGCACGAAGAACAGCAGCACGGCGGCGACGAGCGCACCCGCTCCGCAGATCACCCAGACCGTCATGTAGCCGGCCAGGCTCGACGCGGTGCTGGACACAGCGGTGATCACACCGCCGGCCAACACGATCCCGAACACCGCCGAGGCGAAGGACCCGCCGATCGTCTTGGTGGTGTTGGTCAGCGCGGCGGCGATGCCGGTCTGGCCGAGCGGGGCCGCAGCGGCGGCCGCAGCGGGCATCGCGCCGACCAGTGCACCGGAGCCGAGGCCGGCGATGAACATGTTCGTGAACACCTCCCAGACCTGCAGGTGCAGCGGGAGGAAGAGCAGGTAGCCGAGCGCCACCAGGAACGCCGCGCCGATCAGCGCGACCCGCGGAGTGAGCCGGCGGGAGATGACCGGGAACAGCAGCGCGCCGATGATCATGGAGATGAGGTAGACGCCGATCAGCGTCGACCGGTCACCGGAGTCGAGGCCGAGGCCGTATCCGTTCGCGGGGTCCGTGCCGGCGTAGGCGCTGAGCGGTGCCTGCGCCCCGAGCAGGCTGATGCCGATCAGCGCGGCGGTGAGCTGCACCGGCCACATGTTCGGTTGCTTCAGCACGCGCAGGTCGATGGCGGGGTCGTCCTGCCGCAACTCATAGCGGGCGAAGGGGACGAAGGCGGCGATTCCCGCCACGATCAGCAGGTACGCCCACCACGCGGTCATCCCGTTCAGCCGCAGGAAGGTGAGGCCGGACGTGATCAGCAGGAGGCCGACGGTGAGGATGCTGAAGCCCACGATGTCGAGGCTGCGACCGGGCAGCGGGGTCGACTCCGGGACGCCGAACAGCACCGCGAAGAACACGAGCGTGACGGCGATGGCCGGGATCATGAGGGTGAGCGGAACATTCTGGTCGAACCAGCCGAACACCCGCCCACCCAACAGCGCCCCGACGATCGCGCCGGTCTCGAGCGCGACGACCAGGAAGCCGGCGGCACGGCGAGTCTGCGACGGCCCGCGGCCGGTGCGGCGTCCGCGGTCGAAGATCAGCGCGATCTCGAGCGGCAACCAGACCACATAGAACCCCTGCAGCGCCCAGGCGATGAGGAACAGGACGAAGTTGTCGGCGAAGACGAGTGCCCAGGTGGCGAGCCCGGTGAGCACGGTCGAGATCAGCAGGATGCGCTTGTGCCCGAACATGTCGCCGAGCTTCGCGAGCACCGGCACCACCAGGGCGGAGACGAGCAGCTGCGCCGCCTCGAACCAGTTGAAGTCGGCGTCACGGATGTGCAGATACCTCACGAGGTCGCTGATCAGGGGCACGTAGTAGCCCTGCAGGATGCCGCTGACGATCTCCACGAGGAACAGGAAGCCGATGAGGCCGAACGTCACGGTGCGCGCTCTCGGGACTCTCGTACGGGTGCCGGGGGCCGTCGTCATGATCGGATGCTAGTGGCACCGGGGTCACGACGGGCACATTCCGGCCGGTACCGTTGACACATGGCTGAAGTCGAACGCGAGATTCTGGGTTGGGACGAGTTCGGGGATGCGTCCCGGCAACTCGCGAGGAGCATCCACGGGAGCGGCTTCGTGCCGGATGTCGTGGTCGCCATCGCCCGCGGCGGCCTGCTGCTCGCCGGCTCCGTCGCCTACGCGCTCGACGTGAAGAGTTGCGGCGCGCTGAACGCCGAATTCTACACCGGCGTCGACGCCCGCCTGGATGAGCCGGTCATCCTGGCGCCCTACCTCGACGAGGTCTCGCTGAACGGCAAGAGGGTGCTGCTGGTCGACGACGTCTCGGACTCCGGCCGCACGCTCGCCATGGTGCTCGACCTGATCCGCCTGGCGGGTGCCGACGTGCGCACGGTGTGCCTGTACTCGAAACCGCAGACGGTGCTCGAGCCCGACTACGTCTGGCGCAAGACCTCGAAGTGGATCGCCTTCCCGTGGTCGTCGACGCCGCCGGTCACCCTGGAAGGCTGATGGCCAGACCGCTCGTCGAGCTGATCGATCCCGGCTGGGCCGAGGCCCTCGCGCCGGTCGCAGACCAGGTTGCGGCGATGGGTGAATTTCTGCGTGGCTCCGGACCCTATCTGCCCGCCGGGGCGAACGTGCTGCGCGCGTTCGAGCGTCCCTTCGCGGACGTCCGGGTGCTGATCGTGGGCCAGGACCCGTATCCGACACCCGGTCACCCCATCGGCCTCTCCTTCGCCGTCGACCGGGCCGTGCGACCGCTCCCACGCAGCCTGCAGAACATCTACAGAGAGCTGGCCGACG
>JBEVDR010000088.1:0-11556 GCA_040513215.1 Microbacteriaceae bacterium | reverse complement strand
GAACGCCGCCCGGGGGGTGCGGCGCTTCGCGATCGCGCGCAGGTCGTAGATGGTGAGCGCCGACTGCAGCCGGCGTCGCTTGGCGTTCAACTGGGGCTTCTTGAACCGCATCAGCGGCTTCAAGTCGCGGGGGTGGGGAGTCGGCGCTGAACCATGGGGTGCTTTCTACTGGGCGGTGCTTCGACGGGCGGTGCTCGTGCGGGGAAGGTATCGGGTGAGGCTGACCGAGCGAAGTACGATCGCGCGCAGGATTTCCAGGTCGCCGGCAAGTCGGCCCTGCGCTCTGGCCTGGATCAGCACGTTGCCGATCGCGGTCGCCTCGACCGGGCCGGCGATCACGGGCAATCCGGTGCGGTCGGCGGTGAGTTGAGCGAGCAAGGCATTCTGTGATCCTCCACCGACCAGGTGCACTGTCGCAACGTGTTTGCCGGTGAGCAGAGGGAGAGGAGCGCGAGCAGATCGTCTTCCAGCCCGAGCTGGTGGTGCGCGCCAGCACCGTGCCCCGCGGAGCATACTGAGGGCATGGACGCCTGCTGCGGACCCACCGGACCCGACGGCTCCGCCGAGTATGCGGCCGTGTTCGATGAGCGCTTCGCGCGCCGGGTGGCCCGCCGCTATCGGCGCCGCGGGCTCGCCCGCGCCGAGCGCCGCATCGTGGACTACGCCGCGTCGGCCGGACTTGCCGGGGCATCCGTGCTCGAGGTCGGCGGCGGGGTCGGCGAGATCCAGCTGGAACTGCTCTCCCGCGGGGCCGCCAGCGCCGTGAACCTGGAGCTCTCGCCCGGCTACGAGACGGAAGCCGCTCGGCTCATCACCGAAGCCGGCGTCGCCAAGCGGGTCACCAGGCGTGTGGGCATCGATATCGCGCGGGAGCCGGATGCCGTCGAGCCCGCCGACATCGTCGTGCTGCACCGTGTGGTCTGCTGCTATCCCGACGTGGATCGCCTGCTCGCGGCGGTCGCGAAGCATGCCAGGCGGCTGGTCGTGTTCAGCTATCCGCCTTCCACCTGGTTCACGCGAGGGTTCATTCGGGTGAGCAACTTCTTTATCCGGCACTCCGGACGCACCTACCAGGGGCACGTCCATTCACCCGAGCACATGGTCGGCATCCTGCGGGCGAACGGGTTCGAGCCGCGCGGACGTCAACCCGGTGTCGTCTGGTGCGTGATCGCGGCCGGGCCGATCGCGGCCGGCACGGCTGCCTGACCGTTCTGGCTCAGGCCTTGCGGGCTACCGATTCGTCGAACGCGAGGTCTCCTTCGGCCTCCGCCCGCCCGTCGCCGTGGTAGCTGAGGTAGAACCGGCGACGCAATGACGAGTCGTAGCGGATGCGCAGGTTCCGCGACACCACCATCCAGACGATGCCGACGGCCATCCCGGCGAACCCCGCCGCCGCTCCGACGCCCATCGCCCAGCGCGGCCCGAACTCGTCGGCCACCCAGCCCACGATCGGCGCACCGAGCGGGGTGCCGCCGACGAAGATCGCCAAATACAGCGCCATCACCCGACCGCGCATCGCCGGGGCGGTCGTGGTCTGGATGGTTCCGTTCGCGGTGGTCATCAGCGTGATCGAGGCGAAGCCGACAAGCACGAGAGATGCCGCGAACGTCCAGTAGCTCGGCATGAGTGCCGCGACCGTGAGGGTGACACCGAACGCCCCGGCCGCCGCGAAGACGATCCGCATTCGCGGGCGCTCGCGACGCGCGGCGAGCAAGGCACCGACAACCGAGCCGATGGCAAGGATCGAGGAAAGGATGCCGTACTCGCCGGCGCCCACGCCGAACTCGATGCTCGCCATCGTCGACGAGTAGATCGGGAAGTTCAGGCCGAAGGTTCCGAGCAGGAACACGATGACCATGATCACCATGATGTCCGGCCGCCGCCGCACGTAGCGGAAGCCCTGCAGCAACTGGCCGGGCGACCGGGAGGCGCGCTTCCGCGGCCGAAGCGCGTCCCTGTTCAACAGCAGCAGCGCGGCCACGGTCGCGGCGTAGGTCGCGCCGTTGATCATCATCACCCAGCCGGCGCCGACGAGCACGGTCATCCAGCCGGCGACCGCCGGACCGATCAGGCGGGCGGTGTTGAACGAGGCGGAGTTCAGCGAGACCGCGTTCGGCAGATCTCGTTCGCTGACCAGGTCGGAGACGAACGCCTGGCGGGCGGGTGCGTCGATCGCCGCGACGATGCCGAGCACGAAGGAGAACGCGTACACGTGCCACAGCTCAGCGACTCCGGTGACCACGACCAGGCCGAGCGCGAAACCAAGCACGGCCATCGTGATCTGGGTGATCAGAAGCAGCTTGCGCCGGTCGAACCGGTCGGCGATCAGGCCGGCCCAGGGTACGAGCAGCAGTTGCGGGGCGAATTGCAGTCCCATGTTGATGCCGAGCGCGGTGGCATCGTTGTCGGTCAGCTCGGTAAGCACGATCCAGTCCTGGGCGGTGCGTTGCATCCACAGGCCGATGTTCGAGACCAGCGCACCGGCGAACCACAGCCGGAAGTTGGCGATGCCGAGCGAGCGGAACATCGCGCTCACGTCTCGGCCAATTCTTTAATCACCGGGGCTGCGGCCTCGAGCGCAGCGCGCTGCTCGGGCGACAACTGCTCGAAGCGGGCGATGAACCACGCGTCGCGGCGCAGCCGGGTCTGTTCGATCAGGTCGCGGCCCGCTTCGCTGATGACGACAACCACCTTGCGACCGTCATCCGGCGCAGAGGTGCGGGTCACGTAGCCCGCGGTTTCGAGGGTGTTCACCGTGCGGTTCATCGACGGGGGCGTGACCTTCTCGATCCCGCTCAGGTGCCCGATGGTCAGCGGCTCAGCCTCGAGCGTGCACAGCACCGAGAACTGGCTGTCTGAGACGCTGTCATCCACCTTCTGCGCCCGCATCCGTCGCGCCAGTCGGCCAATCGAGAGGCGGAGGTCGTGGGGGAGGGTCGGGTCGATCATGATTACTTAGCCTAACAAATTAGTCTTGCTAAATAAATAGCGGATGCCGCGCAATGGCCGCGTCAGGCTCTAGCATGGCGACGTGCCCAAGTTCATTCCCGTGCGAGACGACCGCAGCTTCGTTGACGCTCAGGGGATCACGGTGCACTACTACGTCTGGCAGCCCGGTGCCCCGAAAGCCGTGGTGCAACTGGTACACGGCATCGGCGAGTACGCCACGCGCTACGAACTGCTCGTGCAGGAACTGGTGAACGCCGGCATCGCCGTGTACGCCAGCGACCTGCGCGGCCACGGCGCCACCGGTCTGGAACAGTGGCACGGTGACGTCAGCAAGCTGGGCAAGCTGGGGCCGGGTGGCCTGGCGGCGACCATCGACGATCTCACCCAGCTGAGCGGCATCATCCGCGACGACTATCCCGGACTTCCGATCGTGCTGCTCGGGCACAGCATGGGCTCGCTGCTGGTGCAGAAGATCCTGAACAAGTACTCCGTCGGTTACGCCGCAGCCATCCTCACCGGCACCGCGTACCGCATGCCGGGCTACATGAACAGCGGCGACCTGAATTCCCGGCACAAGACGCTCGGCAACACCGGGTACGAGTGGCTGAGCCGCGACGAGGCGATCTCGAAGGCGTTCTTCGATGACGCGCTCACCTTCAACGCCGACGTACTCAAGCTGTTCGGTCTGCGCGACGGGCTGCGGTTGTTCGGCCGTCCGGCGAAGGGGCTCCGCGACATCCCGATTCTGATCATGATCGGTGAGGACGACAGCCTCGGCGGCGAGAAGAGCGTGCAAAAACTCGCCGAGAGTTACGCGGACCGCTCCGGCCTGACCGATGTCGAGGTCGTGGTGTACACCGCGGCCCGGCACGAGATCTTCAACGAGTTGAACCAGGCGGAGGTCCGCGACGACCTGCTCGACTGGCTGAGTGAACGGCTGCCCACGTTGACGCAGCGCGCGGGGCACCGGGAAACCAAGGACGATTCAGCCGACGATTAGGCTGGTCGCATGCACGGAGAGTACAAGGTCCCCGGCGGCAAGCTCGTCGTTGTCGACCTCGATGTGATCGACGGCCGAATCGCGAACTTCCGACTCGCCGGCGACTTCTTCCTCGAGCCGGACGAGGCGCTCGACGCCATCAACGCTGCGGTGAACGGCCTGCCCGCCGAGACCGAGTCGAAACACATCGCCAACGCCATCCAGCAGGCGCTGCCGGACGGCGCGCAGTTGCTGGGCTTCTCGCCGGATGCCGTGGCCACCACCATCCGACGCGCCCTGAAGCGCGCCACCACCTGGAACGACTACGACTGGCAGCTGGTGCATCCGGGTCCGTTGCCGCCGCGCCTGCATTTGGCGCTCGACCAGGTGCTCACCGAAGAGGTGGGCGAGGGACGCCGCAAGCCGACCCTGCGCATCTGGGAATGGGAACAGCCCGCGGTCGTGATCGGCAGCTTCCAATCGGTGAAGAACGAGGTCGACCTCGAGGGTGCCGCCAAGTACGGCTTCGACGTGGTGCGCCGGATCAGCGGCGGCGGTGCCATGTTCATGGACGCCGGCGCCATCATCACCTACTCGCTGTACGTGCCGAGCGACCTGGTTCAGGGCATGACCTTCGCCGATTCCTACGCCTACCTCGACGAGTGGGTGATCGTTGCGCTGGAGTCGCTCGGCATCAACGCCACCTATCAGCCGCTCAATGACATTGCGAGCCCGTCCGGCAAGATCGGCGGCGCCGCGCAGAAGCGGCTCGGCAGCGGTGCCGTGCTGCATCACGCCACCCTCAGTTACGACATGGACAGCGAGAAGATGGTGCAGGTTCTGCGCATCGGCCGCGAAAAGATGAGCGACAAGGGCACCAAGAGTGCCGAGAAGCGCGTCGACCCGCTGCGCAGCCAGACCGGCCTGTCGCGGGCAGAGGTCATCGAGCGGTTCATCGACACCTTCCGCGGGCTGCATGGGCTGACCGAGAGCACCATCACCGCGGACGAACTGCGGCGGGCAGAAGACCTCGTTGTCGACAAGTTCGGCACCGAGGAATGGCTGCACCGGGTGCCGTGACCCGGCGATCGAGTGGCCTGACGCTCTCGCTCTCGCTCTCGCTCGCCGTCATCCTGCTCATCGGCGTGTTCGCCTCGGCCCTGGCCGGACAACTTCCGGTGGCGGCATCCGACGTGATCGGCTCGATCCTGCGTGCCCTCGGCATCGACACGGCCTGGGCGCCGGATGACCCGTTGGTGGAGTCGACGCTGTGGGCGGTGCGCTTCCCGCGCATCGTGATGGGCCTGTTCGTCGGGGCTGCGCTCGCGGTCGCGGGTGCGGTGATGCAGGCGATCTTCGGCAACCCGCTGGCCGAGCCGGGTGTGGTCGGGGTATCGGCCGGCGCGGCCCTCGGCGCGTCGATCGCCATTGCCGCCGGTATCACGGTGTTCGGCGGCTGGAGCCTCGCCGTGTTCGCCTTCGCCGGCAGCCTGGTGGCCACCCTGCTCGTGTACTTCGTGTCGCGCGCAAACGGCCGCACCGAGGTCGTCACCCTGCTGCTCACCGGCATCGCGGTGAATGCGGTCGCCGGGGCGGGCCTCGCGCTGGTGCAGTTCCTGTCCGACTCGGCCAGCCGGGAGCAGATCGTGTTCTGGCAGCTCGGCTCGCTCAATGGGTCGCGCTGGCCCGAGGTCGCGATTGTCGCGGTGGTCTGTGTCGTGGGCGTGATCATCGCGACATCCCTCGGCCGTCGCTACGATCTGCTGTCGCTCGGCGAACGCAACGCCCGGCACCTCGGCGTCGATATCGAACGGCTGCGGATGGGCTCGATCGTGCTAGTGGCGATGCTCACCGGTGTGGCCGTGGCGTTCTGCGGCATCATCGCCTTCGTCGGCCTGGTGGTGCCGCACATCGTCCGCATGGTGATCGGCCCGGCGCACCGGCCGCTGATCGTCGCCAGCGCGGTGGGCGGCGGGGCGCTGCTGGTGCTCGCGGATTTGCTCACTCGCACCCTGATCCCCGGTGCCGACCTGCCCATCGGTATCCTCACCGCGTTGGTCGGCGGGCCGTTCTTCTTCTTCCTGCTGGCCCGGCAGCGCTCACGGAGTGGAGGCTGGGCATGACCGCCCTCTCCGCCGACGGCATCGCGGTCATCTACGACCGGACGGCGATTCTTCAGGACGTGACCCTGGATGTCGTCGCCGGCGAGTTGCTCGCGTTGGTCGGCCCGAACGGTGCGGGCAAGTCGACGCTGCTCGGCGTGCTCTCCGGCGATGTGAACCCGACCCATGGCTCGGTGACCCTCGACGGCCGCCCGCTCACGGACCACCGGGCGGTGGAACTGGCCCGGCACCGGGCGGTGCTCACCCAGGAGAACCTCGTCAGCTTCCCGTTCCGGGTCGGAGAGGTGATCGAGATGGGACGAGCACCGTGGGCACGCACCCCGTCGTTCGAGGACGATGAGGCGGCGGTTGCCGAGGCGGTGGCGGCCACGGATGTCGGACACCTGCTCACCCGGCGCATCACCTCGCTATCCGGCGGTGAGAAGGCTCGGGTCGCGCTCGCCCGGGTGCTGGCGCAGCACACGCCGATCGTGTTCCTCGACGAACCCACGGCCGCCCTCGACCTGCGGCATCAGGAAGACGTGATGCGCACCGCGCGCTCGCTGGCGGATGCCGGCCGGGCGGTCGTGGTGGTCTTGCACGACCTGTCGCTGGCGGGGGCCTATGCCGATCGCATCGCCCTGGTCTCCAGTGGGCGCCTGGTCGCCACCGGGTCGCCGCACGACGTGCTGACGGCGGATCGGATCGGCGAGATCTACGGCCTGCGCGTGCAGGTGCTGCTGCAGGATGACCGCCCGGTCGTGCTTCCGGTGCGCGGATAGTCCTCACGTACACTGTCCGGATGGATTGGTGGGTCGTGCCCGGCATCGTCATTGCGATCATCGTGATGGCGGTCATCGCGAACCACAAAGGCTGGATCGACCTGAGCGACAAGCACCGCGGCAGCCGGAACGGTGGCTCGGGCAGTGGCCTCGGCATCCTCGACGAAGTCTTCCATCCGACCAGGCACGAGGCGCAGGTCGAGATGGACCGCCAGACCGTGTTGCCTGCACCCGCCCCGGTCCCCGGCGACGGGGACAAGGGCGTCTACCGCGGCCGCGTGCAGATCTCACTGGACGACGACGGCACGCCGAAGCGATAAGCCGCCGTCGCCCATCAGGGTGAGCGGTCTCCCGCTAGCGGGAGCGGTCGCCCTGCGGTACTGAGTCGCTCTGCGTTACTGAGCCGCTCTGCTCCGCACCGAGGTCGCCCGGTTCGGTGCGGTCGGCAAGCCCCGGTGCTGCGGGTGACCCCATGCTCGCCGCCGCCTGCTGTGCCTCTGCCGCGACATCCGTGTGCGCCTCCTGAATGCCCGACCGCTCGCGCAGCGGAGTTGCCTTCAGGAAGAAGCTGAGCAGGAACGCCGCGAGGACCACCACGAAGCCCACCACGAACACCGTGGTCGTGGCGCTGGCGAAGCCCTCCAGGAAGGGTGCGGCCAGGCGCGGATCGGCGCCGATCAGGAACGACGAGTCGCCGTTCAGGGCGCCGCCGACCGCCGTCGGGTTCTGCAACAGCTGCAGGATCGGCTGGTTCACCGGATTCTCGAGCACCTCCGGGTCGGCCATGGCGGCCTGCATCCCCGCAACGGTCGACGGGTCGGCGAACGCGGTGCGCAACCGGTCGGGCAGTACACCGAACAGCACCGAGAACACCACGGCGGTGCCGAGCGTTCCACCCATTTGCCGGAAGAAGGTGGCGGAGCTCGTCGCGACACCGAGGTCCTGGTGTCCCACCGAGTTCTGGCTGGCGATCGTCAGCGTCTGCATCAGCGGGCCGAGGCCGCGGCCCGCGAACAGCATCCCGACGATGATGAACCACAGCGGCCTGTCGGCCGACGCGAAGCTGAGCCAGAGGAACGAGGCGGCCAGCATGCCGGAGCCGATGATCGGGAAGATCCGGTATCGCCCGGTGTTGGCGATCATGTTGCCGCTCACGATCGACGAGGCCATCAGGCCGATGATCATCGGCAGCATCAGGAAGCCGCTCTGGGTGGGCGTGGCGCCTTCGACCATTTGCACGTACAGCGGAATCGTCATCATCGCACCGAACATGCCGAAGCCGACGAGCACACCGAGCACGGTGGCGACCGAGAACGTGCTGGACTTGAACAGCTTCAGCGGAATCAGCGCGTCATCGCCCATCCAGCGCTCGATCAGCACGAACGAGACCGTGCCGATGACCACAAGTGCGTACATGGCGATCGCGATCGGCGAGGTCCAACCCCACTCGCGTCCCTGCTCGGCGACGAGGATGAGCGGAACGACCGCGACGATGACCGCGATGGCGCCCCACCAGTCGATGCGCGCCCGCCGGGGAGTGTGCGGGATGTGCAGGAACGCCATCACCAGGCCGAGGGCGATGAGTCCGATCGGGATGTTGAGGAAGAACACCCAGCGCCATCCGGAGACGAACAGGATCTCGTCGATGCCGGCGAACAGTCCGCCGATCAGGGGGCCGATCACGCTGGTGATGCCGAACACCGCGAGGAAGTAGCCCTGGTACTTCGCGCGTTCACGCGGGGCGAGGATGTCGCCCATCACGGTGAGCGGCAGGGCCATCAGCCCGCCGGCGCCGAGGCCCTGGATCGCCCGGTAGGCGGCCAGTTCGTACATCGTGTTGGCGAGTCCGCTCAGCAGCGAGCCGATGAGGAATATCACGATCGCGGCGAGGAACAGCGGACGTCGACCGAAGATGTCGCTGAGCTTTCCGTAGATCGGGGTGCTGATCGTGGAGACGATCAGGAACGCCGTGGTCACCCAGGCCTGCAAGGCCATGCCGTCAAGGTCGTCGGCGATGGTCTTCATTGCCGTGCCGACCACCGTCTGGTTCAGTGATGACAGGAACATGGCCGCCATCAGGCCGACGATGACCGCCATGATCTGGCGGTGAGTCATCACTCCGCCGGCGTCGGCGATGGCTTGCGCCCGGGCTTTGCCGCGGGAGACGGGCTTGGATGATGCGGGCTTGCGGGACATTCGACCTCGAAGAATTAAGAAACGCCACCGCGTCGCGCGGGGGCAGCGACGGTGGCGTGGTTATTGCGGCGTAATTATTGCGTGGACTGCAAAATTACACGGTTCGCACCGAGTCTGTCAACAGGGCGGAGGGGGTCGCGGTTAGCCTTGAGCTGTGGCTTCATCACTTCGCGCGCGACTGGTGTCTGTGCCCGCATCGATCGCGGTGAGTGCTCTGGTGCTGGCCGGCTGTGCCGCAATGCCGGCGGCAGATCAGGCGGGAGCTGAATCGCAGGTCGACGTTGCGGCTGCCCCTGCCGCCGGGGAGGTAGCGCCTGCCACCGGCTCGATCTCGGGCGGCGACACGGTCACCGTCTCCGGTAGCAGCCTCGGCGATGTCACTCGCGTGGTGATCGGTGGCGTGGATGCCGTGAACGTGGTCGCCGAGACCGACACGGTGACCGCGGTTGTGCCGCGTGCCGCCGAGTACCAGCCGGTTGCAGCATCCGTTGAACTGTTCGCCGGCGACATCCCGGTGCCTGCCTCGGCTCCGTTGACCTTCACCTACGCTGCGGTGACGCCCGTCGACTCGCAATTGCAGTACGCGTTCGCGCACTGGAACAACTACAACCTCGACGAGTACGGCACCTTCAACCCGGTCGGCGGGGACTGCGTCAACTTCGTGAGCCAGACCCTGATGGCCCGGGGATGGGACGAGACGGATGACTGGTACAACAACAACGGCGGCGAGGACTGGACCTACTCCTGGATCCACGTGCCCACGTTCGACAACTGGCTGCGTGACAATGCCGAACGCCTGGGTGTCACCGAGCTCAGCCTGGAGCAGCGCGACCAGGTGAAGGTCGGCGACGTGGTGATGTTCGACTGGAACGTGAACGGCGCGCTCGATCACACTCAGATCGTCTCGGAGGTGGCCGTCGTCGACGGCGTCACCAAGATCAAGATGGTCGGGCACAACCGCGACTCCAACTGGCGTGACCTCGACGAGACGCTCACCGTCGATCACCCGGGTGGCAGCGCGTACTTCTGGAGCATTCCGTAGCGTGAGCACGTCGGCCCCTGCGCAGCGGCGGTCGCGCCGTCGACGCCGTGCGCTGACGATTGCGGCCGCAGTTCTCGCCGGGGTGGTCACCATCGTGCTCGTGGCCACTGCTCTGGCGCCACGGGGCGATACGGCACCGATCCCGGAGAGCACGGCGCCGGCGAAACCTGCGCGGCCGGCGGAAACCGCGGTGCCGCCCGATCCTGCGGGGGCGCAAGAGCCTGAACCGGAGCCGTCACTGCCCGCACCCGAGCTTCCCGCCGCGACGACGCCAGCTCCCGCGCAGCCGACCCCCGTCTTCGATCGCGCCCAGTTGTCGATCGACGACCCGGCGAGCCCGTGGGTGGTCGTCAACAAGTTGCGGCCGCTGCAGCCCCGCGAGTACCGTCCTGCCGACCTCGTGCGGGTGCCGGTACCGCACACCAACCCGGTGTCGCTGAGGGCCGAGGCATCCGCCGCCGTGGTGGCGATGTTTGACGCTTTCACCGCAGAAACCGGAATGTCGCTGCAATCGCTCAGCGCATATCGCAGCTACTCGACCCAGGTGGCCGTCTACAACGGTCATGTGCGCAATCGCGGGCAGGCCTATGCCGATGTCAGCAGTGCCCGGCCCGGACACAGTGAGCATCAGACCGGACTGTCGCTCGACATCGGCTCACTGCCGGCCGTGTGCGCCTTCCAGGCGTGTTTCGGTGAGACCGCGCACGGACGCTGGCTCGCCGAAAACGCTTGGCGGTTCGGGTTCGTGCTGCGCTACCCGGCCGACCTCACCTCAATCACCGGGTACAAGTACGAGCCGTGGCACGTCCGCTACGTGGGGCCGCCACTCGCTAGCGAGATGCGCACGACTGGGACCGCGACGCTCGAAGAGTTCTTCGGGCTACCGCCGGCGCCCGACTATGCCGACTGAGATGCCTAGTCGAATCTGATGGGGGTGTCGGGGTGGTCGGTGGCGACGACCCCGTGTGGGCTGGTCCATTCCAGCACTCCGGGGCTGGTTTGTTTCACGGTCCAGCCGGGGAGGTGTTTCAGGATGTGGCAGCCGCGGCAGAGGCAGGCGAGGTTCTCGGCTGTTGTGGCTCCGTCGTGGTGCCCTGGCGAGGGTGTGGTCGATGTCGGACCAGATCGCGGCGCGCAACACGACACCACCGACATTTATTTTTCGCAGGTCAGGGTACGAATTTCCCTGTGGAGAAGGTGCTGAGCAGGCATCTGTGGAGGAGTGGATGAGGTGGCTTTTCGTCCCGTCACCCCGATCGCAGGGGTACCAGCGCACGAGGTTCACCCGCCAGAGATATTCCTCATCCGGCGGCCGAAACCATCGCACGACGACGGAACTGTGCTTCGGGTCATCGCGATGCACCCGGAAGAGGGGCCCTGATCCGGCTCCGAGCGCGCTCGGCACACTCCACAGCTGGCGGCATCAGCTCGGCACCGCCAGCGTACCGGCCGCAAGCCGACGAGCCGCCGCCGGCCAAGTACGCCGCCCGACACGCTACCCGGCCA
>JBEVDR010000087.1:0-3202 GCA_040513215.1 Microbacteriaceae bacterium | reverse complement strand
GCGGTGAGGCCGGCGAACGCCGAGCCGTTGTTGTTGGCCGCGGAGGTGAACGCGTAGAGCACCTCGGAGAGGCCGTGCAGGCCCGGGTTCCAGATCGACGTGCCCTCCACATCCGCTCGCACGGCCGGAATCGCGAACGACAGCGCGGTGCCGAGAAGCACGAGGGTGGGGGTGACGAGGATGTACAGGCTGGCCAGCTTGATCTCCCGCGGGCCGATCTTCTTGCCCAGGTATTCCGGGGTGCGGCCCACGAGCAGGCCGGCCACGAACACGGCGATCACCGCGAGGATGAGCATGCCGTAGAGGCCGGAACCGGTGCCGCCGGGAGCGACCTCGCCGAGCATCATGTTGAGCATCGGCATCATGCCGCCCAGCGCCGTGAACGAGTCGTGCATCGAGTTGACCGCGCCCGTGGAGGTGAGGGTCGACGTGGTGGCGAACAGGGTGGAGCCCCAGATGCCGAACCGGGTTTCCTTGCCCTCCATCGCCCCACCGGCCAGCCCGGGTGCGGTGCCGGCGCCGTTGAGTTCGAACAGGGTGAGCGCGGTGAGCGAGATCACGAAGATCGTGGCCATGGTGGCCAGGATCGTGTAGCCCTGCTTCTTGTCGCCGACCATGGTGCCGAAGGTGCGCGGCAGGCTGAACGGGATGGCCAGCATCAACACGATCGAGAACAGGTTGGTCCAGCCGCTGGGGTTCTCGAACGGATGCGCCGAGTTGGCGTTGAAGAAACCGCCACCGTTGGTGCCGAGCATCTTGACCGCCTCCTGGGAGGCCGCCGGCCCACCGGGGATCGACTGGGTGGCACCGGTCAGGGTGGTCACATCCGTGAATCCGGCGAAGTTCTGGATGACGCCGCCGGCGAGCAACACGATCGCGGCGATCACCGACAGGGGCAGCAGCAGGCGCAGCACCCCACGGGTGAGGTCCACCCAGAAGTTGCCGATGGTGCCGGAGCGGCGGAGCATCAGGCCGCGCACCAGCGCGACAGCCACGGCGAGACCGACGGCGGAGGAGACGAAGTTCTGCACCGCGAGACCGAGGATTTGCACCGTGTAGCCCAGGGTCAGGTCGGGGGAGTAGGACTGCCAGTTGGTGTTGGTCACGAACGAGACCGCGGTGTTGAACGAGAGCCCCTCCGGCACGGCGGCGAACCCCAGGGAATACGGCAGCACCGCTTGGGCGCGCTGGATGGCGTAGACGAACAGGATGCCGACGAGCGAGAACGCGAGCACGCTGCGGAGGTACGCCGCCCAGGTCTGCTGGCCGCGGGCAGACACTCCAATCAGGCGGTAGAAGCCGCGTTCCACGCGGAGGTCGCGGTGCGAGGTGTAGAGCGTGGCCATGTAGTCGCCGAGCGGCCGGTAGATCACGGCGAGCACTGCGACCAGCGTGAGGGCCTGCAGGATGCCCAGCCAGAGCGCCATTAGAACCGCTCCGGTTTCACGAGGGCCAGTACCAGGTAGCCGAGGGCGCCGACGGCGAGCACGGCGGCGATGACGTCGAACACGATCACAGCTTCGCCACCGCCCAGGCGACAACGCCGATCAGCGCGAACACGGCGAACACACCGAGCACGTAAACAAGGTCGAGCATGGGGTTTTCTCCATCCGTTGGCCGCCGGTTCTCCCGGCAGGCACCCGTGCGCCGCACGAGAACGAATTGAGTCAACACCGCCGTGGCGCCGCCGCTCGGATTCCTAACGAACCCCTAACGCCCAATCCCGACAAGCCGCAGCCGCCGACCCGGCCGGGCACCACACGGGCTGCGCCCGGGCATGAAGAAGCCCCGGTGCTGCTCGCGCCTTCGGGGGGAAAGGGAGCTGGCACCGGGGCCAATGGTTGGAGTGGGGGAACTCCATGTGCAACAGTACGTGGTCTGGGCTGCGAGCGCGCTGCACACGGCCTAAGAATTTCCTATGTGGCCCGAATTCCGCCGGATCCGGCGGCGTGTCGGTGCTCGAGCGGGTCAGCCGGCCGCGCCGGCCAGTGATCCGGAGGTCTTCTCGGCATCCATCACGATGCACAGGATCTCGCGGTCGCCCTCGTCCCAGCTGCCTTCGGTGGGCGAGAGGTAGTTGAAGTCCAGCGGGGCGGCGTCCTCGTAGGCCACGCCGACAAAGGTGGTGAACTCGGCGATGCAGCCTTCCGCCGCTGCCTGGCTGATGGCGTCGTCACCCGGGAAGGTCTCGGCCTCGGGAAGGTCGAACGCGAAATACGCCTCGTAGTCGTGGGGGTCCGCGCACGGGATCGCCTCGACGCTGTCGATCTCCTCGGCGGCCTCGTCGTTGAAGCAGTCGCCGACGGCCAGGCTGAAGACGTCGGTCTCGCCGGCCTCGCTGATCTCCTGCGTTTCGGCGTCACGCGCGGATTCCTTGGGGAACAGGTCGCTGATCGCGCTGCAACCCGACAGGGTGAGCGCGCCGACCGCGATGGCGGCGGCGATGACGGTTACGCGGAGACGTGGGACGGCGTGGGACATTGTGGAGCCTTTCGTGACGAAGAATTGTGTGCTCCGGGCTGCACGAAGGACGCCGGGCTGCGGCGGAATGAGAAAGGTGCCCCGACGCTCGAACCCCGAAAAAAATTGGCGCTGGCGGCGGTTCTAATACTGGCCGAATTCGAAACATCCCCGCAAGACGCGTACCGTGAATTCTTGGCCGAACCGGCTAAGGTTCTGTCTGAAACAGGCGAGGCACCGGCTCCCCACCCGGCCGAATCCGGTTCCCGCCGAGGACGAAAGGTAATCCCCATGAAGGCATCCGCAGAGCTCGGCAGCAACCTGCAGTCGGTCCTGGTCGACCTGATCGAACTGCACGTCCAGGGCAAGCAGGCGCACTGGAGCGTGGTGGGCAAGAACTTCCGCGACCTGCACCTGCAGCTCGACGAGATCATCGACGACGCCCGCATCTTCACCGACGAACTGGCCGAGCGGATGCGCGCGCTGGACGCCCTGCCCGACGGACGCACCGAGACCGTCACCCAGACCACGCACCTGCCCAAGTTCCCCGCGGGCGAGGTGGACACCACCGAAACCGTGGGCCTGGTCACCGCGCTGCTGACCGCGACTGTCGACAACATCCGCGAAGTTCACGAGGCTGTCGATGAAGAAGACCCGGCCAGCGCCGATATCCTGAACGGCTTCATCCTGAAGCTCGAGCAGTACATCTGGATGGTCAGCGCGGAGGACCGGAAGCCGCGGA
>JBEVDR010000086.1:0-6061 GCA_040513215.1 Microbacteriaceae bacterium | reverse complement strand
CCAAGTAGGCGCGGCCGCCCCGCGGTTACGGTTCGGTCGGCGCGACCGTCTCCGTGGCGCGGGGCTCCGGCAGCAGGCTGTCGACGTCGATCGTGGTGATCGCCGAGGTGGTGGGCACCATTCCGCTCAGCCGTTCCGGCGACAGCACACGCTGCACGTCGGACTTGCTCATCAGCCCCGCCGCCACCACGAGCTCGGCGATCGAGGCGTTGGTGGTGAGCGCCGTGTGGGCGAGGTTCGCGGATGCCGCGTACCCGATGAACGGCGTGAGCGCTGTCACCACACCCACCGACGACTCGACCTGCTGGGCGAGCTTGCCGATGTTCGGCGTGATGCCGTCGATGCAGTTGACCCGCAGGGTGTAGCAGGCCTTCGTCATCCAGGCGAGCGACTGCAGGATCGAGTGGGCGATCACCGGTTCGAAGGCGTTGAGCTGCAGTTGCCCCGCCTCCGCGGCCGCCGTCACCGTGGCATCCGCCCCTATGACGCTGAAGGCGACCTGGTTGACGACCTCGGGGATCACCGGGTTGACCTTGCCCGGCATGATCGACGAGCCGGCCTGGCGCGGCGGCAGGTTGATCTCGCCGATGCCGGCCTGCGGACCGGAGCTGAGCAGGCGCAGGTCGTTGCAGATCTTCGAGAGTTTCACGGCGGCGCGCTTGAGCGTTCCGCTGACGGTCATAAAGATGCCGGCGTCGCTCGTGGCCTCGATGAGGTCGGGGGCGGTCTCCATCGGGATGCCGGTGACGCCGATCAGCTCTTCACGCACCGCGTCGGCGTACCGCGAGTCGGCGGTGATGCCGGTGCCGATGGCTGTGGCGCCCATGTTGATCTCGTTGAGCCATTTGATGGTCTCGGTGAGCCGGTCGTAGTCTTCGGCGAGGGTGTGGGCGAACCCGCGGAACTCCTGGCCGAGGGTCATCGGCACGGCGTCCTGCAGCTGGGTGCGGCCCACCTTCAGGATGTCGTTGAACTCGATGCCCTTGCGGTTGAACGCGGCGGTGAGCAGGCGGTGCTCGGCGAGCAGACGTTGGATGCCGAACACCATCGCGAGCTTGATCGCGGTCGGGTACACGTCGTTGGTGCTCTGGCTGCGGTTCACGTCGTCGATGGGGTGAAGGTGGGCGTAGTCGCCGCGCTCGTAGCCCATCAGTTCGAGGCCGCGGTTGGCGATGACCTCGTTGGTGTTCATGTTCGTGCTGGTGCCAGCGCCGCCCTGGATCACGCCGACGCAGAATTCGCGGTGCAGCGCTCCGCCGACGATCTCTTCGCAGACGCGGTCGATGACGTCGGCTTTTTCCTGCGACAGCACGCCGATCCGCGCGTTCGCGCGCGCCGCTGCCTGCTTCACCCGGGCGAGCGCCCGGATGAGGTCGGGGTAGTTCGCGATCGCGCGGCGCGTGATCGGAAAGTTCTCGAGGGCTCGGGCGGTGTGGATGCCCCAATAGGCCTCCGCGGGAATCTGCAGCGACCCCAGAGAATCGGTTTCGGTGCGGGTGGGCGCGAGTTCTGCCTCGGGCATTTCGGTAGACACGATCAATCTCCTTTGACTGTCCTGACAGCCTAGACAGTGTTTGTGGGGCGACCGGTGTTTGCCGGGCGACCGGGCCTGTCGGGCCGGCGGTGTTTGTCGGGCGCCTTGCGCTTCGCAGGCCGGCGGTGATGCGGCTACCGGTGGAAGTAGGGGATCACGAGGTAGACGCCGTAGAGCACCACGAGACCGCAGGCCACGAAGCACGCGATTCCGAGCGGACGCTGCCAGGCCGCGGGCCTGTCGCCCGAACGGTCGACGAGCCGGAGGCCGAGCGAGTACAGGGTCACCACGGCGCTCGCGGCCACCACAGTGGCGACGAGCACAACGAAGAAGGCCGACCAGTCGATCATTTCGTGCCGCCGTTCTGGCGGAGCGCCTTCTCGTCTTGCTTCTGCTGTTTGCGGCTTCGCTTCGGACGCACGAGCACGGTCGGCTCGTCGTGCACGTTGCGGGCGTCTACCCGGTTGCGGCGGGCGTAGACGAAGATGCCGACGATCACTCCGACGGCGACGATGGTGTCGACGACGACGCCCACAGTTCCGCTGAGCGCCACGAGTGCGGCGAGAGCGCCCACGGCGGCCGCGGCCGGGATGGTGATCAGCCAGCCGAGCGCGATGCGCCCCGCAGTGCGCCAGCGCACCGACGCGCCCTTGCGGCCGATGCCCGTGCCGATGACCGAGCCGCTCGACACCTGGGTGGTGGAGAGCGCGAAGCCGAGATGGGAGGAAGCCAGGATGGTCGCCGCGGTCGACGCCTCGGCGGCGAAGCCTTGTCCGGGCTCGATCTCGGTGAGGCCCTTGCCCATGGTGCGGATGATGCGCCAGCCACCCGTGTAGGTGCCGAGCGCGATCGCCAGCGCGCAGACCGCGATGACCCAGAACTCCGGGCCGGAACCCGTGGCCTGGAACCCGCCGGCGATGAGCGTGAGGGTGATGACACCCATCGTCTTCTGCGCGTCGTTGGTTCCGTGTGCGAGCGACACGAGCGACGAGGTGAAAACCTGGCCGTGTTTGAACCCGTTGCGCTGCCGCTTCTTCGTGACCGCGTAGGCGATCTTGACGGCTATGTACGCGACAAGCCCCGCGGTGAGCGGGGCGAGGAGGGCCGGGAACACCACCTTCGACAGCAGCACGCTGAAGTCGACCGACCCGAAGCCGGCGCCCACGATGGCGGCGCCGATGAGTCCGCCGAACAGGGCGTGGCTCGAGCTCGACGGCAGGCCGAGGAACCAGGTCACCATGTTCCAGAGCGTGGCGCCGATGAGCCCGGCGAAGATCATGACCGGCGTGATCTGGATACCGCCGTCGCCCTCGCGGATCAGGCCGCCGGAGATCGTGCGGGCGACCTCGGTAGAGAGGAACGCGCCGACGAGGTTGAGAGTGGCCGCGATGGCGACCGCGGCCTTCGGTTTCAGCGCTCCGGTCGCGATGGGGGTGGCCATCGCGTTCGCAGTGTCGTGAAAGCCGTTGGTGAAGTCGAAAAAGAGGGCTAGCACGATGACTAGCGCGACCATGAGCTGGATGTCCACTGTCGTCGATTGTAGTGGTGAACGGAAAGCAAACGAGACATGAACGTGAATGTCTTTGCACTAAACGCGGCTAGCGAGCCACGGGTGCGGGCCGCCAACACCCCCGGCTTTGGGGGTGCGTCGGCAAGGTGAGAAATGATGCGCTTAGACGAGCGCTGTCGCTATAGTCGGGAACAAGTCGGAAGAGTAGCTTTCGAAAAGGGGAACAACAACGTGGCTCAAGACGATCTGTTCGGCGCGCCAGCAGGCTGGTATCCAGACCCTCTGGGCCTACCTCAACTGCGCTGGTGGAACAATCATGCGTGGACAGAGCAGACCTCTGCCGCCCGCCAGCCCATGGTCATGCAGGACACGAAGTTCGCTTGGGCCGACGACGAGCTCCCCACCCGCCGCGAAGAGCGCGAACGCGAACGCCAGCAGGCCGAACGCGGCCCCACGAAGCCGGCACAGCCCACCGCGGCAGTCCTTCGCGAACTCGAACCGCCCCGCGCGTTCACCAAGGTCGACGAATCCACCACGCCCGACCCGCAGTCGACCGGCGGCCCCTTCGATACCGGTTCGTTCGATACCGCGTCATTCGGTGCCGCGTCATTCGATAACGGCTCGTTCGACGACGGATCGGCAGCCCAGACCCCGCCGGCGCAGTATTCGACGGCACAGCATTCCGCGGCGGAGGCTCCCCCGATCCCCTCGTTCGATTCGCTGTTCGACGCCGCTCCTTCCGCGCCGCGCGAGCAGGCCCGACCGGATGCCACCGCGACGCCCGAGTCGATCGACGACATCTTCGGTGCCAGGCCCGCGCCGCAGTACGAGACGCGACGATCGGCCTCCCGCACCGCGAACGAGCGTGACCGTCGCGCGCCGTCGACGCCTAACGGCAACCCGCTGGTCAGCACCGCTCCGGCCTGGATCATCGCGATGATCCCGCTCTTCCAGCTGGTGCTGAGCCTGTTGCTCCTCACCGCACTGGGTATGGGCAGCAACTCCACCGTGTTCATCGCCATCCTCGCGGCGCCGTACCTCATCGTGATCGCACTGGCCTTCGCCGACTACCGCATGTTGAAGCGGCAGGGTGTCGAGCGCCCGGCGCACTGGACCTGGGCACTGCTGACCGCGCCGGTCTACCTGCTCGCTCGCGCCCGCAACGTGATCCGCGAGTCGGGCCACGGCATCGGGCCGGTCCTCGTCTGGTTCGGCCTCGGCGCCCTGCATCTCGCTTCGGTCGTCGCCATTCCCGGACTGCTCATCGCGGTGCTGCCGGCGGTCTTCACGTCGCAGCTCGAAGCATCCGTCGAAGGCGACGCCCTGCTCATCTCGGGGGCCTCGATGAGCGTGACCTGCCCGGTCACTCCCCCGGTCATCTTCGGCGAGCAGACGGTGTGCAAGGCGATCAGCTCGAGCGGCAAGAACTCGGAAGTGTCGGTGAGCCTGGAGCGGGCCAACGGCTGGATCGAGTGGCAGGTGCTCGACTGGGGCGTCTGGGACATGGCGCGTTAGAACCGACGGAACTATGAACGAGACAACAGCGCGCGGGCTTCGGCTTGCGCGCTGTTGTGTATCAGCAGCGACGGAGCCCGCCCTAGGCGCCGGAGCGAACGAGGCGAGAGCTCTCGCCTGAGCCGAGCACGAAGACCCGAGCCGGAAAGTGTAGTCACCCGAAATGACTGGAACTTCTTACGCCGCAATACCCGCAGGATGGTATCCCGACCCCCGAGGCAGCAAGCAACGACGCTGGTGGGACGGGACCTCGTGGACGCACGCCCTCGAGGCGCTGCCTGAGCCCGTGGCGACGGTCGAGCCCGTGTCGGTCGCGCCCGTGGCGTCGCCCGAGCCAGTGTCGGTAGCGCTCGAGTCGGCCGAGCCCGCGACGGTCGAGCCCGTGGCGGTCGAGCCCGTGGCGGTCGAGCCCGTGGCTCCGGTCTCGCCCGCGACTCCCGCCTACGCCGGCCTGCCGGGACCGGGCTCGCCCGCATACACCGGCCTTGTGGGCGCCGCGTCTGCCGTTGCGGCGCAGCGCACTCCGTCGCCGAGCGCCCCCATGGTCGCCCGTGCCCTGGGCGCTGAGGCGCCGTCTGTCGCGGCAGGCGCACCGCAGCAGCCGCTCCCCACCCGGCGTCAGCTGCGCGAGGCGGCCGCGCTGCGCGAAGCGGAACTGCTGACGGCCGACACGGTCGAGGTGACGGAACCGTCGCCGGCCTACGCCATGGGTCCGACGGTCTCGTCGACGCATCAGGCGCAGGCCCACACGCCGCAACCGGTCGAGCAGCTCACCGACCCGCCGGTCGAACCGAACGAGTCGCGCGCCGCTTCCACCGTCGCGCCGATGACACTCGCCGATCCGCCCGTGAGCGCGACGCACACCTTCGTGCCGGCCGCTCCCGTCGCACAGACGCTGCCCGTCGCGCCGGAGGTGTCGGCTGTGGCTGCGCCGGTCGCGGCTGCGCCAGTCGCGGCAGTACACGTCCCTGCAGCACCGGTCGCGGCGGCACCACTCGCGGCAGCACCAGTCCCTGCGGCCCCGGTCGCGGCCCTGCCGGACTTCGCGGCGCTCCTCGAGACGTCGCCCGTCGGCGCCGCGGATGCCTCGCAGTCACCGTTCGCGATGGGTCCCGCGTACCAGCCGTTCGGCATGACCCCGAAAATCACCAGCGGCACGATGACGGCCCCGACGAGCGCCAACACCGCGGCGGTCTGGCTCATCACCGTGCTGCCGACGATCGCGCTCGGCGCCGCCGCCGTGCTGCTCCTCTTCGCGCCCGACTTCTACACGCCGTTCACGCTCGGAGCCCTGGCGTTCGTGTTCGCGATCGCCGGGGTCGCCCTCGCCTTCACCGACCGCAGGCAGCTCACTGTGCGTTCGCACCAGTCCACGGCATCTCCCGCGTGGATACTGCTGACGCCACTCGGCTACCTCATCGCCCGCGCGGTCAACACGATGCGCCAGGCCGGTCGCGGCGTCGCCCCGGCGATCGTCTTCGTGCTGTTGAGCGCGACCGCCG
>JBEVDR010000085.1:0-18195 GCA_040513215.1 Microbacteriaceae bacterium | reverse complement strand
GTCGCCGAGGTGCGGGGCCGCTCCCTCGCCACCCATCGCACGCTGCCGCCCGTCTTTCCCGATTAGCGTTCGTAATTCAGTCTGCGCCGTATCGTGGCATAGACCGGAGCCCGGAACCGCGTGGCTTCGTGAGCGGCGGCCGGCAGAAGAGACTGAATTGCGAACGAGCGGCGCCTCAGACCGGCGCCGCTCGCCTCAGGCGGGCACCAGGTGCTTGGCCACCAGGGTCAGCACGTCGTAGTTCGCGACGACCTCGTCGTTCTGGTTGCGGATCACCGCGTCCCAGCGCACCTCGCCATAGTCGTCGGTCTCGCGCGGGGTGATCTGCTTCGCCGTCAGCTGCACCCGGATGCTGTCGCCCGGCGACACCGGGGTGACAAAGCGCAGGTTCTCCAGCCCGTAATTCGCGAGCACCGGCCCGGGCGCCGGTTCCACGAACAGCCCGGCGGCCCAGGAGATCAGCAGGTAGCCGTGCGCCACCCGGCCGGGGAAGAACGGGTTCGCCGCGGCGGCATCCTCATCCATGTGCGCGTAGAACCGGTCGCCGGTGAACTCGGCGAAGCTCTCAATGTCCTCGAGCGTCACCTCGCGCAGCGGGGACAGTACCTGGTCTCCGAGCCGCAGTTCGGCCAGGCTCTTGCGGAACGGGTGCACTCCACCGGCATCGGCGGCGGCACCCTGATGCCACACCCCGGTGAGCGCGGTGAGCAGTTGCGGAGTGCCCTGCACCGCGGTGCGTTGCATGTGATGCAGCACCGCGCGGATGCCGCCGAGCTCCTCCCCACCGCCAGCCCGACCGGGCCCACCGTGCACCAGCTGCGGCAGCGGCGACCCGTGACCTGTCGAGCTGCGGGCATCGTCCCGATCAAGGAACAGCAGCCGCCCGTTGAACGCGCCGATCGCCCCGAGCAGCCGCACGGCGACCTCCGGGTCGTGGGTGGCGACGCTCGTGACGAGCGATCCCCCGCCGCGCGACACCAGCTCGCCGGCCTGGTCGAGAGACTCGTAGCCGACGATGCTCGCCACCGGGCCGAACGCTTCCACCTCGTGCAGGGCGTCGGCCGTGACATCCGCGAACCTCAGCAGCAGCGGGGCGACGAACGCGCCATCCGGCGCGGGTCCCCGGCTGCCGTCGGCGTGCAGCACGACCGGCGGCTCGGTGGAGCCGACCACCAGTTCACCGCCCGCGGCCTGGAGTGCCGCCACCTGACGCAGCACCTCGTCACGCTGCGCGGTCGACGCGAGCGGCCCCATGGTCACGCCCTCGGCGCGCGGGTCCCCGAGCACCAGCTTGTCGGCCAGGCGGGTTGCGACCGCGTCGATCACCGCGTCGACGGATACCGCCGGCACCACCGCCCGCCGGATTGCGGTGCACTTCTGGCCGGCCTTCGCGGTCATCTCGGTCACCAGTTGCCGCACGTACGCGTCGAACTCCGGCGTGCCCGGTGTGGCGTCCGGGCCGAGCACCGACGCGTTCAGCGAGTCGGTCTCCACGGTGAAGCGCACCCCTCCGGCCTGCACCGACTCGTGTTGTCGCAGCGCACGCGCGGTGGACGCCGACCCGGTGAACGCCACCAGGTCGCCGAGCCGCAGGTGCTCGAACAGGGTGGGGACGCTGCCAGACACCAGTTGCAGCGTGCCATCCGGCAGCAGCCCGGACTCGACCAGCACCCGCACCATCGCCTCGGCCACGAAGCCGGTGGGGGTCGCCGGTTTCACCAGGGTGGGCATGCCAGCGAGGAACGCGGGCGCAAACTTCTCGAGGCTGCCCCACACCGGAAAGTTGAACGCATTGATCTGCACGGCGATGCCCGGCAGTCGGCTGTACAGGTGCCGGCCAAGGAACGAGCCATCCTTCGACAGCTGCTCGAGGGGGCCGTCGACGTAGACCTGCGCGTTGGGCAGTTCGCGGCGACCCTTCGAGGAGTAGCTGAACAGCACGCCGATGCCGCCGTCGATGTCCACCCAGGAGTCGGCGGCGGTGGCGCCGGTGCGCGCGGAAGCGTCGTATAGTTCGGCCCTGCGCTCGGTCAGTGCGAGAGCGAACTGCTTGAGCAGCACGGCACGCTGATGGAAGGTGAGTGCACCGAGGCTCGCCTGCCCGACCGTGCGGCCGTAGTCGAGGGCCGCGGCGAGGTCGAGGCCGTCGGTGGAGACCCGGGTGATCGGCTCACCGGTGGACGCGTCGCGCACCGTGGTCGCCTTATCGGCGGCGTCGGCACCGCCGGCGGCGGGTACCCACCACCGGCCGCGCACGTAGCTTGGCAGTATCCCGGTCACCGGTTCTTCCTCTCCAGGAACTCGGTCATCCGGCGCGTCTTCTCCGGGCTTTCGAACAGCACCGCCTGAGCCTCGGCGTCGATCGCGGGATGCTCCGCCCGCGGGGCATGGAACACCTGCTTGGTGAGCCGGGTGGCGAGGGGGTCGTTGGCGGCGATCCGGTCGGCGATGGCGTGCGCCGCGTCGAGCAGGGTGTCAGCCGGATGCAGCGCGCTGACGAGGCCCGCGGCGAGCGCCTCCTGGGCGTCGAGGATGCGGCCGGTGAGCAGCATCTCGAGGGCGAGCGGTTCGCCGACGATCTGCCGCAACCGCCACGAGGCGCCGGCGGCGGCGATGATGCCGAGGCCGGTCTCCGGGTTGCCGATCTTGAGGGTGGGCGACCCGATCCGGATGTCGGCGGCATACGCGAATTCGGCTCCGCCGCCGAGCGCGTACCCGTCGATCGCGGCGATCACCGGCGCGGGCAGCTCGTGCACTCGATTGAATGCGGTGGCGTTGATGCTGCGGCGCGCGTCATCCGCCCGCCGGTCGCGGAGTTGCCGGATGTCGGCGCCCGAGGCGAAGACGCCGCCGGCGCCGGTGATGATGAGGATGCGCGGGCTGACCTCGAGTTCGACGCACAGGGCGTGCAGCGCGTCGATGGTGTGCTGGTCGATGGCGTTGCGCACCGCGGGACGGTTGAGGGTGGCGATCACCCGGTCGGCCCGACGCTCGATCAGCAGGGGCTCGTCGTTCACGACATCCGCCATGTCTCTCCTGACAACGCTGTCTCATGAGGTGCTGGTCGGCACCAGATCGGCGCCCACTGAATCAATGCCTGCTGAATCAGTGACCGCCGAATTAGTGACCGATCGTTCAGGAAGTAGTATGGCACGCGGCGAGCCCGTGCACGATGGCCGCCGGTCGGCCCCGGCACGAATTGGGGGAAACCCGGAGGGCGCTTGGTACCAGCTCGCTAGTACGCTGGCAGAACGAACTTGGTTCATTCCGCAGACGGGGTCGCTCCCCGCTTACCCCTGGAGGCTAAGCCGATGGTGCCAGCCGCCCTGATTCCGTGGTTGGACCCCGAGACGCTCGTCACCGGGTTCGGCGCCTTCGCGTTGATCGGCGTGTGCCTCATCGTGTTCGCCGAGACCGGCCTGCTGGTCGGCTTCCTGCTGCCGGGTGACACGCTGCTGATCATCACCGGACTGCTCGCGTTCTACCCGGGCATCGGCGTCGACATCTGGTGGGTGTGCCTGGCGATCGGGTTCGCGGCGTTCCTCGGCGGTGAGGCAGGGTATTTCATCGGCCACAAACTCGGCCCCAAGGTGTTCGAGCAAAAAGAGAGCGGCCTGTTCAGCCGCAAGAACGTGGCGCGCACCAACGCGTTCTTCCACCGGTTCGGTGGGCTGTCTGTCATCCTCGCTCGGTTCGTGCCGATCCTGCGCACCTTCGTGCCGGTGGCCGCGGGCGTCGGACACATGAACTACAAGAAGTACACGCTGTACAACTTCATCGGGGCGATGATCTGGGGTGCTGGGCTCACCCTGTTCGGGTACCTGCTTGGCTACATCCCACCGGTGGCCGACTTCGTGCGCGGCTACATCGACCTGATCCTGCTCGGCGCGGTCGTGCTCACCCTGATTCCGACGGTGTTCCATTACGTGCAGTCGGCGCGGAAGGCGAAGAAGGCGCGGCTCGAGGGCGTCGCCCCGCTCACCGACGAAGAAGCGGTGCTCGACCCGGCCTACTTCGACCAGGACCCCTCGAACGACCCCCACTAGGCGGTCCCACTAGGCGGCCGGCGCCACCCAGATTGAGCTGAGCGCCTGGTCGCCGAGGTCGTGCTCGGCGTCATCCCCGGCGACGCGCACCGCGAATGCGCCGCCGAACGGAGCGCGGCCGATCACGGTCAGCTCACTGCCGACGGTGAGTCCCTCCGCAGCCAGGTGCCGCAGCAGGCGAGGGTCGCGGTCGCTGACCCGCACCACCCGCACCACCTGATCGGTCGCGGCATCCGCCAGCAGGGTCGCGTCCGGACGCTGCACCGAGCCGTCCCGGCTCGGGATTGGGTCGCCGTGCGGGTCGAACGCGGGCCGTCCGAGCTTGTCATCGATCGCGGCGAGCAGCCGGTCACTCAGCGCGTGCTCGAGGATCTCGGCCTCGTCGTGCACCTCGTCCCAGCCGTAGCCGAACTCACGCACCAGCCAGGTCTCGACCAGCCGGTGCTTGCGCACCATGCCGAGGGCGAGGGCGGTTCCGGCGTCGGTCAGAGTGATCGCGCCGTAGTTCTCGTGCGCCACCAGCCCCTGCAGGCGCAGCTTCTTCACCATCTCGGTGACGGATGACGCGGCCAGGCCGAGCCGCGCGGCGAGCGCCGACGGGGTGATCGGGTCGGGCTGCCACTCGGTGTGCGCGTAAATGGTTTTGACGTAGTCCTCGATCACCGTAGTCATGCGTAGACCTCCCGGCGCCGGCGCGCCCAGTTCACGACGACTCCCCCGCGCGGCCCGAACAGGTAGGCGAGCCCGAACGCCAACGACTGGGCAAGCACCACCGCGCCACCGGTGGAGGCGTCGAGGTAGTAGCTGGCGTACAGGCCCACCAGTGCGGCGATCACGGTCACGATGACGCTGAGCAGCAGCATCCGGTCGAATCGTTTGGTCAGCAGGTACGCGGTGACGCCGGGGGTGATCAGCATGGCCACCACGAGGATGATGCCCACCGCCTGCAGCGCCACCACCACGGTGAGCGCGAGCAGGCCGAGCAGCAGCACCGACAGCCAACGGGTGTTGATGCCGATGGCGTTGGCGTGGCCGCGGTCGAACGCGAACAGGGTGAGGTCGCGGCGCTTCACCAGCAGCACAGTGCAGGCGATCACGCCGATCACCACCACCTGCCAGATATCCAGGTCGCTGACGCCGAGCACGTTGCCGAACAGGATGTGACCGAGGTCGGTCTGGCTGGGCGTCTTCGAGATGATCACGAGGCCGAGCGCGAACAGGGCCGTGAAGACCACGCCGATCGCGGCATCCGCCTTGATCTTGGTGGTGGCGCGCACCCCGCCGATCAGCGCGACCGCGCCGGCGCCGAAGATGAACGCGCCGAGCGCGAACGGCCAACCGAGGATGTAGCTGATCGCCACGCCCGGAAGCACGGCGTGCGACACGGCGTCACCCATCAGCGACCAGCCGATCTGCACCAGCCAGCAGCTGAGGATGGCACAGGTGGTCGCCGCGACCAGGGTGACCAGCATGGCCCGGGTCATGAACTCGAACTGCAGCGGGCCGAGGATCCAGTCGATCATGCGGCGGGCTCCAGTCCGAAGACGAGGGCGAGGTTCTCGGGGCTGAGTGCCCGGTCGGGCGGGCCCTGGAACAGCACCCGGTTTTTCAGCAGCACCACGTCGTCGACGAGATCCGGCACCCCGGCCAGGTCGTGGGTGGAGATCAGGATGCCGCGGCCTTCGTCACGCAATTCGCGCAGCAGCCCGATGATGGTGGCCTCTGAGCCCTTGTCCACCCCGGCGAATGGTTCGTCGAGCAGCAGCAGCCGGGCCTCCTGCGCGATGGCGCGGGCGACGAACACCCGCTTGCGCTGTCCGCCGCTCAGCTCGCCGATCTGCCGGTCGGCGAACTCGATTAGCCCGACGCGCTCGAGCGCGGCCGCGACCGCCTGCTTGTCGGCGGGGTGCGCGCGGCGGGTGAGGCCGAGGCGTCCGTAGCGGCCGGTCATCACCACGTCGCGCACGGACAGCGGGAAGTCCCAGTCGACGTTCTCCGACTGCGGCATGTAGGCGATCAGGCCTTGCGCCCTGGCCTTCTTCGGGTCCTGCTCGAACAGCCGGATCCGGCCGGCCGCCGGCTTCACCGTGCCCATCAGCGCCCCGAACAGCGAGCTCTTGCCCGACCCGTTCATGCCGAGCAGGCCGATGATGCGGCCGCTCGGCAGCGCCAGGTCGACGTCGCTGAGTGCCTGCACCGCGCCGTAGCGTACGGCCAGCCCGGTCACCCGGATGGTGTCGGCGACACCTGTGTTGGCCACGCCGTTGCGGGCCACGCCGTTGCGGGCCACGCCGTTGCCGATCACACCGTTGTCAATCATTCAGCCCCTCCGCAATCAGCTCGACGTCGTAGCGAAGCAGGTCGAGGTAGCTCGGCACCGGGCCATCCGCCTCACTCAGCGAGTCGACGTACAGGTCGCCGACGAACTCGGCACCGGACTCGCGGGCCACCTGCTGCTGCGACGAGTCGTTCACCGTCGTCTCGCAGAACACCGCGGGAACGTTGCGCTCCCGCACCAGCTCGATCGTGGCGCGGATCTGCTGCGGGGTGCCCTGCGTGTCGCTGTTCACCGGCCAGAGGTAGGCCTCATCCAGTCCGATGTCCCGCGCGAGATAGCTGAATGCGCCCTCGCAGCTCACCAGCACCCGGTGGTCCGCGGGCAGGTCGGCCACGGTGTCCGCGAGCTCGTCGGCGAGCGCCTGCAGTTCGGCGTTGTAGGCGGCGCCGTTCGCCTCGAACAGTTGCGCGGCATCCGGCACCAGCTCGCCGAGCGCGTCGACGATGTTGTCGACGTAGGTCTGCCCGGCGACCGGCGACATCCAGGCGTGCGGGTTGGGCAGGCCCTCGTAGTCGCCGGAGCTGATGTTGATCGGCTCGACGCCATCGCTGAGCACCACGTGTGGCACATCGAGGGTGGAGACGAAGTCCTCGAACCATCGCTCCAGGCCGAGGCCGTTGTCGAGGATCAGATCAGCGGATGCCGCAGACCGCAGGTCAGACGGTGTCGGCTCGTACCCGTGGATCTCGGCCCCGACCTTGGTGATCGAGTCCACGCGCACGGCGTCTCCGCCGACCTGTCGCGCCATGTCGGCGATCACGGTGAAGGTGGTGAGCACGAGCGGCACCGAATCATCGGGTGCCGCCGCGGTGCCGCCGGGAGCGCTCGAGCAGGCGCCCAGCAGCCCGGCCGCGACGACAGCCGCGATCAGGTTTCGGGCGACTCGCCCTCGAGTTTTCGGCATACCGAAATCATAGGTCGTGGGAGTGGTGCATGTCGATGGCCGGGGACCCACCCGTCAGGGATGCTGCGGCTCCTCATGACCGGCGTGCTCGGCCGGCTCCAGCTGGAACGTCGAGTGCGCCACATCGAAATGGTCGGCCAGGCACGCACCGAGCTCGTCGAGCATCACCCCGGTGCGTCCGGTCTCGAACACCGCCCGCTCCACCACCACGTGGGCGGAGAACACCGGAGAACCGGAGGTGATCGCCCAGACGTGCACGTCGTGCACGTCGACGACACCGGACGCCCCGAGCAGGTGTTCCCGGATCTCGGCGACGCTCATCCCGGCCGGCGTCGATTCGCTCAGCACGTGCACCACATCGCGGAGCAGGATGATGGCACGCGGCACGATCAGCGCGGCGATCACCAGGGAGGCCACGGCGTCGGCCTGCTCGATCCCGGTGAGCAGGATCACCGCGGCCGCCACGATCGCGGCGATCGATCCGATCATGTCGCCGAGCACTTCGAGGTAGGCGCCGCGCATGTTGATGGATGTGTGCCGCCCGCCGCGCAGCACCAGGAACGCGGCGATGTTCGCCGCCAGCCCGGCGACCGCCACGGCGAGCATCGGCCCGGCGAGCACGTGCACATCCTCCGGGACGATCAGGCGGCGCACGCCCTCGATCGCGACGACGACGGCCACGACCGCGAGGATCACGCCGTTGATCAGCGCCCCGAACACCTCGGCGCGCTGGAATCCGTAGGTCTGCCGGTCGCTGGCCGGGCGGGCGGCGACCGCGGTCGCGATCAGCGCGACGACCAAACCGAGGGCGTCCGAGAACATGTGCCCGGCGTCGCCGAGCAGCGCGAGCGACCCGGTCAGCCAGGCGCCGACCACCTCGACCACGAGGAACACGACGACGATCGCGAGCGCGATGCCCAGGCGGCGTCGGTTCGCGTGCGAGTGATGGTCATGGCCCACGCCTCAAGGCTACCGAGCCGAATGAGGTGCGCTGACGCCGGTGCCGTTCATCGTCCGGAGCCCCAGAAACTACCCGAGCCGCTCCCGCACCACCGGCATGATCGCGGCGAACGCCCGCGCCCGGTGGCTGATCGCGTTCTTCTCCTCCGGGGCGAGCTCCGCCGACGACACGACGTGACCCTCCGGCTGGAAAATCGGGTCGTAGCCGAAGCCGTTCGCACCGGATGCGGTGGGCAGCACCCTGCCCGGCCAGACTCCCAGCACCACGTGCTCGAACGAGCCGTCGACGAACGCCGCGGCGCACTCGAACGCGGCCGAGCGGTCCGCGACATCCGCCAGGTTGGTCAGCAGCAGTGCGTTATTGTCCTGGTCGTTGCGGGTACCGGCGTAGCGGGCCGAGTGGATGCCCGGCTCACCACCGAGCGCGGCCACCGAGATGCCGCTGTCGTCGGCGAGGGCCGGCAGCCCGGTGTGCGCGGCCGCGGCCCGCGCCTTGATCAGCGCATTCGCCTCGAAGCTGTCTCCGTCCTCGACCGGTTCCGGTCCGTCGTAGCCGATCAGCTCGTGGTCGCCGAGCGCGGGACCGAGGATGCGCCGCAGCTCCTCCACCTTGTGCGCGTTATGGGTGGCGAGAACGATCTTCATCAGGCGGAGACGGATGCGGCGAGGGCCGCCAGCTGCAGCCGGGTGAGTTCCTCGGTGCCGGCGACACCGAGGTCGAGCAGTTCGCCCAGCTCGCGACGGTCGAACGGGGCACCCTCCGCGGTGCCCTGCACCTCGACGAACAGGCCGCGGCCGGTGACGACCACGTTCATGTCGGTCTCGGCACGCACGTCTTCGACATATGCCAGGTCGAGCATGGGCTCGCCGTCGATGATGCCGACGCTCACCGCGGCGACGCTGTCGATCAGCGGGGTGGCCTTCTGGCCGATGAACTTCTTCTCGCGCGCCCACTCGATGGCGTCGGCGAGCGCGACGTAGGCGCCGGTGATCGCCGCGGTGCGGGTACCGCCGTCGGCCTGCAGCACGTCGCAGTCGATCACGATGGTGTTCTCACCGAGCGCCCTGGTGTCGATCACCGCGCGCAGGCTGCGCCCGATCAGACGGGAGATCTCGTGGGTGCGGCCGCCGATCTTGCCCTTCACCGATTCACGGTCGGAGCGGCTGTTGGTGGCGCGCGGCAACATCGAGTACTCGGCGGTGACCCAGCCCTTGCCCTTGCCGGTCAGCCAGCGCGGCACCCCGTTGGTGAACGACGCGGTGCAGAGCACCTTGGTGTCGCCGAACGAGATCAGGGCGCTGCCCTCGGCCTGCTTGCTCCAGCCGCGCTCGATCGTGATCGGACGAAGTTCGTTGGCCTCCCGGCCGTCTGTGCGGGTCATTCGTTCACTTTCTCTGGGTGGGCAGGTCGATCGTGCCGGTCTCGAAGGTCTCCACACGGGTGACCTCCGGGCCGAGGAATCGGCTGGCAAGCTGCAGGAACTCCTGCTTGTTGGCGCCGGTGGCCTCGAACAGGTGCGCCGGCGGGGTCGCGGCGGTGCGCAACAGGGAGTGCTTCACCAGCATCCGGTAGACGTCGTAGGCGGTTTCGTCGGCGCTCGACACCAGCGAGACATGGCGGCCCATCACGTACTGGATCGCGGCCGACATCAGCGGGTAGTGGGTACAGCCGAGCACGAGCGTGTCGATGTCGGCCTGCTTGAGCGGATGCAGGTATTCCTCGGCCACCTGGAACAGCTCGGGCCCGCTGGTGACGCCGGCCTCGACGAACTCGACAAAGCGCGGGCAGGCCTGGGCAAAGATCTCGAGTTCCGGGTCGGCGACGAAGGCGTCTTCATAAGCGCGGGATTTGATGGTGCCGCGGGTACCGATCACGCCGATCCGCTTGTTGCGGGTCTTCCGCACGGCGGAGCGTACCGCCGGCTGGATGACCTCGAGCACCGGGATGCCGTGACCTTCGGTGAACCGCTCGCGGGCGTCGCGGAACATCGCCGCCGACGCGGTGTTGCAGGCAATGACGAGCATCTTCACCCCGGATGCCACCATGTCATCCAGCACCTCGAGGGCGTACTCGCGCACCGCGGCGATTCGCTTCGGCCCGTACGGGGAGCGTGCCGTGTCGCCGACATAGAGGATGCGTTCGTTCGGCAGCTGATCGATGATCGCGCGGGCCACGGTCAGTCCGCCGACACCGCTGTCGAAGACTCCAATGGGCGCGTCGGTCACGACACCCAAGCCTAGGCGACCGTCCGTGAGCGCCGAAACCGGCCGCACTCCCCCACTGCACGGCTGTGCCGACGGGCGGGCGGGCCGGGCCCGGCGGGCGCTGCCGCCGCGGATAGGCTTTCCCCTATGAGCACCGCCCTGCTGACCGACCGTTACGAACTGACCATGGTGGAGGCGGCACTGGCCAGCGGCCGGCACGACCGCCGCTGCGTGTTCGAGGTGTTCGGTCGTCGACTGCCCGGCGCCCGCCGCTACGGCGTGCTCGCCGGAACCGGACGACTTCTGGATGCCATCGAGCAGTTCCGGTTCGGGGATGCCGAGCTCACCTGGTTGCGCGACAACGCCGTGGTCAACGGCGAGACGCTCGACTACCTGGAGTCCTACCGGTTCAGCGGCAGCATCCGGGGCTACCGTGAGGGCGAGGTGTACTTCCCCGGCTCCCCGGTGCTCGAGATTGAGGGCACCTTCGCCGAGGCGGTGCTGCTCGAGACTGTCACGCTCAGCATCCTCAACTACGACACCGCGGTGGCGACCGCCGCCTCGCGCATGGTGTCCGCGGCGGAGGGTCGCCCCCTCGCTGAGATGGGCGCCCGCCGAGTCGGCGAACGCAGCGCCGTCGCCGCATCCCGGGCCGCGTATATCGCCGGGTTCTCCGCTACCAGCAACCTCGAGGCGGGCCGTTCCTGGGGTGTGCCCACGATGGGCACCGCCGCGCACTCCTTCACCCTGCTGCACGACAGCGAGGAAGAGGCCTTCCGGGCGCAGATCGCGGCGATGGGCGTCGGCACGACGCTGCTCGTCGACACCTTCGACATCCCCACCGCCATCGAGACCGCGGTGCGGGTCGCCGGGCCTGAGCTCGGCGCGGTGCGGATCGACTCCGGCGATCTGCCGGTGGTGGTGCGGGACGTGCGCAAGCAGCTCGACTCGCTCGGCGCTGTGAACACCAGGATCACGGTCACCAACGACCTCGACGAGCACACCATCGCCGCCCTCGCGGCCTCGCCGGTCGACGCCTATGGGGTGGGCACGCAGGTGGTCACCGGTTCCGGCGCGCCGGCGATGGGCATGGTCTACAAGCTGGTCGCGCACCTGGATGACGCGGGCGCCTGGATCCCGGTGGCGAAGAAGTCGGCCGACAAGGTGTCGATCGCGGGCCGCAAGGATGCCGTGCGCACCCTCGTCGACGGCGTCGCGACCGAGGAGACGGTGTACGTGGAGACCACTGTGCCGGAGGGCAGCGGTCGGCTGCTCCAGGTGCCGCTCATCACCGACGGTGTCGCCGACGAGCGCTACCGCGGGCAGCCGGGCACCGCGCTCGCCCGAGAGCATCGCGCGGCCGCGGTCGCGGAGCTGCCGGCTGAGGCGCTCCGGCTCAGCCGCGGCGAGCCCGTGCTGGACACCGTCTTCCGCTAGCCTTTCGCTGGTTGAGGAGCGCGAGCTTGCGAGCACGCGTCTCGAAACCCGCCTAGCCCCCAGCCCCCGGCATCCGGCATCCGGCATCCGGCATCCGGCCAGCGTCGAAGGCACCCGCCGCGCGGGAGTGCCCGCGCAGAAAGTCAGTGATCCGCCGCTCGATGCGGTGTGTCGTCGAAAGTGAGCGGCGCGTCAGGCCGGATGGCTGCCGTTCTACGCGCAACGCCGGACGGATTGCTGCCGGTACGCCAGCCGCCAGCAGCCCGCGTCAGCGCCCGTGCGCGCTCACCTGCTCGGTCCCGCGCAGTTCCAGCCCGCTGGTGGTGACCGCCTTCTCGTGCTGCAGCTCCAGCTGCACCACGAATTCGTCGTCGAGCGCGGTGTAGCGGTGCTGCAGGCCCTCGGCGATCACCTGCCAATAACTCGTCGGCACGGCTCACCCAGCGGGAGTCGGTCGATCGGTCCGCGGCGGATGACGCATCCTTCGGCGTGACGTGCTGGCTGGCGTCCCAGTTACGCAGTTCGAAGAAGCCGTCGGTGGGATCGTTGGTGACCTCGTTGATCAGTACGGCCCCGGTCGTCGGCGCGTTGCTGCCGATGGGTGCGATGCTCGCGGGTGACACCGCGCTGGTGGGCGGCGCGGCACGGGCGAGCGGTGCAGTGCTGGTGGCACTGGTTTGCTGCGTCGGCACCATGGTGAGCGCGGACGCGGCAACCGCAACGGACAGATCGCAACGAGCGGACGCCGGGGCACATCGCCACACTCGCGGGTGCCCGTGAACGAGCACTATCCCGGTCATGTCTTCCCGGTGAACATCCCGATGCGCATCGCCCGAGCTCATGCGGCAGCCTACCTGGGGCTCCCGGGCCACCGCTCGGTCGGAGATGGCCACCCCGGGTACGCGAAAGGGGCGCACCCGGGATGAACCGGATGCGCCCCTCTTGCGTGATTTCGAGACGCGTCACTCGCTTCGCGCGCGGCGCTCCTCAATCAGCGGATGATATTTAGCGCGCGGCGCTGCCGTCGGTGTAGTCGGCGTCCGTCTGCTTCCAGGCGAACAGGGCACGCAGTTCGCGGCCGGTGGCCTCGATCGGGTGCTGCTCGGCCTTGGCGCGCAGTGCCTTGAACTCCGGTCCTCCGGCGTCCTGGTCCTCGATGAAACGCTTCGCGAACGCGCCGGACTGGATGTCGGCGAGAACGGCCTTCATGTTCTCCTTGACTCTCGGGTCGATGACGCGCGGGCCCGAGACGTAGTCGCCGTACTCAGCGGTGTCGGAGACGCTCCAACGCTGCTTGGCGATGCCGCCCTCCCACATCAGGTCAACGATGAGCTTCAGCTCGTGCAGCACCTCGAAGTAGGCGATCTGCGGCTGGTAGCCGGCCTCGGTGAGCACCTCGAAGCCGTACTGCACCAGCTGCGAGGTTCCGCCGCAGAGCACAGCCTGCTCACCGAACAGGTCGGTCTCGGTCTCTTCGGTGAAGGTGGTCTGGATGCCGCCGGCACGCAGTCCGCCGATGGCCTTGGCGTACGACCAGGCGAGGTCCCAGGCCGAGCCGCTGGCGTCGGTCTCGACGGCAGCGATCACGGGAACGCCACGGCCGGCCTCGTACTCGCGGCGCACGGTGTGGCCGGGGCCCTTCGGGGCGACCATGAACACGTCGACACCCTCGGGGGCGGTGATGTAGCCGAACCGGATGTTGAACCCGTGCGCGAACATGAGCGCCTTGCCGGCGGTCAGGTTCGGGGCGACGTCGTCGTTGTAGATGAAGCGCTGGTACTGGTCGGGCGCGAGGATCACGATGACGTCAGCCCAGGCCGCGGCCTCGGCGTTCGTCAGAACCGTGAAGCCGGCTTCCTCAGCCTTGGCGATCGACTTCGATTCCGGCTTCAGCCCGACGACGACCTCGACGCCCGAGTCGCGCAGGTTCATCGCGTGCGCGTGGCCCTGTGAGCCATAGCCGATCACGGCGACCTTCTTGCCCTGGATGATCGACAGGTCGGCGTCTTTGTCGTAGAAGATTTCGGTCACTGTACTGGTTCTCCTTGTTGTTGGTACGTATTAATTCTTGAACAGGCGTTCGGTGATGCTTTTCGAGCCACGGCCGATGGCGAGCAGGCCCGATTGGGCCAGTTCCCGGATGCCGAACGGCTCGACCACGCGCAGGAAGGCCTGCACCTTGCCACTGTCGCCGGTGACCTCAACCACCAAGGCGTCGGTGGCCACGTCCACCACGCGGGCGCGGAACAGGGTCACCGCCTCGAGCACCTGCGAGCGGGTGACATTGTCGACCTTGATCTTGACGAGCAGATGCTCGCGCTGCACCGACTGCGACGGGTCGAGCTCGACGATCTTGAGCACATTGACCAGCTTGTTGAGCTGCTTGGTGACCTGCTCGAGCGGAAGCTCCTCGACATCCACCACCACGGTGATGCGCGACAGGCCCTCGATCTCGCTCTTGCCCACGGCGAGCGACTCGATGTTGAAGCCGCGACGCGCGAACAGACCGGCGACGCGGGTCAGCAGACCCGGTTTGTCTTCGACGAGCAGGGAGAGAACATGGGACATCTTTACTCCTCGTCCCACTCGGGGGCGTGTTCACGGGCGTACTGGACCGACGAGTTGCCGACGCCCTGCGGCACCATCGGCCACACCATGGCGTCGCGCGACACGACGAAGTCGATCACGACCGGGCGGTCGTTGGTCTCCAGCGCGAGTTTGATCGCGGCATCCACCTCTTCCGGCTTGGTCACCCGGATGCCGAGGGCACCGTAGGCGTCGGCCATCTTGATGAAGTCGGGGATCATCGCGGTCTCGGCACCGGTGTTCAGGTCGGTGAATGAGTGGCGTCCGTCGTAGAACAGGGTCTGCCACTGGCGCACCATGCCGAGCGAGGAGTTGTTGATGATCGCGACCTTGATCGGGATGTTGTTGATCGTGCAGGTCGCGAGTTCCTGATTGGTCATCTGGAAGCAGCCGTCGCCGTCGATCGCCCAGACCACGCGGTCGGGGTTGGCGACCTTGGCGCCCATCGCGGCCGGAACGCCGTAGCCCATGGTTCCGGCGCCGCCGGAGTTCAGCCAGGCGTTCGGACGCTCGTACTTGATGAACTGCGCCGCCCACATCTGGTGCTGGCCGACGCCAGCGGCGTACACAGCTTCGGGTCCACTGAGCTGTCCGATACGTTCGATGACCGCCTGCGGGGCGAGCAGCCCGTCCTCGGTCGGGGTGTACCCGAGCGGGTACTGCGTGCGCAGCAGATTCAGCCGGTTCCACCAGTCGCGGTAGTCGGGCGTGATCGTCTTGATCTGCTCGATGTACGCGGCGGTGAGGTCGATGATGACGTCCTTGGCGTCGCCCACGATCGGCACGTCTGCGGTGCGGATCTTCGAGATCTCGGCCGGATCGATGTCGACGTGCACGATCTTCGCGTTCGGAGCGAACTCGCTCACCTTGCCGGTGACTCGGTCGTCGAAGCGGGCACCGAGCGAGACGATCAGGTCGCTTTCCTGCAGCCCGAGCACGGCGGGCACTGCCCCGTGCATTCCGGGCATGCCGAGGTGCTGCTCGTGCGAGTCGGGGAACGCGCCGCGCGCCATCAGCGTGGTGACAACGGGAACGCCAGTGGTTTCGGCAAGGGTCAGCAGTTCAGCCGAGGCACCCGCGCGGATCACGCCGCCGCCCACGTAGAACACAGGCTGGCTAGCCTCCGCCAGCATCTGCGCTGCCGCCTGGATCTGCTTGCCGTGCGCCTTGGTGACAGGGCGGTAGCCGGGTAGGTCCACCTTGGGTGGCCAGATGAACCGCGCCTTGTTCTGCTGCGCGTCCTTGGTGATGTCCACCAGCACCGGGCCGGGACGGCCGGTGGTGGCGATCTGGTACGCGGCCGCCAGGGTCGCGGGGATGTCCTCCGGCTTGGTCACGAGGAACGAGTGCTTGGTGATCGGCATCGTGATTCCCACGATGTCGACCTCTTGGAACGCGTCCGTGCCCATCACGGTCGAGAACACCTGACCGGTGATCGCCAGCAGCGGCACCGAGTCCATGTGGGCGTCGGCGATCGCGGTGACCAGGTTGGTGGCGCCCGGTCCGGATGTCGCGATCGCGACACCGACCCTGCCGCTGGACGAGGCGTAGCCCTCAGCGGCGTGGCCGGCACCCTGCTCGTGACGTACCAGGATGTGGCGGATGGTGGTGGACGACATCAGCTCGTCGTAGAACGGCATGATCGCGCCGCCCGGCAGGCCGAACACGTCGGTGATGCCGAGCTTCTCGAGGGTCTTGAGTACGGCGCCCGAACCGGTCAGGATTTCCGGACCGGTCTGAGGGCGAACCGTCGCAGTGGGACCTGGTGTGGGTTCCGCGGACATGGAGATAGGAGTCCTTCTAATGGTTGGTCTGGCGGGCCAGCTACCCGGTTACCGCGCCCACCGCAGCAGAGCGGACGAGCTTCGAGTACTTGGCAAGAACGCCACGGGTGTAGCGAGGGGGAAGTGGAGCCCAGCCTTCTCGGCGAGCTTCCAGCTCAGCAGGCTCGACCAGTAGGTCAAGGGTGCGAGCTGCGATATCGACCCGTATCAGATCACCATCGCGCACGAAGGCGATTGGACCTGCGTCCACCGCTTCGGGAGCTATGTGGCCGATACACAGTCCGGTTGTGCCGCCTGAGAATCGACCGTCCGTCAAGAGTAGTACATCTTTTCCGAGGCCTGCGCCCTTGATGGCGGCGGTGATCGCCAGCATCTCGCGCATGCCCGGTCCACCCTTGGGGCCCTCGTAGCGGATGACGATCACGTCGCCCTTGTTGATCTTGCCCTCAGTGAGCGCATCCATCGCGCCACGTTCCCGTTCGAACACGCGGGCGGGACCCTCGAACACGTCGGCGTCGAAGCCGGCGGTCTTGACCACGGCACCCTCGGGAGCGAACGTGCCCTGCAGCACGGTGAGCCCGCCGGTGGCGTGGATCGGGTTGTCGAGGGTGCGGATGACCTCACCGTCGAGCGGGTCGGGGTTCAGATCGGCGAGGTTCTCGGCCACGGTCTTGCCGGTCACGGTGAGCGCATCACCGTGCAGCAGACCGGCGTCAAGCAGTGCCTTCATCAGCACCGGCACGCCGCCGTGACGGTCGACGTCGTTCATCACGTACTTGCCGAACGGCTTCAGGTCACCCAGGTGGGGAACCTTGTCGCCGATGCGGTTGAAGTCGTCGAGGGTGAGTTCAACCTCGGCCTCGTGCGCGATCGCGAGCAGGTGCAGGATCACGTTGGTGGATCCGCCGAACGCCATGGCCACGGCGATGGCATTCTCGAACGCCTTCTTGGTGAGGATGTCGCGGGCGGTGATGCCGAGGCGCAGCATGTTGACCACGGCCTCGCCGGAGCGGTGCGCGTAGTAGTCGCGGCGGCGGTCTGCGGCGGGCGGCGATGCGGACCCGGGCAGGCTCATGCCGAGCGCTTCGGCGACGCTGGCCATGGTGTTGGCGGTGTACATGCCACCGCAGGCGCCTTCGCCCGGCGCGATCGCGCACTCGATGCGCTTCAGGTCTTCGAGACTCATCGTGCCGGCCTTGCAGGCGCCGACGGCCTCGAAGGAGTCGATGATGGTGACGTCCTTCTCGGTGCCGTCGCTGAGCTTCACCCAGCCGGGGGCGATCGAGCCGGCGTACAGGAACACGGATGCCAGGTCGAGACGGGCTGCCGCCATGAGCATGCCCGGCAGCGACTTGTCACAGCCGGCAAGCAGCACCGAGCCGTCGAGGCGCTCGGCCATCATCACGGTCTCCACGGAGTCGGCGATGACCTCGCGGCTGACCAGGGAGAAGTGCATGCCCTCGTGGCCCATGCTGATGCCGTCGCTGACGGAGATGGTGCCGAACTGCAGCGGGTACCCGCCGCCGGAGTGCACACCCTCTTTTGACGCCTGCGCGAGGCGGTCCAGGGACAGGTTGCACGGGGTGATTTCGTTCCAGGAACTGGCGATGCCGATCTGCGGCTTCTCCCAGTCCTCGTCGCCCATCCCGACGGCGCGGAGCATGCCACGGGAGGTGGTGGCTTCGATCCCGTCGGTGACGACTCGGGAGCGTGGTTTCAAGTCTGGCTCAGGCATGTTATGAGTCTATGACCCTGCGTCAGGGCGTCATGACGCGCTCAGCGGCTGCGGCGGTCCTGCGCGCGGGTGGCGCGGTTGACCGCCGCCTCCAGGTCGTCGGTGAGGATGTATTCCTCGTCGAAATTGCCGGTGCGGTATCCGGCGCGACCCATCATGTGCGCGGAGATCGGGGCGGTGAACATTTGGAAGATCAGCAC